>JAJPHO010000117.1 GCA_021325215.1 Alphaproteobacteria bacterium
ACCTGCACCGGCGACGGCCAGGGCATGGCGGCGCGCGCCGGCCTGGCGCTGCAGGACATGGAATTCGTGCAGTTCCACCCGACCGGCATCTATGGCTCGGGCTGCCTTATCACCGAGGGTGCCCGCGGCGAAGGCGGATACCTGACCAACTCGGCCGGCGATCGCTTCATGGAGCGCTATGCCCCGACCGCCAAGGACCTGGCGTCGCGCGACGTCGTTTCGCGCGCCATGACCATGGAAATCCGCGATGGCCGCGGCGTCGGCAAGGACAGCGACCACATCTACCTGCATCTGGAGCATCTCGGCGCCGAAACGCTGGAACTGCGCCTGCCGGGCATTTCCGAGACGGCGAAGATCTTCGCCGGCGTCGACGTCACTAAGCAGCCGATCCCGGTGCTGCCCACCGTGCACTACAATATGGGCGGCGTGCCGACCAATTTGCATGGCGAAGTGATCCGTCCGACCAAGGACAATCCGGACGCCATCGTCCCCGGCCTGATGGCCATCGGCGAAGCGGCCTGCGTGTCGGTGCACGGCGCCAACCGCCTGGGCACCAACTCGCTGCTCGATCTGATCGTCTTCGGCCGTGCTGCAGCACTCCGCGCCAAGGAAGTGATGAAGCCGGGCGAGGCTCACAAGCCGCTGCCCGCCGATGCCGGCGATTTCGGCGTCGCCCGTCTCGACAAGACCCGCAATGCCAATGGTTCCAAGCGCACCTCCGAGCTGCGCCTGGCCATGCAGAAGGTCATGCAGAACGACGCGGCGGTGTTCCGTACCGACAAGACCCTGGCCGAGGGCGTCGAGAAACTCTACGACGTGGCCGCCCAGATGCCGGACCTCAAGATCGAGGACCGCTCGCTGGTGTGGAACTCGGACCTGATCGAGGCGCTGGAGCTGGACAATCTGCTGGCCTGCGCCAAGGTCACCATCGTTTCGGCCGAAGCGCGCAAGGAAAGCCGCGGAGCGCATGCCCACGAGGATTATCCGAACCGCGACGATCAGAACTGGATGAAGCACTCCCTCGCGTGGATCGACGAGGCGGGCAAGGTGCGGCTGGACTATCGTCCGGTCCATACCTATACGCTCACCAACGAAGTCGAATACATCCCGCCGAAGGCGCGCATTTACTAAGATCGGGGACAGACCATGGTTCAATTCTCCCTTCCCGCCAATTCCAAGATCGGCCCCGGCAAGACCCACAAGGCGCCGGCCGGTGCCAAGCGCGTCAAGACCTTCGCGGTCTACCGCTATGATCCGGATTCGGGCGAAAACCCGCGTGTCGACAAGTACGAGATCGATCTCGACGATTGCGGCCCGATGGTTCTCGACGCCATCATCAAGATCAAGAACGAGGTCGATAGCGGCCTGACCTTCCGCCGCTCCTGCCGCGAGGGCATCTGCGGCTCCTGCGCGATGAACATCGACGGCCAGAACACGCTGGCGTGCCTGAAGCCGATCGAGGACATCAAGGGCGAGGTCAAGATCTACCCGCTGCCGTCCATGCCGGTGGTCAAGGACCTGGTTCCCGATCTCACCATGCCCTATGCCCAGCTGGCCTCGATCGAGCCCTGGCTGCAGACCGAGACCCCGCTGCCGCCCGACACCGAGCAGCGCCAGAGCCCCGAGGACCGCGCCAAGCTGGACGGCCTGTGGGAGTGCATCCTGTGCTTCTGCTGCCAGACCTCGTGCCCGAGCTATTGGTGGAACGGCGACCGCTATCTCGGCCCGGCCGTGCTGCTGCAGGCGGCGCGCTGGATTCACGACAGCCGCGACGATCACACCGGCGAGCGCCTGGACGCGCTTGAAGATCCCTTCAAGCTCTATCGCTGCCACACCATCATGAACTGCACGACGACCTGCCCGAAGGGCTTGAACCCCGCCAAGGCGATCGCCAGCATCAAGGAAAAGATGGCCGAGCGCCGCCTATAATCCTTGAATTGATGGACCGAAAAGAAACGGCCGGGTCATTCCCGGCCGTTTTCTTATCAATTGCAGGGCTCCATATAGGCCTTTCCATCCTCGGGCGCATGGATACCGACCCCGAAGGCGGGAACGAAGTTTCTGGGAATCCCGTTGGAGGTCTGCTCGTCCGGCTGAGCCAGCTCTCCCGGCTTGCGGAACAGATCGCAGCCGGAGCGATGGCCAGCCGCTTTGGCATTTTCGCGCCGATCCTCGATCGCCTGTTCCTTGAAGAAGCGTTTGAACGCCTCCTTCTTCTCGTCGGAGAAGAGATCCTTGGAGGTCTTGCGCTCGGACGGCGCCGCGCCCGAACCAGAGATCGCTGGCACCGTTTCGGGAACCGTGATGCCGCGGGGCGAAACGCTGATCAGGGGAGATGTCAAACTGACCGCCGGCGGCGCAAAGCTTCGGGTCGGAGCGATGGCCTTCATCTCCGCGGCCGGCGCGGCAGGCTTCAGACTCATCAGAAGCATGGATCGGGAGGGCAGCGCGGGCTGCTTTGCCGCCTTCAAATGAAGAAGAAGGGCCAGGGCGACCAGGATATGCAGCAGTACTACGATACCGCCGCTCACAATTCTCGTTCGTCCGGCCGACACATGGGAAAGACGGGAAGCACTCAGCTGCGTCATCTCGGTCCTCGCGGCGTCCTGCCCCCTCCGCGGGACCAACATGCCGCAAAACGGACATGCTGCCAAATGCCTTTACACGCTTTAGTGGTCAGTGTCCCGCCGACGGCGCTTCGGTCCCCGCGCCGTGATGCTCGTGCGGGGGATCGAAGAACAGCTTTCCCCGCTCGCCGAGGGCGATGAAGCTGAGCGCCGCGGCGCCGCACACCAGCGCGCCGACCGGCAGGAAGGTGACCTGGCCGTTCCATTGATGGCCGATATAGGAGCCGACCACCGCGCCGCCGACCAGCGAGATCAGTCCCTGCACCGAGGAGGCGCTGCCGGCGATCCTGCCCATATGGAACATGGCGATGGCGTTGAAGTTCGATGCCGCCAAACCGAAACAGCCCATGGTGGCGGCCTGCAGCACCCCGAACAGGATCAGGCTTTCATGCCCGGTCGCGGCCACCGCCGAATGGATCGCGGTGACGACGACGAAGGCGACCAGCGCGCCGTGCGAGACGCGGCGCATGCCGAGTCTCTCGACGAAGCGGGCATTGAAGAGCGACGTCACCGCCATGGTGCCGGCACACAGGGCGAAGATGGCCGGCATCAGCTTCGGCAGATGGAAGAAATCGGCGAAGATCTGCGGCAAGGTGCTGATATAGGCCATCAGCGAGCCGATCAGCATGCTGGTCGCCAGGGTGTAGAAGATCGACGTCCGCTCGGTCACCACCTGCACCGCCGCCCGCAGCATATGCATCGGATGCAGGCTGCGGCGGTGGTCGGGGTTCAGCGTCTCGGGCAGGCGCAGCGCGATCCAGGCCGCGACCACGCAGGCCGCGCAGGATAGCACCACGAAGATGCCGCGCCATGGCATGACCAGCAGCAAGGCCTGGCCGACGGTCGGCGCGATCACCGGGACGATCAGGAAGATGATGAAGGTGATCGACATGACCTTGGCCATCTGCGCGCCGGCATGGCGGTCGCGCACGATCGATTTCGGGATCACGCTGACCGCCGCCGCCACCAGGCCCTGCAACAGCCGCAGCCCCAGCAACATGTCGATGCTGGTCGCCGCCGCCGCCATCAGCGCCACGCAGCCATAGAGGCCCATGCCCAGCAGCAGCACCGGGCGGCGCCCGAAGCGGTCGGCCAGCGGCCCATAGAGCACCTGGCCGAAGCCGCCGCCCGCCATGAACAAAGTGATGACGAACTGAAGCTGATTATCGTCGCTGACCGCGAAACTCCGCCCCATCGCCGGCAGGGCCGGCAGCATGGTGTCGATGGCCATGGCGTAGAGCGACATCGAGGCCGCCATCATCACGACGAATTCGGCAAAGGACAGCGGCCGGCTGCGCAGCCGGCTCAGTAGAGAACTCATTTCGATAACTCACAATTCATTCAGCTCGGGCGCCTGCCCGAAAATTTGTCCCGGTGGTGCAGATGCCAGGAACGAGCAGCGCAGAACCGGAGCGTAGCGGCGCTACGTGAGGATTCGAGCAGCGCAGTGACGCCGCAGATGCGCCGCCGGGGCGGATTTGCGGGCGGGCGCGCTCTCACCACGCCGGCAGGGGCGTATCATGCCGCATCGGCGCGCCATGCTGGAGGATCGGGCCGGGATTTTCGCCCGGCCGCGCCACGCAGCTCATGGTCACCTGGGTCGGGGCGGACCAGCTGCATTGATAGGGCTGGATCAGCTGCACCTGCGCCGTGCGGTCGTACTGGCGGCAGACTTCCTCGGCCACCTTCACCGCATCGGCGACGGTGGCGTTTTCCTCGTTGAAGCAGGCGACCACGATCCCCCGCTGATGGAAGCGGTAGTCGGTCGTGACGAACGGCTTCTCGGCTGCGCAGGCGGACAGCCCCAGAACCGAGACGAGTTCGAGCCCGAGCAGCAGGAGGGGACGGAGGGGCAGGTTTTTCATTATCGGTCAAACTTAACGGAGCGGGGTCTTGTTGTCGACGGCCCCGCGACGCTATGCTCCGATAGCCGGGAAAATTTCTCGGGAAGGGGGAAAAGTCATGACGAACACTCAGAAATTCCGTCTTGTAACCCGCAGCGATTTCGATGGTCTGGTCTGCGCCGTGCTGCTCAAGCACCTCGAAATGATCGACGACATCAAGTTCGTGCATCCCAAGGACATGCAGGATGGTGCCATCACCATCACCGACCGGGACATCACCACCAACCTGCCCTATGTCGACGGCGTCCACCTGGCGTTCGACCACCACCTGTCCGAGAGTATCCGGGTCGGCTCGAAGGCGAATCACATCCTCGAGGCGGAGGCCCCGTCGGCGGCCCGCGTCGTTTATAATTATTACGGCGGCGAGGACATCTTCCCGCCCTTCTTCACCAGCATGATGATCGCCGTCGACCAGGGCGATTCCGCGCAATATTCGCGCGACGAGATCCTGGCCCCGACCGGCTGGGCGCTGCTGAACTTCCTGATGGACGCCCGCACCGGCCTGGGCCGTTTCCGCGAGTTCCGCGTCTCGAACTATCAGCTGATGATGGACCTGATCGATTACTGCCACGACCACACGGTCGAGCAGATCCTGGCCCTGCCCGACGTCAAGGAACGCGTCGACCTCTATTTCGAGCATGAGGAAAAGTTCAAGGAGCAGCTGCGCCGCTGCGCCAAGGTCCACAAGAACCTTCTCGTCCTCGATCTGCGCAAGGAAGAGACCATCTTCGTCGGCAACCGGTTCATGCCCTACGCCCTGTTCCCCGAGACCAACATTTCGATCCATGTCCTGTGGGGCGTGAAGCAGCAGAACACCGTGTTCGCCATGGGTAAATCGATCCTCAATCGCAGCTCGAAGACCAACGTCGGATCGCTAGCCCTGAAATATGGTGGGGGCGGCCATGAGGCGGCGGGGACTTGCCAGGTCGACAACGACATGGCAGAGGCAACCCTCGCAGAACTCATCGCCAAGATCACAGCAGACGGTTGATGTCCCAGCCCAGTGTCCTAGAACAGTACCGAGACCTCCTCTCCCAAGGCAGAATCAAACCAGACAGCGCCCAGGCCCTCGCGGTGGAAAAGCTGGCCAGCCTCGCGAAAGCGCTGGCCGCCTACCGCCCCGAGCAGGGAGAGCAAGGCTGGCTGTCCCGCTTCGGTTTCGGCGCGCGCTCGCCCAGGACCCTGCAATGGAAATCCGGTGACGCCGAGGGCGACGCGACCGCCAAGCAGGGTCTGTACATCTTCGGCGATGTCGGGCGCGGCAAGTCCATGCTCATGGATTTGTTCTTCTCCGCCGTCGCCGTCGAGAAGAAGAGGCGTGTCCATTTTCATGCCTTCATGCAGGAAATCCATGCCTCGATCTTCGCCTGGCAGCGCGACAGCGACGCTTCCCGCGAAAGCCTGATCCCCGATATCGCCCGTGAAGTGGCGCAGAAGAACTGGCTGCTCTGCTTCGACGAATTGCAGGTTACCGACATCGCCGACGCGATGATCCTCGGCCGCCTGTTCGACGCCCTGTTCCAGCTCGGCGTGGTGGTGGTGACCACCTCGAACCGGGCACCGGACGAGCTCTACAAGGACGGGCTGCAACGCGACCGCTTCCTGCCCTTCATCAAGGAAATCGAACAGCGCCTCGATCTGCTGCAGCTCGACAGCTCGCGCGATTACCGGCTGGGCCGCAAGAAGGGCATGCAGGTCTATTTCACCCCGCTGGACGGCGCCCGGGCGAAACTCGACCAATCCTTCACCCAGCTGACCGGCGGCAAGGCCGGCAAGGCCGAGCAGCTAACCGTGCTGGGCCGCAATTGGGCGGTGCCCCTGGCGGCCGACGGCGTGGCCCGGTTCACTTTCGGCGAATTGTGCGGCGGCTTCTTCGGTCCCGCCGACTATCTCGCCCTGGCCACCCATTACCACACCCTGATCCTCGACGAAGTGCCGCTGCTGTCGCCGGCCAACCGGGACAGCGCCAAGCGCTTCGTCACCTTGATCGACGCGCTTTACGAGCACAAAGTAACCTTCCTCTGTTCAGCCGAGGCGCCACCCGAAGCGCTCTATCCGACCGGCGACGGCTCCTTCGAGTTTCACCGCACGGTGAGCCGGCTGATGGAGATGCAATCCGTTGATTACCTTACGCAATCCCATCTTCCGTGATAGGGTTTGCGAAATGAAGGTGTGTGGGGCAGTCCTTTGATGGTCAAAGTCGCCGAATTGCATGGGGACATTCTGGCGCGCCAAGCCAAGATGTCGGGCGGGCGCTTCAGCTATTTCTTCGTGCAATGGATGAAATTCCAGGACAATTCCGACCGTCTGTTCGCCGCGCGCGGCGATGACGGCCAGAGCTACCTTCAGTTCCGCCTCGCCAATAACGACGTGATGGAGTCCGCTGCGATCTTCGACACGATGATCCAGCACTGGACCGACAACGGCCAGCAATCGCGCATCTATGATTTCCTCAATATCGAGGACAAGGACGGCAACGGCATCTGGCACTATCTGGCCGACACGCTGCGCCAGCATGAAGGCGCGGCGACGCTGAAGATCGCCCGCACGCTGCTGTCGATGGACATCGACTTCTCCAAGCGCAATCGCGAAGGCGTTTCGCCGCTGACCAAGATGCTGCTGCCGGAGCCGCGCTGGCAGTCGCTGAACGCGCTGATCCAGACCAAGCATCTGTCGATCGAGAATGTCGAGAACGCGGTCAATATCCGCGCCAAGGACCAGGTCGAGCGCCATCACCTGATGTCGATGATCTTCACCAGCGACATCGAAAACAACAAGGGCGCCCTGTCCCAGCACGTGCTGCACCAAGCGGTTCAGCCGCAGGCCGACATCACGCTGCGCGCCGCCACCTGCCGCCTGTTCTTCGAATATGTCGACGTGCAGACCGGCGGCACCGCCTTCTTCAAGCTGATCACCATCGCCAACCACGCGATGTTCGACGATCTGATCAAGCTTTTGATCAACAATACGGCGGAAACCGTCAACACCATGCCGGCGCCCGACGCGTCGACCCGCAAGAGCTTTTCCCAGCAGCATCTGGCGCGCATGCTGCTGCGCCGCGACAGGCAGGGTGAAGGCGTGCTGTTCAAGGCGCTGTTCGCCGGCAAGCCCGCCCATATGACCAAGATCACCAGCCTGCTCTACAACGACAATCTGGTGATCAAGGTTTCCCAGCGCGGCGAGATGCTGCGCCAGGACGTCGTGGTCTCGAAGAATTCGCCGGCGCCGTGCAATCCGCTGCTGACCCTGCTGCTGCAGCAGGATGTCGACGGCAATACGGTGATGCATCACGCCGTGCTGAAGAACGATCTTCAGAGCCTCAAGCTGCTCTTGTCCGGCATGGCGCCGAACGACATGTACGCCATCATCAAGTCGTGGCCCAACCGCGCCGGTCTCAGCCTGCTGCTGCTGACCCAGCCGGAAGCCGCCAAGGCCCGCCTCGGCCAGGCCGCCATGAAGCAGCTGATCGCCCCGCAGCGGGCCAAGGAGATGTTCATGGCATTGTCACGTATCGACAATGACATGAAGGGCTATCTTGAGGCCCGCATTAAGGAAATTGACGAACTGGCATCGTCGATGGGCCGCAAGGAGCCGCTGCCCCCGACTTTCCAGCTTCCTGGTCAACCTCCCCCGGTGCGCCAGTAAGCCCGAGCGGCGCTTGAGCCTGCCGGAGCGGAGCGCAGGCATCGTATAGGTCCCAAGGCGTCACCAGTCTGGATTTTCGGGTTGCTGCCATGCGGCAGAAGCAACGCTGAGGCAGCCCTGGCGAGGGTTTCCCCCCTTGCCCTGTTGTCGAAAAAGGTCTACCAAAAGCCCGCCCCCTTCCTGAATTTCTCCACTCGAGAGGCATTCCCATGGCCCGCAAGAAAATCGCACTCATCGGTTCCGGCAACATTGGCGGCACCCTGGCCCACCTGATCGGTTTGAAGGAGCTGGGCGACGTCGTCCTGTTCGACATCGCCGACGGCATTCCCCAGGGCAAGGCGCTCGATATCGCCGAGAGCACACCGGTCGAGGGCGTCGACGCCCGTTACAGCGGCGGCAGCGACTATTCGGTCATCAAAGACGCCGACGTCATCATCGTCACCGCCGGCATCCCGCGTAAGCCGGGCATGAGCCGCGACGACCTGATCGGCGTGAACGCCGGCGTGATGACCCAGGTCGGCGCCGGCATCAAGAAGTACGCTCCGAACGCCTTCGTGATCTGCATCACCAACCCGCTCGACGCCATGGTGTGGGTGCTGCGCGAGGCCTCGGGCCTGCCGCACAAGAAGGTGGTCGGCATGGCCGGCGTGCTGGACAGCGCGCGCTTCCGCTACTTCCTGTCCGAAGAATTCAACGTGTCGGTCGAGGACGTCACCGCCTTCGTGCTGGGCGGCCACGGCGACACCATGGTTCCCTTGACCCGCTATTCGACCGTCGCCGGCATTCCGCTGCCCGACCTGGTCAAGGCCGGCTGGACCACCCAGGAAAAGCTCGACCAGATCGTTCAGCGCACCCGTGACGGCGGCGCCGAGATCGTCGGTCTGCTGAAGACCGGTTCCGCGTTCTACGCGCCGGCCGCCGCCGCCGTTCTGATGGCCGAAAGCTATCTGAAGGACAAGCGCCGCGTTCTGCCCGTCGCCGCCTGGGTCGACGGCGCCTATGGCCTCGACGGTATCTATGTCGGCGTGCCGGTGGTTCTGGGCGCCAACGGCGTCGAGAAGATCGTCGAGATCGAGCTGGACGCCGCCGAGAAGGCCGAGTTCGGCAAGTCGGTCGACAGCGTGCGCGGATTGATCGCCAAGTCGAAGGAATTGATGCCTAAGTAATTCGCTTCTGGCGGATTATCCCCGGGCCGCGGCCCGGGGATTCGGCATTTTACATTTCAGGGGAGTTTCCTGATGAATATCCATGAGTACCAGGCCAAGAAGCTTCTGGCCAAATACGGCGTCGCCACGCTGAAGGGTGGCGTTGCCTACACCCCTGACGAAGCCGAGCATGTCGCCAAGGAACTGGGCGGCCCGGTCTGGGTCGTCAAGTCGCAGATCCATGCCGGCGGCCGTGGCAAGGGCAAGTTCAAGGGCCGCGAGTCCGAGGGTGGCGGCGTCCGCGTCGTCAAGTCCGTCGAGGCCGTGCGCGAGAACACCAAGGGCATGCTGGGCCAGGTCCTGGTGACCCATCAGACCGGTCCGGCCGGCAAGGAAGTCAAGCGCGTCTACATCGAGGAAGGCTGCGACATCAAGCGCGAGCTGTATCTCGGCATGCTGGTCGACCGCGCCACGTCGCGCGTCACCATCATGGCCTCGACCGAGGGCGGCATGGAGATCGAAGAGGTCGCCGCGTCGCACCCCGAGAAGATCCTCAAGGTCGCCATCGATCCGGTGACCGGCTTCCAGCAGTATCATGGCCGCGAAATCGCCTTCGGCCTGGGCCTGGAAGGCAAGCAGGTCAACACCGCCGTCAAGTTCATCGGCGCGCTGTACAAGGCCTTCATCGACCTCGATTGCTCGATCGTCGAAATCAATCCGCTGGTCGTGACCGGTTCGGGTGACGTGATCGCCCTCGACGCCAAGGTCAATTTCGACGACAACGCGCTGTTCCGTCACAAGGACATCGAAGAGCTGCGCGACGAGTCGGAAGAAGATCCGTCCGAGCTCGAAGCCGCCCGTCACAGCCTCAACTACGTCAAGCTCGACGGCAAGATCGGCTGCATGGTGAACGGCGCCGGCCTGGCGATGGCCACCATGGACATCATCAAGCTGTACGGCTCCGAGCCGGCCAACTTCCTCGACGTCGGCGGCGGCGCCACCAAGGAGCGCGTCACCACCGCCTTCAAGCTGATCCTGTCGGACCCGAATGTCGAAGGCATCCTGGTCAACATCTTCGGCGGCATCATGCGCTGCGACGTCATCGCCGAAGGCGTGGTCGCCGCGGCCCGCGAAGTCAGCTTGAACGTTCCGCTGGTGGTCCGCCTCGAGGGCACCAACGTCGAACTGGGTAAGAAAATCATGGCGCAATCGGGTCTGCCGATCATTGCCGCCGACAATCTGGCCGATGCCGCCGAAAAGGTGGTCAAGGCCGTGAAGGAGGCTGC
>JAJPHO010000171.1 GCA_021325215.1 Alphaproteobacteria bacterium
GATCGGGTTGATGACGTTGGCCTGGTACCAGGCGACGTCGGTGCTGCCCGGGGCGCGGTGCAGCAGGTTCTGATAGGTGTCGGTGATGAACTGGGCGTCGCCGGCCGGGGTCTGCGCGTAGCTGTGCGCATTGGTATATTCCGGTGATGACAGGAAGCTCTCGGCGAAGCTGGTGATGGTCCGGCTCGGATTGGCTGCCGCCTGGGCCTCGTAATAGGCCAGGCCGGGGGTGTCCGGCGTGCGGGCGAAGACGCCGGCATAGAGGTTGGCCACCTCCGCCGAGGAAACCGCGCCCGCCGTTGCCGGGGTGGTGCTGGCGACGAACAGCAAATGATCCGAGAATTGCAGGGCGGTGACGTTGCTCAGATGGTCCGAACCGACCGTCAGCGAGGAGCCGTCGCCCGACGCCGCGATGGTGTAGCTGGCCGCCGTGCCGCTGAACGAAATCACCGTGCCATGGCCGGCAATGCCGGCGATCGAGGTGCTGCCCGAGGCAGGGGCCGTCACGCTGATCGTGTAATTGCCGGAAATATCGGCCAGCGCTCCGGCATCGGCGGACAATTGCGCCGCCGTGAGGGAGAGTGTGGGGATGCCGCTGTCGGTGAGAGTGATCGACGACAGGGTCTTGGCCGTCACCAGGGCCTGCAGGCTGTCGAGATCGGCCGCGACATTGGCGGCGGTGTCGGTGACGGCCAGAGTGTAGGGACCGGAGATCGCCTTCAGCACGGCGGCGTCGCTCGTGATCTGGGCGACCGATAGGGTTAGAGCCGGCGTGCCGCTGTCGGTCAGGGTGATGGTTCCCAGCTCGCCGGCCGAGGCGACCTGCTGCAGCGTGTCGAGATTGGCCGACACGTTGGCGGCGCTGTCGTTGACGGCGGTGACCGAAGAGACCAGCCCCTTGCTCTGCTCGCTGGCCACCGTCGCGGCGGAATAGGTCAGGGTCGGCAGGGTCAGCTCGTAGGCGGCGGTCGTTCCGTTATAGGTGCCGATTCCGACGATCTGGTTATGGTCGTTGATCCCGGTCACCGTCTCCAGCACCCAGCCCGAATTGGCCGGCAGCAGGCTGTTGAGATCGGTGATGGTGTCGTTCTGCCACAGCACCGGAGTGCTGCTGGAATAGGTCGAGCTGGTCGAGCCGACGATCAGCCCCTGGTCGTTGATCGCCACCGCGTAATTGTAGGTATAGGCGGAATTGAAGGTGGCGAGCTCGATCATCTTGCCGTTGCGCCACAGGAAGGCGGGGCCGGGCGAGATGCCATAGGCGCTCTGCTCGTTGCCGACCACCTCGTCGCTGGCATTGATCGCGCGCGGAATGGCCGAAACGTAATTGCTGCCCGTATCGCCGAGATTAGTGAACTGGCCGTTCTTCCACAGATCGGCGGTCGCCGGGCCGGTGCTGCCGACCCCGACCAGATCGCCCTGGGCGTTGGTGGCGGTGATTTGCAGAGGCTGGGTAAGGCCGGAGAGCGTCAAATTGGCGTTGAGGGGCGTGAAAGCGCCGTTCTGATAGACGAAATTCGGAGCCAGGCCGGAGCCCACGCTGTTCCCATAGATCCGGTTGCTGTTGTCGAGGGCCATGAATTGGGGGGTGTTGCCCTCGAAAGTGCCGGCCTGGCTCGCGGTCCCGTTTTGCCAGACATAGGAGGAGAGGGTGCCGATGCCGCTATTGGCGAAGACGGCGATCCTTAAGATGACCGTCCCCGAATCGTTGAGCGCGCCGGCCAAATATTCGCCACTAAAGGTTCCGATATCGGTCGTCGTGCCGTTCTGCCATAGAGAAAAATCGACCGTCGAGGCCGAGGCCTCAGTGGAATTTAAATGGGATGTGACGAGCAGAACCTGCCCATTATTATTGATTGCTAACGGCGAAACAGTGTTTGAGCCCGACGAGATTTGGACAATGGAGGCGCTGGTCGTAGTCATTTCCCACCCGGATACAAAAAAGACAGCGTTCCAAATAATTGAAACGCTGTCAATGAAATGCAAATGAAAGTTGAATGTCGGTTATGGCGCCGGCGTGCTGGCGTTCTTGATGAACTCGGCCGCATTGTCGTGCAGCTGCTTCAGCGACGGCTCGGCGGCGTAGACCATGTGGCCGGACTCGTAGAATTTATAGTCGATGTTCGCCTGCAGGCGGGCCGGGATCGGCAGGTGCTTCATCTCGTAGACGCCTTCGAAGAAGGGGGTCGCCAGGTCGAAATAGCCGACATTCAGCTGCACTTTGAGCTTGGGATTGGTCTTCATCGCGGTGGCGAGGTCGACCATCACGTTGGGCGACTGCCACGGCGCCTGGTCGGCCCCCGGCGGGACGTGCTGGAAGCTCCAATATTTGCCCACGGGCGCGAACAGCTGGAAGCGGCGCTCGTCGCCCCATTTCAGGTCCTTGCGGGCATAATCGTTGAAGCCGGCGATATAGGCGGCACCAATAGCCGAGATGAAGGGATCGTAATCGGCTTCCTTGCTGAGGCTGTCGAGATTTGGGCCCGAGAAGCGGGTGTCGATGCGGCCCGTGGTGGTGTCCTTGTCGTCCTGCAGGGTCTTGGTGAACTCGCCGCCGGAAATGCGCAAATCGGCCTTCTTGATGTAGTCGACCGGCAGGCCGGTATATTTGTGCAGTTTCTCGGCCACCGCATTGCGCTCGGCCTCCGGCAGGTCGGCGCCCTTGTTCAGGGCCAGCGCGTAATCGCCCAGGGCGAACTTCTCGACCTCGTCGAGGAAGCTCTTCAGGTCTTTCGGCTGATCCGGCAGCTTCTTGTGATACCAGGCGGTCGCCGCATAGGTCGGCAGGCTGGTCTCATAGGCCTGGTCGACGCCCGGATTGAAATAGGGCGTGTCGGGCGAAAGATCGAAGGCGAGGATCTGGCTGAGCAGCATCACGCCATTCACGTCGATGGCGCGCTGTTCCAGCATATTGACCAGCACGGCCGAGCGGGTGGTGCCATAGCTTTCGCCGAACAGGAATTTCGGCGACTGCCAGCGGCCATATTTGTTCAGGAACTCGGTGATGAATTCGGCGAAGGCATGGCCATCGGCGTCGATGCCCCAGAAGGCCTTTTCCTTGTCCGGGCCGGCGATGCGCGAGAAGCCGGCGCCGGGCGCGTCGATGAACACCAGGTCCGAAGCATCGAGCAGGCTCTCGTCATTGGGCGCCACCTTGTAGGGCGCGGCGGCCATATGCTGGTCGGTATTGGTGACGATGCGGCGCGGGCCGAAGGCGCCCATATGCAGCCACAGGGACGCCGAGCCCGGTCCGCCATTATAGATGAAGGTTACGGGGCGGTTCTCGGCACGGGCATCCTTCTTGAAATAGGCGACATAGAACATCGAGGCTTCGGCCGAGGCCTTGTCCTCGGTCTTGTCGTCGCCGCCCTGGGCCTTGACCGGGGTGTCTTCCCAGCCCTTGGCATGCACGACCAGGGTGCCGGTCACCGCCTTGTAATTCACCTGCTGGTGATTGGTGACGACGCTGCCCTCGGTGATCTTTTCCTCGGGAGTGAAGTAATGGGCGCGGGTCCAGCCCTTGCCGGACTCCGCCTTGTCGTCGGGCTTGTCCGCCGGCTTGTCGGCGGCGAAGGAGGCCGAAGCCGCGAATAACGCGGCGAGCGCAACGGTGCTGAGGATCTTGTTTTTCATGGTCGTCTTCACTCTCCCGGATGGTAGGTACGCTCGGCGTGGGCCAGCACGTCGGGTCGGTAGAACAGCACGTCGCGGAATTGGCCTTTGCTATAGATTTCCGACTGATCGCCGAAATGCTTCGACGAAGGGTTGCCGCTCTCGCCGCCGCTCATCAGAGCCTTGGCATGGATCTGCGGACCGAACTCGACCACGGCGACGAAGCTGTTGCCGACCGCGCCATAGATCTTCCTGGTCAGATGCGGTTTCTTCATGTCGAACGAGGCCAGGGCGCCCCAGCGCGACGGCGCGAAACCGATCGGCAGGCTGGGGGCGGAATCGTCGAAGGGCTGGACGATGTCGTCGGTGCGGCGCTGGAACCGGTTGATCTGGCCCCAGGGCGTATTCCAGCTGCCGAAATCCGCGGTCAGCCTGGCCACAGCGGCGGTCAGCGAATCCAGCCGGTCGGCGTCGGTCAGCTTGTCGGTGAGATAGTCGAACACCGGCTCGTCGGCCTCGGCGGCATCCAGCGATTTGCGGTCGATCAGCTCGTTGCCCCAATAGATCGCCAGCGCGGTGGGGACCGAATCGACGCCGGTGCGGTGGTCCCAGCCGCGCAGAGCTGCGATCGGGTCCTTCAGCGCGGCCTTGCGCGGATCGGTTTCCGGCAGGGCATCATAAGCCGCCACCAGCGGCGGGATCAGGCCGTCGAAGCCGGTCAGATGCGGGTCGTAGGCGGCGGCGATCAGGCTGTCCAAGGTGAAGTCGTGCTTGCCGGTCAGCACCTCGACCGCATGGTGCCCGCGCGGGTTCTCGCCGACGCTCCACATATAGCGCGGATAATTCTCCTGCTTCGGGCTGTCCGGCCCGGCGGCGGTGAAGGGCCAATTATTGGTGTTCATCACCCAGCCGACCTTGGGGTTCTTCACCATGATGGTGTTTTCGAGCTTTTCCGGTCCCTGCCAGTCGGTGGCCGGATTGCTGCCATCGACGACATGGGTGTAATCGAAGCGGGGGTCGCGCTTGGGAACGAAGTTGCCGTGGAAATAGGCGATGGTTCCGTCGGCATCGGCATAGACCGTGTTGTTGGAGGTGTCGGTGCGCATCTCCTGGGTTTTGTAGAAGCCGGCATAATCGTGGGTCTTGGTGCGCAGATAGGACTGCGACAAAGCCGGCACCGGCGTCTGCAGGATCTTGAAGGCGATCCATTTGCCGCCTTCGGCGCGCACGATCGGGCCGTGGCTGCTGTGATAGACGGTGACCTCGCGATAGCCCAGCGTGCCATCCGTCTTCTTCCACGGCACGGTGATCGTCTCGGCGCGCAGCTTCTT
This sequence comes from Alphaproteobacteria bacterium, assembly GCA_021325215.1. Taxonomy (GTDB): domain Bacteria; phylum Pseudomonadota; class Alphaproteobacteria; order Rhodospirillales; family Magnetospirillaceae; genus JAJPHO01. The sequence goes on from JAJPHO010000171.1 coordinate 4,944, forward strand.
CCACTCGGCGCCATAGCGGTAATAGATCCCGTCCGGCCGCTGGCTCACCGTCTCGGCGAATTCGTCGATGGCATCGCCGCCATAGGAGGTGTGCATCCAGCCATTATGCTGGTTGAAGCCCTGATAGATGAAGAACTGGCCCCAGGTCACCGCGCCATAGGCGTTCAGGCCCTCGCCGCTGGTCACCTGCAGTTCCGAGCGGAAATAGAAGGAGGTGTGCGGGTTGATCAGCAGCAGCGCATGGCCGCTGGCTGAATTGGCCGGGGCGATGGCGAAGCCGTTCGAACCGCCGGGATTGTACGGCTTCGGTACGGGCGGAACCGGCCGGTTGGTGTAGAAGGTCTCCAGCTTGTCGAGCGCGACGCTTTCGATGTCGCCGCCGATGCTGCCTTCGGTGAAGGACAGGGCCATCCAGGGCTCGAACCGGGTGATCACCTGCGGGTGGGTGTCGGGATGGGTGGCGAGGTAGTAATTGAGCCCGTCGGCCCAGGCATCCATCAGGCTTTTCAGCCAGGCCGGGCTGGTCTTGTATTGGCGCTTCAGATCCTCGACATCGACGAACAGGCGCTGGCGCACGTCGCTCCAGATGGCGCTTTCGCCCTCGGCCTTGGCCAGCCAACCGAGACTGACCAGGTAATTGCGTTCGACCCGGAAGAAATCATCCTCGGCCTGCGCGTAGATCATGCCGAACACCGCGTCGGAATCGGTCCTGCCGGTGACATGGGCGATGCCCCAATTGTCGCGCACGATCTCGACGGCGGCGGCCTCCTGGCGCCAGCGCGCATCGTCGCCGGCCTGGGCCGCCATGCCGGACAAAGCCAGCAGGCTCGCCCCGAGAATCGCAAATTTCCTCATTATTTTCCGTCCCATCCCCATAGCATCGGCAAAACGCTAGCACGGGATAGGGCGGGTGGGAAACGCTACGGCCGAACCAGAGCCCCGGTGCGGTGCCACAATGTTTCCGCCGCTTCGACCACGTCGTCGACGGTCAGGCTCAGCATCAGCGACCGGTGGCTGCGATAATCGTAGTCGGGGGCGGAGGTCAGTTCCTCCAGGGTTTCCCGGGTGCGCGCCACGGCGGTGCGCTCGCCCCACGGGCGATAGCGCCATTCCGCGCTGGGTCCGAACAGGCCGAGGGTGGGCGTTCCGGCGGCGGCGGCCATATGCATCAGCCCGCTGTCATTGCCGACGAACAGGGAACAGCGGCGCAGCAAGGCGAACACATTGAGCAGGTCGGCGCTGCCGATCAGATCGAGCGGATCTTGAGACGCGGCCAGCACGGCGGTCGCCGCCTCGCGCTCATGGGCGGCGCCGAACACGGCGACGCGGGCATCGGGCAGGATGCCGCGCGGGCCGGTCAGGCGGCGCACGGTTTCGGCGAAGCGCTCGGCCGGCCATTGCTTGCCGCCCCAATTGGCGGTGGGGCCGACCGCCAGGATCGGGCGGGAATCGACCAGCCGGTCCATGCGGGCCTGGCGGTCCTTCGAGACGAACAATTTGGGTGCCGGCGGCGGGACGATGCCGAATTGCCGGCCCAGTTCCTCGACGCGGTGCTCGTGCCGCTTCTCGAAGCGCGAGACATGGCGTTCGCCGGCCCGCACCGTCCAGGCGAAGAAGGTGCTGCGCAGATCGATCACCGTGCTCCAGCGATGGCGGGGCAGCGCCCTCCACAGATCGATCCAGTGGCCGAAGCGGCTTTTGGTCTTGTCCTTGACGATGGGAATGACGCGTTCGAGGCCCGGCAGGTCGGCGAACAGCGGCGCCGGCAGACTGCCGCAGGCGACGGTGACGCGCAGTCCCGGCCGGCGTTCGACGAAATGGGCCAACACGCCGGACGAGAGGACGGCGTCCCCCAGGCGATTGCTGGTGACGAACAGCAGGTTGGGGGGCGTCAGAGTTCCCACCGGCTGAGTCCGTCCGGCAGCGTGCGGGCGCGCCATTGTCCCTTGATGTCGGCGACCAGGCCACCCGGCCGGACCAGGCGCGAGAATTCGCTGTCCGTCAGGGTGGCATAGGCTTCGTGCGCCACCGCGCCGACCACCGCGTCATAGCCGCCGCGCGACAAATCATGCAGCAGCTCAAGCCCATATTCATGGCGCGCTTCGGCGGCGTCGGCGATGACGTCGTGCACCACGACGCTATGACCGCGCTTTTTCAGCCCCTCGATCAGATCGACGACCTTGGTATTGCGCAGATCGGGCACGTTTTCCTTGAAGGTCAGACCCAGCACCAGGATGTCGGACGGCTTGCCGCCTAAGCCCGCGGTGATGCGGTCGGCGATGAAGTCGCCCATCTGGTCGTTGATCTTGCGTCCGGCCAGGATGATTTCGGGGTGATGGCCCAGATTGGTGGCGCATTCGGCCAGATAGAACGGATCGACGCCGATGCAGTGTCCGCCGACCAGGCCGGGACGGAACGGCAGGAAATTCCATTTGGTGCCCGCCGTGTCCAGCACGTCATGCACCGACAGGCCGAGGCGCTGGCAGATCATCGTCACTTCATTGATGAAGGCGATATTGATGTCGCGCTGGGCGTTCTCGATCACCTTGGCGGCCTCGGCCACCTGGATGGAGCGGGCGCGGTGCACGCCGGCCTCGGTCATCGAGCCATAGATGGTCGCCAGGACTTCGGTGACTTCCGGCGTCTGGCCGGCGATGACCTTGACGATCTTCTCGACGCGGTGGACATGGTCGCCCGGATTGATGCGCTCGGGGCTGTAGCCGAGAAAGAAGTCGCTGCCGGCCTTGAGGCCCGAAGCCTTTTCCAGGGCGGGGCCGCAGATGTCCTCGGTCAGACCGGGATAGACGGTGCTTTCGAACACCACGATGGCGCCTTTGGCCAGCGCCGCCCCCACGGTCTTGCAGGCCGAATAGAGCGGCGACAGATCGGGCTTGTTGTCCGCGGTCACCGGGGTCGGCACCGTGACGATATAGACGTCCGTACCCTTGAGGTCGGCGGCGTCGGAGGTCAGGGTGATGCTGCTGGCGCGCAGGGCGCTGTCGGCAACCTCGCCGGTGCGGTCATGTCCGTCCGACAGCTCGGCGATGCGCTCGTCCTTGATGTCGAACCCGATGACGGGAAAATGGCGGGCCAGGGCGACGGCCAAAGGCAGGCCGACATAGCCCAGGCCGATGACCGCGATACGGTGGTTTTTCATGCGGAGACCAAAGGGTAATAAATCGTGCCGAACTTTGGGTCGGCGGGCAGCCTGTGTCAAGGTTGGCCACTGCCTTGAGCAGTGTTACGGTTTAATTCTTTGCGGATCGGCGAGGAACCGTGCGGGGATTTCTTCGGTCGTTTCTTTTCCTGGTGATCCTGGCGACGGCGGGCGGGGCTTCGGCGGAAAGCTGGGATCACCTGCGCACGACCGTTTTCACCCGCCTGGGCAGCGAAAACGGTATGCCCCATCCCAACGTGTCGGCGCTGCTGCAGGATGCCGAGGGCTATATCTGGGTCGGCACGACCCAAGGCGGGCTGGCCCGTTTCGACGGCCAGCGCTTCAAGAGCTTCGTCCACCGCGAGGATGACCCCGCCTCGCTGCCGGGCGATTTCATCCTGGCGCTCGGCGTCGACGGCAAGGGGCGGGTGTGGGCCGGCACCGCGTCCGGCGATGTGGCCTTTTACGATAAGGACAGCGACAGCTTCCGCTCTTTCCCCGAACCGCCCGGCGTGCCGCCGCGCGGCAGCGGGCTGAAGCTGATCGGCGATGGCGACGGCGTGTGGGTCGCCAGCAGCAATACCGGATTGGAGCGCATCGACGCCGCCAGCGGCGCGATCATCCATTTCAGCCACCGCGACGGCGATCCCGCCAGCCTGCCCAGCGACCGGGTCCGTTCGCTGTTCCTCGATGAGGGTGACCTCTGGGTCGGCACTTATTGGGGGCTGGTCCGCCGGGCGAAAGGCGGGCAAAGCTTCGACGCGGTGCCGATCATCGGTGGCCATGGGCGGCCGTTCGAGGACATGGTGGTCGGCATGACCCGTGCCGGCGACGGTCATATCTGGTTCGCCACCGCGCAGTCGGGCATCGGCCGCATCGAACCGTCCAGTGCCGCCGATCCGCGTCCGGTCGGGCGCATCCTGCCCGGCCAGCCGCCGGAGGTCGCCGGCGGTCCGCTGAGCCTCGCCTTGACCGAGGCCATCCCCGGCGAGATATGGGTGGCCCGGGTCTCGGGCGGCATCGCCGCGATCGACATGGCGACCGGCCATGCCCGGTTGCTCCAGCACGATCCCAGCCAGCCCTACAGCCTGGCCGACGATACGGTGCGCGCCCTGATCCGCGACCGCTCCGGGCTGGTCTGGGCCGGCACCAATCACGGGCTGAGCCGCACCGATCCGCGCAGCTCGGTGGTCGACACCGTGCTGCCGACCGCGACCAAGGCGGGCGGCTTGCCCGACGGCGACATCATGGGCGTCGCCGCCACCCCGGACGGACGCGCCTGGCTGGGCACCAAGGAGCATGGAGTGGTCGCGCTCGATCCGGCCAACGGCACGCTGACGCCGATCCCGGGCGATGCCGAGATCGTCGGCGACGGCATCGTCGACAGCCTCTCGGTGGGGCCGGACGGCGCCCTCTGGGTCGCCGCCGGCAATGGCCGCGCGCTTTACCGGTATGACCCGGCCACCGGCAAACTGGCGCGGCATCCCTTTCCCCGGGTCAATAACGAGGCGCGGCGGATGCTGGCCCAGCTGTGGGCCGGGGGCGAGCTGTGGCTGGCGGCCGGCGGGCTGGTGCGCTACGACCCGGCGACGGACTCTTTCCGTACCTACCGCCATGGGCTGGATATCGGCACGCTGGTCGATGACAGCGCCAATGCAGTGCAGGAAGCGGGGCCGGGCAGCCTGTGGGTCGGCACCCAGCGTGGGCTCGACCGCTTCGACATCGCGTCGGGCCGGTTCCGCCATCTGTCCTACGATCCGGCAGCCACGGATTCGCTGCCCGGCAATTATATAGCGGCGATCCTGACCGACCGGCGCGGGCGGCTATGGGTCGGCACCGCCAGCGGCATCGGCGTGGCGGATCAGGCCAGCGCGGAAAATCCGAAATTCCGCCGCATCGGCACCGCCCAGGGCCTGCCCAACAATAATATCGACGCGCTGCAGGAGGATGCCGCCGGCCATATCTGGGCCAGCACCGCCGACGGGCTGGCGGTGGTCGACCCCGACACGCTGACGGCGCGGCCGCTCGGTCCCGGCGGCGCGGCGGGCGGAGCGGTGTCGGCCTATTGGATCAATTCGGTGGCGCGTCTGCCGGGCGGCGAGCTGCTGTTCGGCGGATTGGGCGGATTATCGGTCGTGCATCCGGAGCGCCTGGCGGCCTGGACCTTCCATCCGCCGGTGGTGGTCACCGGGCTGCGCATCGACGGCAAGCCGGCGCCGGGGCGGACCTCGTCCGGGCCATTGGTGCTGCGGCCCTCCGACACCAGTTTCGAAGTGGAGTTCGCCTCGCTCGATTATTCGGCGCCGGACCGCCTGCGCTACGCCTATCAGCTGGAAGGGTTCGACCGCGACTGGATCGACACCGACGCCCAGCGGCGCTCCGCCGCCTATACCAATCTGGCGCCGCGCCGCTACCGGCTGCTGATCCGCGGTTCGAACCGCGACGGCGTATGGTCGGATACGCTGACCCTGCCCATCGAGGTGCGCCCCGCCTGGTGGCAGAGTTGGTGGTTCCGCGCGCTGGTTCTGCTGGCCGCGCTGGGCTGGGTGGTCGCCGTGATACAGGTGCGCACCGCCGTGCTGCGGCATCGGCGCGAGGAGCTGGAAGGGCTGGTGGCGGCGCAGACCCGCGAATTGGTCGAGGCCAATCACCGGCTCGAGGAGCTGGCGGCGCGCGATCCGCTGACCGGCATCTTCAACCGCCGCCATTTCATCGACCGGGCCGAGCGCGAGCTGGAGCGTGCCCGCCGCGGCGGGCACCGGACCAGTGTGCTGCTGATCGACATCGACCATTTCAAGCGGGTCAACGACACCCATGGCCACGAAGCCGGCGACGATGTGCTGCGCGCCGTCTGCGCGCGGCTGGCGGGCGGCTTGCGCGACGCCGATCTGCTGGCCCGTCTCGGCGGCGAGGAGCTGGGCGTGCTGGCGCCCGAGACCGATACCGCCTCGGCGCTGGTGGTGGCCGAGCGGCTGCGACAAAGCGTGGCCAGCGGTCCCTATGCCGCCGGCGAGGCCAAACTGGTGATCACCGTCAGCATCGGCTCGGCCACCACCGGCGAGGCGGACGAGCCTTTGAAGTCGCTGATGGGGCGCGCCGACAAGGCGCTGTATGCGGCCAAAGCGGGCGGGCGGAACCGCGTCGTCGAGGCCTCTCCGCCCGCCTGACAAAAACCTTGCAGCCATTGCGTGCTTGGCTATAGTGTCGCCCTGACACATTCTGACCTTCCGCACGGGATGCGGAGTTCCGGAGTGGGCCATAGGCCCACTCTTTGTTTTTTGTGGGCTAAGATATATGGAATTGGAGCGTCGCATCGCCGAGATGATCGAGCCGTCCCTCGAGGGGATGGGCTACGAGCTGGTGCGCGTGCTGATGCAGGGCCGCCAGAAGCCGGTGCTGCAGATCATGGCCGAGCGCAAGGACGGCGCCGGGATGACGGTCGAGGATTGCGCCGACATCAGCCGCCAGATTTCCGCGCTGCTGGACGTCGAAGATCCGATCGAGGGCGAATACAGCCTCGAGGTAAGCTCGCCCGGCATCGACCGGCCGCTGACCCGGCCGAAGGATTACGAGACCTATGCCGGCTTCGAGGCGAAGCTGGAGACCTCCGAGCCGCTGGAAGGGCGCAAGCGCTTCCGCGGCAAGCTGCTCGGCCTCGACGAGCATGGATGCGTCAAACTGGTCGCGGACGGCGTCGAATGGGCGGTGCCGCTGACCATCGTAAAAGGGGCCAAGCTGGTCCTTACCGACGAATTGATCGCTGCAGCGATGCAGCAGCAACAGCAATAGAGCAGAAGAATAGGGCCATGACCGAACGTACCGCAGCTCTCCCCCGTCCCGAACTCCTGCAGGTGGCCGACGCCGTCGCCCGCGACAAGGGCATCGACCGCGACGAAGTGCTGGATGCCATGGAACAGGCGATCCAGAAGGCCGGCCGCTCCAAGTACGGCCACGAGCACGACATCCGCGCCCATATCGACCGCAAGAATGGCGAGATCCAGCTGGCGCGCTATATGGAAGTGGTCGAAGAGGTCGAGAACGAGCTGACCCAGCTGACCCTGGCCCAGGCGACCAAGAAGAAGCCAGGCCTCGCCGTCGGCGAATTCCTGATCGACCCGCTGCCGCCGATCGATTTCGGCCGCATCGCCGCCCAGACCGCCAAGCAGGTCATCGTGCAGAAGGTGCGCGACGCCGAGCGTCAGCGCCAGTTCAACGAGTTCAAGGACCGCGTCGGCGAGATCGTCAACGGCCTGGTCAAGCGCGTCGAATTCGGCAATGTGGTGGTCGATCTGGGCCGCGCGGAAGCTCTGTTGCGCCGCGACGAGCTGATCCCGCGCGAAGTATTCCGCACCGGCGACCGCGTGCGCGCCTACATCTTCGATGTGCGCCAGGAGCAGCGCGGTCCGCAGATTTTCCTCAGCCGCACCCATCCGATGTTCATGGCCAAGCTGTTCGGCCAGGAAGTGCCCGAGATCTATGACGGCATCATCGAGATCAAGGCGGTCGCCCGCGACCCGGGCTCGCGCGCCAAGATCGCCGTGATCAGCCGCGATTCGGGCATCGATCCGGTCGGTGCCTGCGTCGGCATGCGCGGTTCGCGCGTTCAGGCGGTGGTCGCCGAGCTGCAGGGCGAGAAGATCGACATCATCCAGTGGTCGCAGGACCCGGCCACCTTCATCGTCAACGCCCTGGCTCCGGCCGAGGTCGCCAAGGTGGTGCTGGACGAGGA
>JAJPHO010000054.1 GCA_021325215.1 Alphaproteobacteria bacterium
ACCGACTTCATCTTCATGGTGAAGGACAGCTCCTACATGTTCGTCACCGGCCCCGACGTGGTGAAGACGGTGACGCACGAGACGGTGACCGCCGAGGAACTGGGCGGCGCCGTGACCCATACCACCAAATCCGGCGTGGCCGACCTGGCCTTCGAGGATGACGTCGAGGCGCTGCTGCAATTGCGCCGCTTCGTCGATTTCCTGCCGGCCAACAACCGCGAAAAGCCCCCCGTCCGTCCGACCTTCGATCCGGCGACCCGCATCGAGCCGTCGCTCGATACGCTGATCCCGGACAATCCAACAAGCCCTACGACATGAAGGAACTGATCCTCAAGGTCGTGGATGACGGGGATTTCTTCGAGATCGCCCCGACCTATGCCGGCAACATCATCGTCGGTTTCGCCCGCATGGAAGGCAGCACCGTCGGCATCGTGGCCAACCAGCCGCTGGTGCTGGCCGGCTGCCTCGACATCGACAGCTCGATCAAGGCCGCGCGTTTCGTGCGGTTCTGCGACGCCTTCAATATCCCGATCGTCACCTTCGTCGACGTGCCCGGCTTCCTGCCCGGCACGGCGCAGGAATATGGCGGCATCATCAAGCACGGCGCCAAGCTGCTCTACGCCTACGCCGAATGCACGGTGCCCAAGATCACGGTGATCACCCGCAAGGCCTATGGCGGCGCTTACGACGTGATGAGCAGCAAGCACTTACGCGGCGACGTGAACTATGCCTGGCCGACCGCCGAGATCGCGGTGATGGGGCCGAAGGGCGCGGTGGAGATCATCTTCCGCGAGGATATCGGCAATCCGGAAAAGATCGCCGAGCGGACCGAGGAATACCGCAAGAAGTTCGCCAATCCCTTCATCGCCGGCCATCGCGGCTTCATCGACGACGTGATCAGACCTCACGCCACCAGACGCAGGATTTGCAAGTCTCTCGCTATTCTCCAGAACAAGAAGCTGGAGAACCCTTGGCGCAAGCATGGGAATATCCCGCTGTGATTAAAAAGATCCTGGTCGCCAATCGAGGCGAGATCGCCTGCCGCGTGATGCGCACGGCGAAGAAGATGGGCATTGCCACCGTCGCGGTCTATTCCGACGCGGACAAGGACGCCCAGCATGTCAAGATGGCCGACGAGGCGGTGCATATCGGCCCGCCGCAATCGGCGCAGTCCTATCTGCAGATCGAGCGCATCGTCGAGGCCTGCAAGAAGACCGGCGCCGACGCGGTGCATCCGGGCTATGGCTTCCTGTCCGAGAAGCGGGAGTTTCAGGAGGCTTTAGCCCGCGCCGGCATCATCTTCATCGGTCCCGACGCCGAAGCGATTTTCGCCATGGGCGACAAGATCGAATCGAAGAAGCTGGCCAAGCAGGCCGGCGTCGTCCAGGTGCCCGGCTATCTGGGTGTCATCAAGGATGCCGAAGAGGCGGTCAAGATCGCCAAGGAGATCGGCTATCCGGTGATGATCAAGGCCTCGGCGGGCGGCGGCGGAAAAGGCATGCGCCTGTCCTGGAACGACCAGGAGACCCGCGAAGGCTTCGTCTCGGCGACCAATGAGGCGAAATCCTCGTTCGCCGACGACCGCGTCTTCATCGAGAAGTTCATCGAGCATCCTCGCCATATCGAGATCCAGGTGTTGGGCGACAGCCACGGCAACGTGGTCTATCTCGGCGAGCGCGAATGCTCGATTCAGCGCCGCCACCAGAAGGTGATCGAAGAAGCGCCGAGCCCCTTCCTGACCCCGGACGTGCGCAAGGCGATGGGCGAGCAGGCCGTCGCCTTGGCCAAGGCGGTGAAGTACAAATCGGCGGGCACGGTCGAATTCATCGTCGACGTGAACCGCAATTTCTATTTCCTCGAGATGAACACCCGCCTCCAGGTCGAACATCCGGTGACCGAACTGATCACCGGCCTCGATCTGGTGGAATTGATGATCCGCGTCGCCGCCGGCGAGAAGCTGCCCTTCACCCAGAAGGACATCACGCTGACCGGCTGGGCCATGGAAGCCCGTGTCTATGCCGAGGACCCGTACCGCAATTTCCTGCCGTCGATCGGCCGCCTGACCCGCTATCAGGAGCCCAAGCAGGGCGAGCATGTGCGCGTCGATTCCGGCGTGGCCGAGGGCGGCGAGATCAGCCTGTATTACGATCCGATGATCGCCAAGCTGTGTTCCTACGGCGCCGACCGCAAGGAGGCCATCGCCCATATGCGCGAAGCCCTCGACGAGTATTACATCCGCGGTCTCAACCATAATATTCCGTTCCTGGCCGCGCTGATGGGGCATCCCCGCTTCGTCAAGGGCGAGCTGTCGACCGGCTTCATCGCCGAGGAATATAAGAACGGCTTCTCCGCTGCCGACCTGCCGCCGGCCGAGCCGGCTCTGCTGGCCGCCGTGGCTGCCTTCGTCCATCGCCGCCATCTCGAACGCGAGGCGACGCTGAGCGGGCAGTTGCAGGGCCGCGGCGTGGTGCCGGGCAGCGAATTCGTCGTCCGTGCGGGCGAGTCCTCGCATCCGGTCCATCTGACGCCGGAGGAGGGCGGTTTCGCCGCCGCGGTCGGGCAGAAGAAATTCTCGATCCGCTCCGACTGGCAGATCGGGCAACCTTTGTTCCGCGGCGAGGTTAAAGGCGCCAAGGACAAGAAGTCGCTGGTGGTGCAGATCGACCGCGTCGGGATCGGTTACCGGCTGTTCCATGCCGGCGGCCAGGTCGACGCCAAGGTGATGTCGCCGCGCGCGGCCGAGCTGGCCCAGCTGATGCCGAAGAAGGTGCCGCCGGATCTGTCCAAATATCTGCTGTCGCCGATGCCGGGTCTGCTGGTCACGGTGGCGGTTCAAGAGGGGCAGGAGGTCAAGGCCGGCGAAGTGCTGGCGGTGGTCGAAGCGATGAAGATGGAAAACTCCTTACGCGCCGAGCGCGATGGAAAGATAGCAAAGCTCCATGCCGCTGCCGGCGAATCCCTGGCGGTCGACCAGAAGATCCTGGAATTCGCCGGATCGTGACATCGTGAGACCGAACTTCTTCAGCGGCGGTACGCTCGACCGCGCCTCGACGCTCCGCCGCGACGAGGGGCGGCTGGCTACGCTGCTGAGGGAATCGGCCAGCAGGCTGTTTCCGGTCTGGCGGTCGCACAGCCTGGTCAAGGACGATGCGGTCGTCGGCCTGCCGCATGACGAGCTGACCCATCTGCTGGAAGAGGGCGAGACGCCCATCTTCCTCGGGCTGCAGAATGGCGACGCCTGTTTCGCCTGCGACATCTCGCATCATGAGCTGGAGACCATTCCGCGCCTGACCAAGGCCGGCGACTTCGCCGATATCCGCCAGATCGGCGGACAATTGAGCCAGGCCGACGGCGCGCTGCTGGCCTTCGCCCGCGCCATGGTGCATTGGCACCGGATGCACCGCTTCTGCGGCGTCTGCGGCAAGCCGACTTTGCCGGCGGAAGGCGGACATGTGCGGCGCTGCACCAATCCGGACTGCAAGCACGACATCTATCCCCGCACCGATCCCGCCGTGATCATGCTGGTGTCGGCGGGCGATCACTGTTTGCTGGGCCGCCAGGCGATCTGGACGCCGGGCATGTTCTCGACCCTGGCCGGCTTCGTCGAGCCGGGCGAGACGCCGGAAGAGGCGGTGGCGCGCGAAGTGATGGAGGAGACCGGTATCACGGTGACCGGCGTGCGCTATCATTCCTCGCAGCCTTGGCCGTTCCCGGGATCGCTGATGATCGGCTTCTATGCCGAAGCGAAGAAAGCGACGCCGCGGATCGATACCCACGAGCTGGAAGCGGCGGATTGGTTTTCGCGCGATGAGATCCGCAATTTCGCCGGCAAGGGCATGAGCCTGCCCCGGCCAATCTCGATCGCCCGCAGGCTGATCGAGGATTGGCTGGCCGAAGGTTAGAGCATTGTGCGCCAAATCTGGCGCACGATGCTCGGAGGAGCGGAGCGATGACCGAAGGGAATGCAGAGCCGACCCCGAGGGTCTGCGGGGGCGAAGGCCCCAAGGTTCCGGGCGTCGGCGTAGCCGACGTCTGGAATGGGCCGGAGGGAGGCTACCCCGCACGAGTGATGCAGACTTTCTGCATCACGATCTAAGTCTCAGACTTGGGTGGTCTTGAACTCGTGGACGGCCTTGGCCTTGCGGTCCGAGACCGGGGCGACCGACCATTCCGGGCCGGAATGCGAATTGTGGAAGCTGGGCAGCTCGACCTCGGCGCGATGCGCGCCGACGTAAGAGGTCAGGGCGATCGGCAAGGCGAGGAAGGCCGCGCTGGTGACGCCGAACAGGACCGAGAAAGTGCGATTGTGGCTCATGGCATCCTCCGTGGGGGTGTGGAGAAACCATAGCCCGGCGCGGCCGAAACCCCAGGATAAGTGATGTGGGGTTCTGTAAGGTTACGTAAAGACGTCCATCACGTCCAAGGTCGAGCGCACCCCCAGCATCTCATAATTCTCGGCCAGCCAGCGATCGGCGGCGTTCCAGCCGCGTTCGTGCAGGTCTTCGAGAAAGGCGATGTCGGTGTTGAACTTGGATGAGGCGTTGAAGTCGGCCAGGGAATCCTGCGCCTCGATCATGTGGAAATTGACCTGGGCGTAGTGGTGGTTGTTCAGCTGGCCCGACTCGATCAGCTGGGAGATGGTGGCGAAGCCGCGCATTTCGCGCACCACCGAGGTGTTGAAGCTCAGTTCGTTGAGCCGGTTCAGGATGTCGCGCGCCGTCGTCGGCACGTCGTCGCGGCGCAGCGGGTTGATCTGGATGATGATCACATCCTTCGACTCGCATTCATGCACCAGCGGATAGATCGACGGATTGCCCATATAGCCGCCGTCCCAATAATGCTCGCCCTCGATCTCGACCGCCTTGAACACCAGCGGCAGGCAGGCCGAGGCCATCAGCACTTCGGCGGTCATTTCGTGGGTGGTGAAGACGCGCGGCTTGCCGGTGCGCACATTGGTGGCGGTGACGAACAGCTTCAGCTCGGTATGTTTCCGCATCTCCTCGAAATCGATCATCTCCTCGACGATTTCGCGCAGCGGATTGTAATCCATCGGGTTCAGCTCATAGGGAGAGAACATCCGGGTGATCATGTCGAACATGCCGTAGAGCGGCGTGCTGTCGAGATTGACGGTCGAGCCGTATCCCTTCCAGAAGGCCTGGGTCCGCGAATTGAAGAAGCCGGTCTCGCTGATCCGCTCCCAGAAGGCGCGGATCGAGGCGATGGCGCCCTCGCGGCGGTCCTTGATGAAGCCGTCGGCCATCACCACGGCGTTCATGGCGCCGGCGCTGGTGCCCGACAGGCCGGCGATATGCAGCCTGCGGTCACCCATCAGCCGTTCCAGAACGCCCCAGGTGAAAGCGCCATGCGACCCGCCGCCCTGCAGCGCCAGATTGATATGCTTGGCGTTCTGCCCCGACTTATGCCTCGTCGCCATTCGTGACTCCCCCTCAGTGTCACTAGGTTCCGCAGTTACGCTCCTTCGCGAACTGGTCGAAAAAACATTGGCGCAAGGCCATGTCAACCTCGTCGCGGGTCGGCGTATGACCGAGATCCCACAGTGAGGTCACACCATATTGCGTGATTCCGCAAGGCACGATGCCCCCGAAATGGGACAGGTCGGGGTCTATATTGAGGGAAATGCCGTGAAAAGTGACCCAATGACGGACGCGGACGCCGATCGCGCCGATTTTATCCTCGCGCCCCATACCTCGCTCGACCCAGATTCCGACCCGCCCGTCGCGGATTTCTCCCTTCACGCCGAACTGCGCCAGGGTCAGGATCACCCAATTTTCCAGGTCGCGCACGAAACAGCGCACGTCGCGCCCGCGCTTCTGCAGATCCAGCATCACATAGGCGACCCGCTGTCCGGGGCCGTGATAGGTATATTGCCCGCCGCGGCCGGCGTCATAGACCGGGAACCGGTCCGGCTCCAGCAGATCTTCGCGCTTGGCCGAGGTGCCCGCCGTGTAAAGCGGCGGGTGTTCGAGCAGCCACACCGCTTCCGGCGCCGTGCCGGCGCGAATTTCCGCTACTCGTTTTTCCATGAATTGCAAGGCGTCGGGGTACTCGACCGGGTGGTCGCTGACGATCCATTCCAAATTTTCAGATAACACTGCTTGAACCTGATCCAGTCATTCGTTATACACCTCCACCTTACCAGGGAATGCGGTCGTGGCGGAACTGGTAGACGCGCAGCGTTGAGGTCGCTGTGGGGCAACCCGTGGAAGTTCGAGTCTTCTCGACCGCACCAAAA
>JAJPHO010000114.1 GCA_021325215.1 Alphaproteobacteria bacterium
CAGGAACTGGTCTATCAGAACCTGATCAAGGAAGAGCTGCCGCAGAACGAGTTCTTCGGCGAGGAAGCCCGCGCCAAGCTGGTCTATTACCCGACCGTCACCCGCGAGGAATACGCCACCACCGGCCGCATCACCGACCTGATCCGCAATGGCCGCCTGTTCAAGGATCTGGGCACCCCGGTGTTCGATCCGGCCGAGGACCGCGTGATGATCTGCGGCAACCCGCAGATGATGAACGATCTGGCCGCCGAACTGGAAAGCCGCAACTTCACCCTCGGCACCAATGCCGAGCCGGGCGAGTTCCTGATCGAGAAAGCCTTCGCCGAGAAGTAAGGCTTTCCGCCGCTTTCCGCTGATTTGAAAAGCCCCGCCAACCGGCGGGGCTTTTTTCTTGCCCGCCTCCCGCGGCCATCACGCCGCCGTCGGCGTGTTCCGCGCGTTCGGCGGCGGGTGGTAAAGTGTCAGGCAACCGGATCTCGGATCAGAATGGCTCGAAGCCTCGCACGGCGATCAAGGCTGCCTGCCACGTCTCTCCGAACCCAATTCCGCGGATTACCCGGCAGACTTGTCCCCGGCGGCCGGCGCCGCCAAGATTTCGATTGGTTCAATGAATGAGAATATCCTTCGGAGGGTTCGCAGCCGTTCCAATTGCGGCACGCCGATCGGGGTGCCGGCGACCAGAATCAGGTGCCCGTGGGCGAGTTTGACATCGCTGGCCAAGACATCCCCCGCCGCCAGTTCCGACAAGGGGATTTTTTTCCGGTCCGAAGCGAGCGGCGCGGCGTCCTTTTCCAGACATGCCCGGACTTTCGCCAGAAGTTGCGGGTCGTAGACCGATCCTCGTTTCGCCATTTCGGCAAACGCGGCTGCATTGGGGAGATTCGTTTGATCGACGATCAGCGCCAGATCTCTGAGGATTCTCAGCAGTCTGGCGTCCAGGGGAATAGCGGTGCCGCTCGGACCGTCCGCCGGCAGGCCGCTGCCGTCGAAACCGCGATCCTGCAGATACAGGATCTCGGCGACCTTCCCCAGCCGCGGGATGTTCGCGATCAGCCGCCTCACGGTGTGCGGGACGTCGTCGACAATGGAGCGTTCCATCTTGTCGAGCGGTATGCCGGCCCGCATCTTGGCTGAGACCTCCGACGGAATTACCGCATTGGAGAGGGGCGACAAGGTGGCGGCGATTTCAAGCGGCCAACGCTGCGGCATCTTGAACTCGATGGTGAGACGCCGGACATAGTCGCGCAGACGAGCCGAGAGGCGGGCCGCCAATGGATCGTTCATCGTCATTATATCGCATAGCAGGTTGATACTGCCGGTCAGGGTCTGTTCGAGAAGCTCGCGCTCCGCGACGACGAGCTTGAATTGTTCTATTCCGGCGGTCAGGCCGGCGGCGAGATATTCCGCCGAGGTGGGCTTCGAATAAAATCGGAAGATGTGACCTTCATTGATGGCGTCGACAGCCGTCTGCTGTTCGGCATTGCCGGTCAGCATCATCCTCACCGTCTCGGGAGCGATCTCCCGTATCCTGGTCAGCGTCTCGATCCCGTCGAGACCCGGCATGCGCATATCCGAGACGACCACGGCGAAGGGATCGGCATGCTGGACCGCCGCCAGGACCGCTTCGATCCCTTTGTCTCCCCCCAAGGCGGTCTCGATCGAAAAACGCTCGCTGAGCTGGCGGCGAAACGAAGACAGCACATGCGGGTCATCGTCGATTATTAGAACGCGATCAGTCATTGTCCCCCCCTCCGCTGGACGTTGAAACGGTACTTTTTCCTGGATTGGCGCGCCTGGATTGTCCGACTTCCGCGAGGTAGCCGGTGTCGTGGACGGTTACCGGTCTCGATGCGGGCAATAGGGGAAAGGAAGGCCCTTCCGCCGCCGCAAGGTGAAGCGCGGTAAGAATCGGATTGGCACGGTTAAGGCATCGGCTGGGCTCGGCCGCGAATGCCACTGCCTCGACGATCGGATCGGCAAACCCCCAAAGGCTCAGCAAATAGGCCCCGAGCAGTCCGTGGCCGGCACCGAACCGGCGCCTCTCCGCGACAATCAGAGGCTCACCGGGGGCAAGCTCGGCGAACATTGCGCGATATTCGGCGGTACGTTCTTTCAGCAGGATCAAGCTGCCGATGCTCGATAGCAAGGCGGCGCAACAGCTTGCCTTGGCAACCTCGGCAGGATTGCCGGCGTCGAGTGCGAGGCGTTCCGCGATGCTGCCCAGCGCGAAGCTGTAATCGTTCAGAGCCTCGATCTGCTTGCTCATTTCCGCGGAACCCTGGAATTGATGAAAAATTCCGATTTGCAACGCCAGTGTCTGAACCAGTTCAAGCCCGAGGACGCGAACCGCCTGAAGGGGGGAGGTGATCTTGGCGTTCACCGCGAAATAGGAGGAATTGGTGAGTTTCAGAAGCTCAGCCGTCATGGCGACATCCCGTCCGATGATATCGGCGACGGCCGCCGCGGAGGCTCGGGGCGAGCGTAACTCCGCCACCAGACGCGAAAAGAGCGCCGGTGCGCTGGGCAGGGAAGACATCCCCCCCAGAAGCTTGCGCATTTCATGGCCCGTCATCAAATCGCGCAACATGACGCGGCTGTTGATTGCTTGAAGAAGCATCTGCGGATCGCACGGTTTGGCCAGATAGATATGGGCCGGCCCGATGGTCTGGAAGATGCTTTCCTTATCCGCGTAGCCGGAGAGAATCACCCGGACCGTCTCCGGATGGCGGTGGCTCACCTGGTTCAGCAAGGCCGCGCCGTCCATTTCGGGCATCCGCATGTCGCTGACCACGATATCGAACTTTTCGGTCGACATGCGGTCGAGTAATTCGACGCCGCTCCTGAAAAAACTCATTTCCCACTCGTCGAGCATCGCCAGCATGGATCGCCGCAGAGCGGTCAGAATATTGGGTTCATCGTCGACGAAAGCGATGCGGAGCCTTTGCTTCATAAGCTGTTCCCCCGTTCGGAATCCTGATCCACGTGCTCCTGACCCGCATCCTCGAAGGGAAGCCGAATGAGGAAGACGGCCCCGACACCCTCGGTCCCGCCGACTTCTATCTTCCCGCCATGCTTGCCGATAACGACATCCTGACAGATCGCCAGGCCTTGTCCGGTCCCCTTGCCGACCTCCTTGGTCGTGAAGAAAGGATCGAAGATCTTGTCCCGAAGCGCGGCCGGGATGCCCGTACCACTGTCCTCGATGCGAATTTCGGCGTATCCGCCCCGCGCGGAGGTCGAAAGAGAAATCCTTCCCGGCAACGGCTTGCCGGAGCCCTCGATCGCATGAACCGCATTGACGATAAGGTTAAGGAACACTTGGTTCATTTCGCCGGCCAGACAGGGAACCGGCGGGAGGGACGGCTCGTAATGCCGCTCTATGGCCGCGGCGTGTTTCCATACGTTCGACGTCACGGTCAAGGTCGTATCGAGCGCATGATTGAGGTCGACAAGGGTCTTCGCCGTACTGCCCGGATGCGAAAACTCTTTCATGGAGAGGACGATCCGGGCGATCTGAGCGACGCCGTCGAGCGATTCCGAAATCGCCGCCGGCAGTTCCTCGGCGAGAAACGCGGCCTTCCCCTCAAGCTTGCCGGGTTGGGCGACACCGAGAAGATCGAAGACCTGGCGGACCGAATCGGCGATGAAGGAGAGGTTGTTGCCAATATATTGGATCGGCGTATTGATCTCATGGGCGATTCCCGATGCCAATTGCCCGACGCTGGCCAGCCGCGAGGCTTGCAGCACCTCCCACTGGGCTCGCTTGATATCGGCGATGTCACGGAAAGACATGACCACGTTGCGTCTTTGGGACTCTTCGCCGAGGGGGGCGCAGACATAGGCGACCGGTACGCTGGCGTCGGTCTGGATGACACGCAGCGAGGCGTCGTCGTCCTGAAAGGACGTTCCATTTTTAAGAGGCATCGACAAAGCCGACCGCTCGAAGGGAATCACCTCTCCATCGACCTCGAGCTGGAGGAAATGATCGACGGGCAATCCTTCCATCTCCCCGCCCCCTAAGGACGAACGGGCTGCGAGATTGGCGAACACGATCTGTCCTGAACGGTCGTACACCAGGATGCTGTAGCGGAGGCTGTCGGTAATATTGGCCAATCGGCGGCGCGACGCCCGAAGCGCCTCTTCGGTCTTGGCTCGGATCTCGTTCTCGGCCCTCAATTCAGCCGTACGCTCGGCGACCTGCCGCTCCAATTGGTTTTGATGCTCGGTAATCGCCGCGTTGTGCTCGCGTTCCCGTCGATCGAAGACGATCGCGAAACCGATGATCGCGATCGACAGCAGCAACAGCATCGCAACGCTGGAGAGTTGTTCCTGACGCCAAGTCGCATAGGCCTCGTGGCCGCGTATACTGGTGACGACCGCCAAATGATATTGGGGAATATGGTGATAGGCGATCAGCCTGCGATGATCCGGGCCCGGAAGCATCGCTACGCCGCCGCCGGATGTCGCCTGGCCGAGAGCGTTCAAATCCACCACATGGCTGAAGGACTGATCCAGGTTCGAGGCCCCGGCGAGGAATGTCCCCGATTCGTGGAAAATGGCGTTCGATGCGGTGTCACCGGCCATAAGCTTGGCAAAATCGCCAATCAGCGCCGCGGGATCGAGCGTGATGCGAACGATGGCCTTCAGCCCGCCCTTGCGATCGAAGATGCCGCGGGACACCGGCAAAGAGAACTGCCCGTCGACACGGCTGACGATGGGGGCACCGACATGGATATGGCGATCTGCGGGCGACGCGACATGATAGAGAAAATATTCCTGGGTGCCGACATCGAGCGATATTGCCAAGTTCTGTTTGGCACTGATCCCCGGTCCGATTGAATGACCGTCCAGCCCGGCGACAAGAACCGTATTGGCGGCCGGCGTGGCTGCGAGCCTTCCGGAAAGCCATGGCAGGAGCATCGGGTCGGGCCAATGATCCGGGTCGATACGCTCACTGAAGTCAGCCAGCAGCTCGTCAATCGTCCGCAAGGTGGCCGTCAGTTGAAAATCGAGCGCTTCCGCGGACTGAGACAATATTTCGAAATTGTCGGCGGTTGCCGTCTGGAAACTGAGATAGGCCTGCGCTCCGGTCATGCCGAGCAATAGCAGGACGATGACGATGGCACTTCGAAGCGCAACCGGTTTGCCGGACGAAGCTGCCACACCTACTCTCCCTGGGATTGGGATTGATCGAACGGCAGATATATCGTGAAGACGGCCCCCTGCCCTTCCAGGCCACCCACTTCGATCTTGCCGCCATGCTTGACCACGATCACGTTTTGGCAGATCGCCAGACCTTGTCCGGTCCCCTTGCCGATCTCCTTGGTGGTGAAAAAGGGATCGAAGATCTTGTCCAACAGCGCGGCGGGGATTCCGGTTCCGCTGTCGGCGATCTGAATTTTGGCGTAGTCACCGCTCTGAGCCGTCGAGATGGCGATGGTACCCGGCCTCGGCTTACCCGATCCCTCGATGGCCTGCGCGGCATTGACGATGAGATTGAGGAAAACCTGATTCAGCTCTCCCGCGAAGCAAGGCACCGGGGGCAGCTCCGGGTCGTAGTCTCGCTGAACGGCGGCGGCTTGCTTCCAGACATTGGCCGTCACCGTCAAAGTGGTGTCGAGCGCACGGTTGAGATTCACAAGCGTCTTGGTTGCGCTGCCAGGGTGGGAAAACTCCTTCATCGAAAGCACGATTCGCGAGATCTGCGTCACGCCGTCGAGAGATTCCGATACCGCGCCGGGCAATTCTTCGGCCAGGAAGGCCATCTCATTATCCATATCGCCTTCCCGAGTCTTCAATTGCTCGAAGATCTTGCGGATCGAGTCGGCAATGAAGGAAAGATTGTTGCCGATATATTGGATTGGCGTGTTGATCTCGTGGGCGATGCCCGCCGCCAACTGCCCGACGCTGGCCAACCGCGAGGATTGCAGCAACTCCCGTTGAGCGTGCTTGATGTCGGTGATGTCGCGAAATGACATCACGACATTCCGTTTCCAGGAATCCTCGCCGAGCGGCTCGCAGCTGTAGGCCGCCGGCATATCCACGCCGTTCACGACAAAATGAAGGACGGCGTCGTGATCTTGGACCGAAGCCCCGTCCTCGACGGCTTTCGACAAGGGAGACCGCGCAAAGGGAACTTTCTCGCCCTCTTCGCGGATCATCAGGAAATCGTCGAGAGAGAGTCCCTCCAGCTCGTCCGCGCCGAGTGTCCGTCGCGCGGCGAGATTGGCGAAGACGATTTGCCCCGCCGGATTCAGCACCAGAATGCTATGCGCTACACCGTCCGTGATACTGACGAGGCGCCGGCGGGACGCGCGCAGAGCCTCTTCCGTCTTGGCTCGTATCGTATTTTCCGCCTTGAGTTCGGCGGCCTGTTCGGCACGGACCAAGGCGTCGCGCAAATCGTGTTCCAGGCGACGCCGTTCGATGATGTTGGCCTTCAGCTCCGCGACCATGGCCTGATAGCGCAACACGGCATTGGATGCGGCCGCCAGCAACGCCACCATGAGCGTGGTGAAGGTCACGCCCAGCGCCAGGAAGCCGGCCTGAGGACGCCATCCCGGATCTTGGACGGCCGCGTCGCCATAAAAGCGCGCCGCCGCCATCCCGGTATAGTGCATTCCCGAGATCGCCAAGCCCATTACCGTCCCGCTGGCAAGGAGGCCTCCCAGTCGAGGGGCTGCTTCCCAACGAGCACGGAGTCCGAACCGAATCCACAGCGCCACAAAGGCCAGCCCGACGGCCACGATGATGGACAGGGCGAAAAACCAGGGATCGTACCGCAAAACGGGAACCATCCGCATCGCCGACATGCCGACATAATGCATCGCGCCGATTCCGCCTCCCACCAGAACGGCCCCGACGAGCAGATCGGTCCGCGTGACGCTCGGCCGGGAAATGATATTGAGGGCTATTGCCGAGGCCCCCAGACTGGGAAGGATTGACACCGCCGTCGCCAGCGGGTCGTAGATGACTTCCGTGCAGAGATTGAACGCCAGCATCGCGACGAAGTGCATCGTCCAAACACCGGCGCCCAGGGAAATGCTGGCGGTGGCCAAAGTCGCCATTCTCAACCATTTCGTACCGCGCCCCGCCAGATCGACCATTTGCAGGGCGAGCACCGAATTGAAGATCGCCACGGCGACCGACAACGTCACCAGCCAGGGGTTGTAGAGACCGGACAGAATCTGCCCAGGCGCAGAGGAGAACCAGGGTGAAAGCATCGCGTTCTCTTTCCGGCAGAACGAACGTCATACTTTTACGGCAAAAGACCTCTTCCAATAGTTGAAGAATGATAGTTTGGTTCCCTCACGCTTGAAAGAGCCGATCGCGCCGCTGGCCCGCCGCAGCAAGAATGTCGGCAACGTCCGCGACATGAAGATCAGCGATCTCCACACGCCATCACGATGCGAGAGCCTGCTTAAATTGCCCTTGCCTCCGCGCCGATAGGTTGGCATTGTGCGGACTATGATACCCATTCTTGAGACGCCTCTGGGCCGTCTATATCAAGCCGATTGCCTGCAAATGATGCGGTCACTGGACGCCGAAAGCGTTGATCTCGCCTTCGCTGATCCACCTTTCAATTTGGGCAAAGAATACAGCTCCAAAATAAACGACGCGCTGGCCGAACAAGACTATCTGACTTGGTGTCAGTCTTGGCTCGACGAGATGATTCGCGTGTTAAAACCTGGAGGTGCGCTCTTTCTCTGGAATATTCCAAAGTGGAATCTCCCCCTTGGGGCATATGTAGGGGCGCGATTGACCTTCCGGCACTGGATCGCGGTGGATATAAAATATTCCCTTCCCATCCAGAGCCGACTCTATCCCTCACATTACTCGCTGCTCTATTTTATTAAGGGCAGCAAGCCGGCCATCTTCCATCCCGACCGCCTTCCGGTTCCATGCTGTCGGCACTGCGGCGGTGAATTGAGAGATTATGGTGGGTACAAAGACAAAATGAACCCACTCGGCGTCAACATGTCCGACGTGTGGACCGATATTCCACCGGTCCGACACGCGAAATACAAAAAACGTGACGCAAATGGCTTAGCGCTCAAGTTGATGGATCGGATTGTCAGCCTTGCGAGCGATCCCGGCTCGGTGGTGCTTGATCCATTCGGCGGGTCCGGCACGACCTTCGTTGCCGCGGAACTCACCGGGCGCCGGTGGATCGGCTCCGAGCTTCATTGCGACACGATCTTAGACCGTTTCAGCGCGCTTGAGGGCGACCAGGAGCACCTCGCGGATATCCAGGCGAACAAGAATACTCTGTTCACGGACGCAGACCTGAAACGGCGGAAAAAGAACGGAAAACCCCTGTCGAAAGACTATCGATTGCTGCAATCCGATGGTTCTTGCGCGTGCCCCCCGGACGAAGACGAACAGTCCGACCTCTTCAAGGCGTCATAGTTTCGCGCGGCCCTGCTTGGCTCTCCCGTCGTTTCCCATCGTCAAATAGGGGAATGACGGATCCGAGGTCAAATGGTCGTGCTCAACGACAGTAACGGCCATAAGGCCGCGCCCTACATTGTTCTTCATGCTTTCCCACATAGCGAGATAGCCCGAGAGTTCGCCGATGTTGCCGATGCGATCCGTGAGATGTTGGTAAAGGTTACGACTCGGCACGATCATGACGCCGACATCGACCACCCCGTTCCCAAGGGCGATTGCCAATTTATTCATGCTGCGGTGGGAAGACGAGATGTTGCCGGTCTCCCACTCGATGGCGACCCGGGTTCCGTCAGCTGCCGTCGTCACGAAATCAAATCCGCCGAAGTCCGACGTGATCGGCTCCTGATACTCTTCAAGGGACGGATAAAGAACAACCTTGGGCTGCTGACGATCGCGCGAAAGATTGACATTCCCTTCCGGCTGCCAGCCCTCTCTCCCTTGCATGACCTCCAGGAAGTATGCCTTGAGGTAATTTACGCCGTTTCGCGCCCATTGGCCGCTGGGGAGATAGGTCTTCTCCCGAAGCGTGAGCATGCCGCTCCCCCTCGGATGGTCGATCGACCTGATTGCGCGGACATAGCTTTCATGCACCGCTTGCCAATCTGAGGAGTGGATCACCCCGCCTTTGTCGAACAATACAATCGTGCGCAGCCACTTCATGGGAGGGGCTCTGGCAATCCCTGAGTCAATGCGGCAACGTCGCAGTCAAGGGCGGCGCAGATTTGACAAAGCACGGTAAAGGTCAAGTTCCGCTCGCCGCGCTCGACACCGCCGATATAAGACCGATCGATCTCCGCTTTATCGGCTAGCCCCTCTTGAGTCCACCCAAGGTCACGACGCCTTTGGCGAATGCGATTACCGAGGGTTTTGAGGGCAACGTCGTTCACGACATCTCGAAGGCTTTTGATATTAGCCAACAAAATGACCGGATGCGGACTATGCGTCCACGGACGATAATACCCAATCGCATATGTTGAGCGCCTGGATAACTTTGCAACCGTCACCGTATGCGGTCAGTTCACCTTGGCCGCGCTTCCACACGGCACCCAGGCCTAATTCGTCTTCCGCCGCAGCCTTGCGGGCGATGGCGCTTACCAGCGCAAGCAAGTCGATGAGCTGCGCGACTTCGGATTCAGTCTTTTGCGTGAGATCAGGCATGGCGGTTATCGACCCAGCTACTGCGGCTAGAAAAGCAGAGTAAAGAAATCAAAATCTTTTCACTTCGGTTTGCCTAAAGGGCACGCTTAATAGTTCAGTTTGCATTCGGAAAAATCATTAAACTTAGGCATACGGCCCACGCTGGCAGAGCAAAGGCGAAAGGCATACCAAGCAAAAGTCGCAACGCATTCCGGCGATACCGGTTCAGCTGGAATAGCACATAAGCGACCCAGCCTACTGTGAATACGAGCGAGACCGGAACAAGTTCAGCGAACCGAAAGGGTATCGGCCCGAAGCCATACCAATGCATTGCCGCTGCTTCGCCGACAACTCCACAAGAAAATGCTGCGAGTGCGATGGCGAGCGATGTCCAGAAAGGCGTCCCGGCGCGATGGCTCATTACGTATCTTTTTGACTAAAAAAATCTGTAAGAGAATACATAGCCCGTCGGCCGCTTTCAAATCGCAAGACTGCCAGTTCCGGCGTGGATCACTACTGCCCTACCTCACGCGTTAAGATGCCAACGTCCTCGCCGAAAGTTTCGACCGGCGGGCGCTCAACCTCTGAACGCCGACCACTTCGACGCAATTTCCACGAATAAGCCCTTGGCACCTCTTGCAAGACTAACGGCGAATGCGTTGCGACGAGCGCAACGCCGTTACGTGATACCAGCAGTTTCGACAAGCTGTGAATGAAGACAGACAACAACGGCCGCTTCACCGACCTGATCCGCAATGAGCGCCTGTTCAAGGATCTGGGTACCCCGGTGTTCGATCCGGCCGAGGACCGCGTGATGATCTGCGGCAACCCGCAGATGATGAACGACTTGGCCGTCGAACTGGAAAGCGGCAACTTCACCCCCGGCACCGATGTCGAGCCGGGTGAGTTCCTGATCGAGAAAGCCTTCGCCGAGAAGTAAGGCTTTACGATATCCAAATGAACCGATAAAGGCCGCCCTCGGGCGGCCTTTATTTATTCGCCCCCCCAACCGGGGATCAAATCAGGATGAGCCAGTGGCCGCTGCTCGACGCGGTACCCGGCGTCACCTGCACATCTCCCAAAAACTCGCCCGACTGGCTGAAATCCTTGAGGACCGCCGCATGGGCGGCGAGTTCGGCAGCGGTATAAGCGGCCGTGCCGGAAGCCGCACCGGACAGGATCGGGTTTATGACATTAGTCTGATACCACTGAACCGCCCCGGCCTCCGGCGCGCGATGCAGCAGATTGTTGTAGATGTCGGTGACGAACTGAGCGTCTCCCGCCGATGTCTGGGCGTAGTTATGGGCTGAATTGCCGGTATATTCCGGCGATTGCAGAAAGGCCTCGGCATAGAAAGAGAACGGCGTCGAAGGCTGGGTGGCGGCGATGTTCTCATAATAGGCCAGGCCGGCCACATCGGGCACCCGGCCGAGCACTGCGGCATAGAGATTGGCGACCTCGGCGGAGGAAACGGCGCCGGGAACCGACGGCGTCAGGCTGGCGACCAGATCGGTCTGATCGCCGAACTGGATCGCCGTAACATTCTTCAGATGATCGGTCACCGTACCATTGGCGATGCTGAAGCTGGTGCCGTCGCCGGCCGACGTGATCGTGTAGCTCGATTCATTGCCGGAAAGCGTCACGGTGGTTCCCTGGGAGGAACCGGTGATCGACTGGCTGGATGTCGCGGATGTGGTGACGTCGAGCACATAAGAACTGGAAATGGCCGCCAGCGCTTTGGCGTCGTTCACCATCTGGGCGGCGGTCAGCGACAAGGTCGGGATGCCGCCATCGGTCAGGGTGATTGGACCAAGCTTGCCGGTCGCCGCCAGGCTTTGCAGCGCATCGAGACTGGTGCCGATATTCGCCGCCGTATCGCCGATCGTAACGGAAGAGGTCACGAGCCCCGCCTGATTGGCACTTATCGCCGACGCCGCCGTGACCGCGTAACCGCTGCCGGTGATTTCGCTGATTCCGCCGAGGCCGTTAACGCCGCCGCTGTTGGTGGTCAGGAACAGATTGCCAGCGCTATCCACGGTCAGTTCGGCCGCCGTGGTCCCCGTGGTGGTTTGGCTCCAACTGTATACCGTCGTCAACGTGTCAGCGTAACCGCTTGCGGTCTTGGCGAGCTCATAAATAACGCCGCCGGATTTGCTCAGATCAGTCGGAAAGAAAAGATCGCCGGAAGAGTCGATAAGCAATTCGTTCATGTGGGTCAGCAATGAATAAAGTGCCTGACCAACTGGCAGAGTGACCAATGTCGTCGGTTGACCGGCATATCCGCTGGCAGTCTTGGCGATCTCGAAAATCGTCCCGCTGCCGTCCGGTAACACCGACGCTCCGAAGAGGTCACCATTATTGTCGAACACGAGATTGCCGACAAAGCCGATACCCGTGCTGGAAAAGGTCGCCAGATTGGTCAGCGCAGAAGCATAGCCGTTCGCCGTTTTGACGAGTTCGAACACGGATGCCTGACCGCCCGCGTCCGTGGTCCCGAAGAGGTCTCCGTTTTTATCGATGACCAGAAATTGCGGGGAATCATAAGGAGCGACCAGAGCGTCGAAATTGGCCAGAACCGTGGGAGTACCAGCGTACCCATTCGCTGTTTTCGCGATCTCAAATATGGTACCGGCACCTGAAGTTTGACCCCCGTCGGTATGCAAGCCTCCTTCAAAGGTAGTCCCGAACAGATTCCCCTGAGAATCCATGACCAGGCTGTTCGGAAACAAGCCGTCGGTCACATTGAAACTGGCAAGCAATGCAGGAGTTCCCGCATAACCCGAGCCCGTCCTGCCGATTTCATACACGGTGCCGTAACCGGTGTTAGCGACCCCCGCTTGAAAAAACGCACCGCCATATTGAGTAACCCCATAGAGGTTTCCGCTGCTGTCGGTGACAAGGGAACTCTGGGGCCAATAGCCATCGCTGCCAGTGAATTGCGACATTACGATGGGCGCGCTGGCGTAACCGTTAGCGGTTTTGCTCAGTTCGGTTATCTGACCGTTCTGGCCATCAACCGTATCGACGAAAATCAGATTGCCTGTCGAATCAACGATCACGCCGCTTATGCCGTTATGCGCGACGGCCTTCGCCATGAGGTCATTGGCAGTGAAACTGTACAACACCGAAACATTGACCGTCATGCGGGCCCCCGAAACAATTAAAGACGCCCGTGCGGCACAGGCGTCTTATAGTTAGCAGGAGCAATTACAACTGAAAATGGAAATTACGTGACAATGTTCGCCAAGTGAAACGACAAAAGGCCGCCCAAAGGCGGCCTTTTGGTCATTCGCTTGGCGTCCCCACGGGGAGGATTCGACAGCTGACCCGCAAGGGGCTGGAATGCCGGGCGCCACCCACCGCAAGATCTTGATCAGACCGTGTGACGCACAGATGTGTATCACAGACCCCTTCCAGCGATCAATCCCCTCGCCCCCGTCGAATATTGAGGTATAACACCAAGTGTTATATATTGCCGGCAGAGCCAGGAGGCCCCGATAACGCGCATCTTTAAGAATGGGTGGTTCGAGCGTTTTGCGCGGAAGGAACGGCTGAGCGATTCGGTACTTCGGGAAGCGGTGCAGCGCGCCGAAAGCGGGTTGGTGGATGCCGACCTCGGCGGCTATGTCATCAAGCAGCGCGTGGCACGAGCGGGCCAGGGAAAATCAGGCGGCTATCGCACGCTGATTCTGTTCCGGCAGGGCGACCGGGCAATATTCGCCTTTGGCTTTGCCAAGAGCGCGCAGGCGAACATATCGAAGGCGGATTTGGCGCTGTTGCGCGACGCGGCGGCCGAAGCGCTGGGATGGACGCAAGAGGAGTTGGACCGTCTGGTGGCATCGGGAGCGCTGACGGAAATCAAGGATGGAGAAGATGACGAAGAATAAGGGCTATCGCAGCGAGATCGCGGGCGCGATCCACGAAATGATGCAGGACGCGCAGGACGCGGGCGTGGTGTCGCGTGCGACGATGCGCACATTCGATGAAGCTTGCCTCACCCCGGCCCCGGTTCTTGAGGCCGACGAAATCCGCGCTCTTCGCGAACGCGAGCATGTCTCCCAACCTGTATTCGCAGCCTATCTCAATGTGTCGCGCAATCTGGTGTCGGACTGGGAACGGGGCATAAAACGCCCAGGCGGCCCGGCCCTGCGATTGCTGTCGATTATTCAGCGGAAGGGATTACAGGCTGTTGCTTGAGCTTGGCGTTCAATGGAATCGAAGACGAGCATGAAAAACGCCATGGCGCACCACGAGGTTGAGCTTGCGGAACTTCGCGCCGATCGCGAATTGGCGGTCGAGTATCTGAAAGCGGCGATGGAGACGCAGGACAACCCGGACGATCGGACCGCGGTTTGCTCGCGCCGCGCACCATGGCGGAAGCCTCTGGCGGATTGGGAATGGTCGCGGCGGAACATCACGCGCTTAGAGACTCAAGCAGCGACAGACTCCAACACAAACTGGAGGAAATTTCCGGGGGCAGGTCAGGCACGGTGCACCATTGTACGGGGGCGTTCGCCGACACCTTTTCCGTAAAATTTCCGTACAAAACGACTACGGCCGCCCGAAGGCGGCCGTAAGTCATTGATTTTGCTTGGCGTCCCCACGGGGATTCGAACCCCGGTTACCGCCGTGAGAGGGCGATGTCCTAGGCCTCTAGACGATGGGGACAGAGGCAAGAGGAGGGGTTTCTACCTAAGCTTCAGGGTGCGATCAAGAGGTTTTTGCGGTTGCCGCGATTTTTCCTCAGCCGAGCAACGGGATAGCTCGGAATTCGGCGATCTTGCCGTCGTCGCCGATCCTGGGCAGGAAAGCCGCCACCTCGCCCGCCAGCGGATCGATCACCAGCCACGCCAGGTCCGGGTCGTTCGCCTCGGCGAGGTCGCGGGCCGAGGGGCGCGCCGGGCCGGCCGGGTGCGAATGGTAATGGCCGAGGATGGTTTCGCCGCTTTGGCGAAGCCGGCGCAGCGTGTCGAACTGCACCTTGGGGTCGATCTCGAAGAAGCGGCGCGGCTCGGGATGGGTGTTTTGGCTGGGCACCAGGCGCAGCGCGCGCGGCGCCGGGTCGAGCGTGCCGACGATCAGGCCGCAGCATTCCTCGGGCCCGGCGGCGCGGGCGGCCTGCAGCATCGTCTCGACCAGGTCGGAGGCGAGGTGCAGGCCCCGCCTCATTTCAGCGCCGCCTGATAGAGCTCGGGCTTGAAGCCGGCCAGCCGGCGGCTGCCGAGATCGAGCATCGGGCGCTTGATCATCGAAGGCTGCTCCAGCATCAGCGCGACCGCCTTGTCGGCGTCGAGAGCCTGCTTGGCCTCGTCCGGCAGGGCACGGAACGTGGTGCCGGCCCGGTTCAGCACGGTCTCCCAGCCCAGTTCCTTCACCCAGCCTTCGAGGCGGGCGCGGTCGATACCGGCGGCCTTGTAATCGTGGAATTCATAGGCGACGCCGTGATCGTCCAGCCAGGTCCGAGCCTTCTTCATGGTGTCGCAATTCTTGATACCGTAGATCGTGACGGACACGGCTTTTTCCTCAGTGAGCGTTGTCGGGAACCAGGGCAACGGTGCCGGCCAGCTTGCCGGTATGGGCATCGACCAGCAGCAGCTTGTCGCCTTCGGGGCCGGTCAGGCGCAGCACGATGCGGTCGGCGGTGGCGGCCACCTGCTCCAGCCTGGCGCCATGCGGCAGCGGCAGGGTGACGTCGAACGGCGTGCCCTCGGCCATGGTCGGCAGGGTCACGGTCTGCGGCTGCGGCTGAACCGCCTTGCCGCGCATCAGCCCATAACCGACCAGCCCGATGCCGATCACGATCAGCACGGCCATGCCGATGACGAGAGCCTTGAGTGCGTTCATGGATTGCCCTATGGCTTTGACATGGATGACGAAGATCTGATTCTAGCCCCAGAAGACGCCATTGACGACGAGTCCGAGGAAGGAACCGTTCATACGCTGACGGTGACGCCGCTACAAGCCGGTTTGCGCCTCGACCGCTGGCTGGCGGAAAGCCTGCCCGAGCTGTCCCGGTCGCGTCTGCAGGCCCTGATCGATCAGGGAGCCCTGCGCTCGGGTGAAACGGCGGTAAGCAGCGCCAGCCGCAAGGTGAAGGACGGCGAGACCTTCACGCTGGCGGTGCCGCCCGCCGCCCCCGCTTTGCCGCAACCCCAGGATATCGCGCTCGACATCATCTATGAGGATGACGATCTGATCGTCATCGACAAACCGGCCGGTCTGGTGGTCCACCCCGCCCCCGGCAGCCCCGACGGCACCCTGGTCAATGCGCTGCTGCATCATTGCGCCGGCTCGTTGAGCGGCATCGGCGGGGTCAAGCGCCCCGGCATCGTCCATCGCATCGATAAGGACACCAGTGGGTTATTGGTGGTCGCCAAGAACGACCGCACCCATCACGGGCTGGCCGAGCAATTCGCCGAGCACAGCATCGACCGCATCTATAATGCGATGGTGTGGGGCGTGCCCACGCCCCGCCAGGGCGAGG
Organism: Alphaproteobacteria bacterium; assembly: GCA_021325215.1. Taxonomy (GTDB): domain Bacteria; phylum Pseudomonadota; class Alphaproteobacteria; order Rhodospirillales; family Magnetospirillaceae; genus JAJPHO01. The sequence goes on from JAJPHO010000114.1 coordinate 16,073, forward strand.
TGGAAGGCGCGATCGGGCGCAATCCGTCCGACCGCAAGAAAATGGCCATCGTCGCGGGCGGGAAACCGGCGTTAACTCATTTCAAGGTAATTTCCGCCTTCGGAGATTATGCCGCGCTGGTCGAATGCCGGCTAGAAACCGGCCGCACCCATCAGATCCGCGTCCATATGACCTCGATCGGACATCCTCTGGTGGGCGATCAGCTCTATGGGAAAAACCGCTCGAAAAGCCGCGCGCCGGACGCCGCGAAGCAGCTGCTGACCACCTTTCCGCGCCAGGCGCTGCATGCCAAAACGCTAGGATTTTATCATCCAAATTCGCGCAAAAAACTACAATTCGAGAGCAAGATTCCGAAGGATTTCAATGAGTTGATAAATTCCTTAGGGAAGATTTAATTCCACTATACTTGACTAAAAAGCTGCGGTATTCTGCTCACCATTCCCACCTGGAACGTCCTTGCGGCGTTCCACCGTCACCGGTTCGGGAGTTCGCCTGGGGGGCGATCCGGTGATGCAGTAAGGAGATCGGCATGGCCGGCCTGCAGCTGAATATCGCCCCTGAAGGCAATCTCTCGCGCTATCTGCAAGAGATTCGCAAATTTCCCATGTTGAATCCCGAAGAGGAATACATGCTGGCCAAGCGCTACCAGGACACTGGTGAGATGCAGGCCGCACACCGGCTGGTCACCAGCCACCTCCGCCTGGTGGCGAAAATCGCCATGGGCTATCGGGGCTACGGTCTTCCGCTCGGCGAGCTGATCAGCGAAGGCAATGTCGGCATGATCCAGGCGGTCAAGCGCTTCGACCCCGAGCGGGGTTTCCGCCTGGCCACCTATGCGATGTGGTGGATTCGCGCCGCCATCCAGGAATATATCCTGCATTCCTGGTCGCTGGTGAAGATCGGTACCACCGCCGCGCAGAAGAAGCTGTTCTTCAATCTGCGCAAGATCAAGGGCCAGATGGCCGCCATCGAGGAAGGCGACATGTCGCCCGAAGTGGTCGCCAAGATCGCCACCGAATTGTCGGTGCCCGAAGCCGACGTGATCGCGATGAACCGCCGCCTGTCCAGCCCCGACCATTCGCTGAACGCGCCGGTGCGCGCCGACGGCGAAGGCGAATGGCAGGATTGGCTGGTCGATGATAGCGACGATCAGGAAACCGAGCTGGCCGACCGCCAGGAGCACAACAACCGCCATGCCCTGCTGGTCGAGGGCCTGACCAAGCTCAATGACCGCGAGCGCCACATCCTGACCCAGCGCCGCCTGATCGACGATCCGGTGACGCTGGAGGATCTCAGCCAGCACTACAACATCTCGCGCGAACGCGTGCGCCAGATCGAGGTGCGCGCTTTCGAGAAGCTGCAGAAATCCATGCGCGGCGCCGTCCCGGCCCGCGCCTGACGCTAACAACACAGCGCCCTCTCCTTTTCGGGAGAGGGCGTTTTTGTTTGTTAACCGTATTTCCGTTAAAGCTCGTCGGCAGCCACCGCCATCGCGGCCTTCTGCTGTACTTCGGCGCCCCACTCCTCTTCCAGCTTCTTGAGCTGGGAGGTCAGCACCGCGGCACGCCGCTTCGAGGTCGCGGCCATGACAGTCAGCACGATCGGCGGAGCGATGAAATAGAGCCCCCAGCCGCCGGCGGCCGCCAGATAGGACATCAGCATCACCCGAACCGAGGTCACCAGATGCAGCGCATAGGTGATCTCGTGATGGCCGAACCACAGATTGAGCACCGCCGGGCACAGGCCGGCGAAATTGCAGCCCCCCACGCAGATCCAGGCATAGCGCGAGGCGCTGCGGTCGGTCAGCGCCGCCACCAGGGTCGGCAGCATGCCGGCGAACAGCAGCAGCATGGTGGGCAGCGAAAAGGGAATCAGGGCCAGCAGCGCCATCGTCATGAACAGCTTTCCGGCTGGGGCCTGCCCCTTCTTGCCGCCCGATGATTTCGCTTTCTTGGCCATCAGAAAATCATCCGCACCAGCGAGACCGAAATCGCGACGAAGGCGATGGTGATCGAGATCAGCGACGCGATCTGCGCGCCGGTCTTGGCGGCCTCCTCGCGCAGATCCTCATGCCCTTCGACGATGTCGCGCACCGAGCGATATGCCTCCAGCCAGGCCTGCTTGGCCTCCTCGAAACCGCGGATATCGGCGCCGCGTTCGTCGGCGCTGTCCAGCAGACGGGACAGCTCGACGATATTGCCTTCCTTGCCGGCGCGCGGCAGCGCCTCTTCCAGTTCCTTGCGCTTGTCGCGGTTATGGAAACCGGCGACCGCCGGTTTGGCGATGTGGGCCAGCCACATGGTCAGCGAAGTCAGGCCGGTGACGCCGACGCGCCATTGGATCATCGCCAGCAGATTGATCATCGCCATGATCTTGCGGCCGTCATCATTGGTCGAAAGGTCGCCGATGATGCGCTCGACGTCGAAATTGGCGCGCGCCGCGACGAAGGCGGCGATATGGCGGTCGATCGGCAGGGCCGGGTTGGTATCGCCCTTCCGCTTGGCATAGGCATTGAGCGCCGGCAGCAGGTCACGCATTTCCAGCACATATTCCTCGACCACCATCGGGCTGAGGCACGGCACGGACTCATTCATCTCATAGACGACGCGCTCGATGCCGTTGCCGATCACGCCGCGGTCGAGATAACCCTTCTGCGTGCGGAATCCGCTATCCATCACCGAATTGTCGGGATTGTAGGCTTCGCGCGTCTCGTACCAGGCCTTGGGCAGCTCGCGCATCAGCGATTCGGCGATGGTCCGCACGTCGCCGCCATTGGCCATCGCCATCGGCAGCAGCCAGCGATAGCCGTCGACCATCACCGAGAGATTCTTGTAGCGGATCGGCGCCATCGGATCGAGCAGCATGCAGACCTTGGCGATGGTCGTATCGGCGGCGGTGCGGCGCTCGGGGTCCATGGCGTCGCCGCCCAGCAGGCCGGCCACGGCCTCGGCCTTGCCCTTATTGTCCATCGCGCGGGTCAGCCAGGTCTCCAGCTTCGACTCGCCGATCTGCGCCAGCGCCGCGTCCCACACCGAAGCGATGCCCATGGCCAGCTCGCGGGCGGTCATATAATCCTTGCCGCTGAGCGAAAAGGCGCGCACGGCGCGCTTTTCGATGCGCGGCACCAGCGGCGTCAGGCGACGGCCGCTGAGCCACAGATCCATCCCCTCGGTGTCCCAGCGCTCATTGGGATCGTCGCACAGGGTGCCGCGAAGAATTTCGACCAGCGCCAGCGGCATGCGCGCCTCGCCCGCCAGGGCGCTGTAGCTGCCCATCACCATCTTATGGCGGTTCAGCGCCTCTTCATTGCTGAAGGCCGCGGCGTCGCGGTTCTGGATCAGCAGCGCCAGCGAGGCGCCGAAGGAATAGATATCGTTGGCGATGGTGCCGTCGCCGCGTCCGGCCGGCATCGAAATGGCGGACTCGACCGGTTCCAGCGCCGCCGGCTGCTCGAAGGCGGGCGGAGCGGCGGCCGCGTCGCCGAACACGACACGGTCGCGCTCGGGGGTCGCCCAGAACATGTTGGTCGGACGGATCGCGCGATGGGTAAGGCTTTGCGCGCGCAGGAACTTCAGCGCGGCGACCGCCGGGGCGATCACCTTGCGGGTGATTTCCCCTTCGTCGAGGCGCTTGAAGGCGGCGCCGGCCTTGGGGTCCCACACGCAGCCGCCCAGCGGCTTCATATAGACCAGCGCCATCACCTTGCGGCCGGCCGGCGGCCAATCGACGGTGCCCCATTCGACCAACGTCATCAGGCCGGCATTGTCGACGCCCTTGAGAACGCGCAGCAACTGGGTGCGGGCGGTGTAGCCCGGCTTGACGATAAGGGCGAAAACCTCCTTATCGCGTTCGCGCCGGTCTTCGGCGGCGAAGGCCTGGGCGCTCGGCGTGGCGAACTGCGGCAAGGGGGTAGCTGGGAAGATCAGAAAGCGGTCACGCAGCGTGACGACTGCCCCCGAGCCCTTTTCCTTGTCATTCGGCATCGCCGCCGCCACTCCCCCTCTTCTCTCGCCTTAGTAAAATTATACGGTCGGAAGACCCCCGTCAGGCGCTGGTGTCCCGTTCAAAAAGTTCGCGGTGCCAAAATCGGACGGTTTCGAACTTTTTGACCGATCAGGACACCAGGATTTTATAACCATCCAGTGTGGCAAAAAGATTATTAAGTTCCTAAAATCGCAGGCAACAAATCCGTAGGAACTTAATAATCGCCACACTGGCGGCGTATTTTAGCCGCCAGCCGATGAGAAATGGTTAATCCCGTCAGTTGGCGAAGGGATCGTGGACCAGAATAGTGTCTTCGCGCTCGGGGCTGGTCGACAGCATGGTCACCGGAGCCTCGATCAACTCTTCGATGCGGCGGACATATTTGATCGCCGCGGCCGGGAGCTGCACCCAGGAGCGGGCGCCCTGCGTGCTTTCCTGCCAGCCGGGGATGGTCTCGAACACCGGCTCGATCTCTTCCTGCACCGACGCCAGGGCCGGCAGATGGGTCAGCACCTCGCCCTTCCACTTGTAGCCGACGCAGATCTTCAGCTCGTCCAGCCCGTCCAGCACGTCGAGCTTGGTCAAGGCGATGCCGTTGATGCCGCCGACCTTCATGGCCTGGCGCACCAGCACGGCGTCGAACCAGCCGCAGCGGCGGCGGCG
>JAJPHO010000112.1 GCA_021325215.1 Alphaproteobacteria bacterium
ACCACCAAGGACACCATCGCCAAGGTGCGCGACCGCAGCCACTGGAACACGGCCAACATCAAGCCGCGCAATCCGGTGACCCTGGGCCTGTGCACCGAGCCGGACCTGGAGAAGGCCGTGATCATCGCCCAGCCGCGCGCCGGCGGCCGTCCGCTCGTCATCGAGCCGGACGAGCACGACCACGACAGCCACTTCAGCGAGTAAGCTGCTCTTCGCCGTTCGAGGCGAACTGCATGTCGTAAAGGCGGGCGTAAAGCCCGCCTTTTTCGTAGAGCCGGTCGTGATTGCCGGATTCCACCACCTTGCCCTGCGAAAAGACGTGGATCACGTCGGCATCGCGCACCGTCGACAGGCGATGGGCGATCACCAGGGTGGTGCGCCCCTTCATCAGAACAGCCAAGGCGTCCTGAATCTGCCGTTCGGACTCGGTGTCGAGCGCGCTGGTGGCCTCGTCGAGCAGCAGGATCGGCGCGTCCTTCAACAAAGCGCGCGCGATGGCGATGCGCTGGCGCTGGCCGCCCGAGAGGCGCAGACCATGCTCGCCCACCATGGTGCTGAAGCCTTCCGGCAGCTTCTCGATGAAATCCAGCGCCGCAGCCGCTTTGGCGGCCTCGCGCACCTGCTCGTCGGTGGCGTCCAGCCGGCCGCAGCGGATATTGGCGAGGATGGTGTCGTCGAACAGCACCACTTCCTGGCTGACCAGGGCGAGAGCATCGCGCAATGAGGCGAAGGACAGATCGCGCAGATCCAGCCCGCCGATCGAAACACGGCCGGCGGTGGGATCGTAGAAGCGCGGGATCAGGCTCAAAACAGTGCTCTTGCCGGCGCCCGACGGACCAACCAGCGCGGTGATCTTTCCGGCCGGCGCGGTGAAGTTCAGGCCGGACAGCACCCGCTCCTCGCCGTCATAGGAAAATTCGACGCCTTCGAACGATACCTCGGCTGAAGCGCGCGGCAGGGCCTTGGGCTGGGCCGGCTCGGTCAAGGCCGGCTGGCGGTCGATGATGGCGAAGACGCGCTGCGCCGCCGCCAGGCCGGTCTGCAGCGAGACATTGACCTTCGACAGGGCACGCAGCGGCTGATAGGCCAGCAGGATGGCGGCTATGAAGGAGAAGAAGGCGCCCGCGGTCGTCTCGCCGGCGATCACCCGCGATCCGCCATAGATGATCACCGCCGCGATCGCGAGGCCGCCGAAGCTGTCGATGATCGGCTGGGCCGCCGCGCCCGCCTTGGCCGCCGACACCGCCAGCCGGTTAAGATTAGCGGTCATCTGGCTGACCCGCCGCTGCTCGGCCTCTTCCAGGCGATAGGCCTTGATGATGCGGACCGCCTGGAAGGCCTGGCCCAGCACATTGGTCAATCCGCCCATCTGCACCTGGGTGGCGCGCGCCACCTTGCGCATCTTGCGGGCCAGCAGCTGGATCGGCCAGATCGAGACGGGCGCCACCACCAAGCTGACGGCAGCGAGCTTCCAATCCTGGTAGAAAGCGGTGCCGACCAGGAAGATCACCGACAGCGCATCGCGGCCAATGCCGACCAGCGTGTTGGAGACCGCATCGCGCATCGCATTGATATCATAGGTGAAATGGGAGACCAGGCTGCCCGAATTGGTCGATTGGAACAGCGCCACGTCCTGATTGATCAGATGCCCGAACAGCTTGTTCTGGGTGTCGGAAATGATGTGCTGCCCGATATAGGCCAGCAGCACTTCCTGCAAATAGCTGGCGATGCTCTTCGCCACGAACACCGCGAACACCGCGCCGCCGACCGGCCACAGATAGGCGACCTCCTTGGCGACGAAGACCTTGTCCATGACCTTCTTGATCAGCAGCGCCGGAGCGGCGCCGGTCGCCGCCACCAGGATCATGCAGAGCGCGGCGGCGCACAGCGCCAGCCAATAAGGCCGCAGCGATTCGCTCACCAGGCGGCGCAGAAGACGCAAAGAGCCTTCCTCGGTCAGGCTGAGCTTGGCGGGCTGGGAATTCATGAAAAGACGGGTCCTCGTAAAATTTCACGCCGGAGAATGGCACCGCGAGTCCGCAAGCGTGAGCAAAATTTCTTTACGGCCGCTGTAACAAAGCGGGCCGCCGGACCGTATAGCCTAACAGGAAGGCGTTTCTTCCCCTGCCTGGAGATCGAGAATGACCAGACGTTCCCTGTTGGCGAGCTGCGCGATGCTGTTCGGCGCGGCCCTTATGCCAAGCCTGCGCGCGGCTGCCTCGGAAGGCTTCGAGGTCACTCACAGCGACGACGAATGGCACAAGCTGCTGACGCCTGACCAGTTCGCCGTGCTGCGCAAGGCGGCCACCGAGCGCCCCTTCACCAGCAAGCTGCTGCATGAGGAGCGCAAGGGCGTGTTCGCCTGCGCCGGCTGCGACCTCGATCTGTTCAAGTCCGACACCAAATTCGACAGCCATACCGGCTGGCCGAGCTTCTGGGCGCCGATCGACAAGGCGGTCGTCACCGACCGCGACACCTCGTTCGGCATGATCCGCGACGCGGTGGCCTGCCGGCGCTGCGGCGGCCATCTCGGCCATGTCTTCGATGACGGCCCGCGGCCGACCGGACTGCGCTACTGCATGAACGGCATAGCCCTGACATTCAAACCTGCTGCCTGAAAGTTCCGATTATGATTCTATTTTTGCTGGCCTATCTCGGCGGCGTCCTGACCATCGTCAGTCCCTGCATCCTGCCGGTGCTGCCCTTCGTCTTCGCCCGCGCCGACCGGCCTTTCCTGAAAAGCGGCCTGCCGATGCTGATCGGCATGGCGCTGACCTTCGCCGGCATCGCCACCCTGGCCGCCGTCGGCGGCGGCTGGGCGGTCCAGGCCAACCAGACCGGCCGCACCATCGCCGTGCTGCTTATGGCGCTGTTCGGCCTGTCGCTGCTGATCCCCGAATTGTCCGACCGCCTGAGCCGGCCTTTGGTGGCGCTGGGCTCGCGTCTCTCGGCCTCGGCCGATGGGGATGGCTCGGCGGTGCTGCCGTCGCTGCTGCTGGGCGTCGCCACCGGCCTGCTGTGGGCGCCCTGCGCCGGGCCGATCCTCGGCCTGATCCTGACCGGCGCCGCGCTGGAAGGCGCCAGCGCCGGCACCACCCTGCTGCTGCTGGCCTATGCCGCCGGCGCGGCCACGTCGCTGGCCCTGGCCCTGTTGGTCGGCGGCAAGGTGTTCTCCGCCATGAAGAAGTCGCTGGGCGCCGGCGAATGGGTCCGCAAGGGCCTGGGCCTGGCCGTGCTGGCCGCCTCGGTGGCGATCCTGGCCGGCGCGGATACCGGGCTGCTGACCCGGGCCTCCCTGGCCAATACCGCGTCGCTCGAGCAGAAGCTGGTCGACAGGCTGAACCCGCCGACCGCCGCCCCGTCCGACTCGGTGCTGATGAGCGACAACGCCGCCGGCGGGTCGATGATGATGAAAGCCAGCGAGGCCCACGCCAGCACCCTGCCGGTCGAAGGACAGCTGCCGTCGCTGGACGGCGCGGTGCAGTGGCTGAACTCTCCGCCTCTGACCGCCGAAGCCCTGAAGGGCAAGGTGGTGGTGGTCGATTTCTGGACCTATTCCTGCATCAACTGCCTGCGCTCGCTCCCCTACGTCAGGAATTGGGCCGACAAGTACAAGGATAGCGGTCTGGTCGTGATCGGCGTCCATGCACCGGAATTCGCCTTCGAGAAGGACCCGGCCAATGTCAAAAAGGCCGTCGCCGATCTCGGCGTCACCTATCCGGTCGCGCTGGACAACAATTATGCGATCTGGCGCGGCTTCAACAATCACTACTGGCCGGCGCATTACTTCATCGACGCCAACGGCAAGGTCCGCCACCACCATTTCGGCGAGGGCGATTATGACGGTTCCGAGCGCATCATCCGTCAACTGCTGACCGAAGCCGGCCATACCGACCTGCCGCCGGAAGGCATGGCGCTCCAGGCGACCGGCGCCCAGGCCGCCCCCGACCTGGCCGACGTGCAGTCCGGCGAGACCTATGTCGGGTTCGAGCGGGCCGAGAACTTCGCCTCGCCCGGAGGCGTCGCCGAGAATGCCCCCCATATCTACGCGCCCGGCCGCCTGACCCTGAACCAGTGGGGATTGTCGGGTGAATGGACGGTGGGCGCCGAACGCGCCGTGCTCGACAAGAAGGACGGCTCGATCCAGTACCGCTTCCACGCCCGCGACCTGCATCTGGTGCTGGGACCGTCCGGCGACGCGCCGATCCATTTCCGCGTCACCATCGACGGCCAGACCCCCGGCGCAAACCATGGCGCCGACACCGACGCCGACGGCAACGGCGTGGTCACCGGCCAGCGCCTCTATCAACTGATCCGCCAATCCGGCCCGGTCGGGGACCATACGTTCGAGATCCGTTTCTCGGACGCCGGCGCCCAGGCCTATGCCTTCACCTTCGGCTGAGGAGATCTCGCCATGAGCAAACTTTCCCTTCTGTCCGCCGCGGCCCTTTGCGCCATCGGCATCGGCTTTGCCGCCACCCGCGGCCAGGCCGAAGAAACCCCGCATCTGGTCCCGGCCCCCGCCGCCGACGAGGCGGCCGCCGGGGTGGAGTCCGAGACCGCGGTGCTGGCCGGCGGCTGCTTCTGGGGCGTGCAAGGCGTCTTCCAGCACGTCAAGGGCGTCACCAAGGCGGTGTCGGGCTATACCGGCGGCGACAAACGGTCAGCCTTTTACGAAGTGGTCGGCAGCGGCGCCACCGGACATGCCGAATCGGTCAGCGTCACCTTCGATCCGCGCCAGATCTCCTACGGCAAGATCCTGCAGATCTATTTTTCGGTGGCGCATGATCCAACCGAGCTGAATCGTCAAGGTCCGGACAGCGGCACGCAATACCGCTCGGCGATCTTCCCGGCCAATGACGAACAGACCCGCATCGCCAAGGCCTATATCGATCAGCTCGATCAGGCGCATGCCTTCGCCCACCCGATCGTCACCCGGCTGGAGCCCGGCCGCACTTTCTATGCGGCCGAGGATTATCATCAGGACTTCCTGACGCTGAACCCCCGCAACCCGTACATCGTCTATAACGACCTTCCCAAGGTCGCGGCGCTGCAGAAGCTGTTCCCCGACTTCTACCGCACCGAACCGACGCACGTTCTCGCGTCGCGGTGAAAATAAGGGCGATCCCCGGAGGGATCGCCCTGTTTCTGCCGATAAAGCGCTTATTGCTGCGCCGGAGGCGGCGGAGGCGGCGTATCGTCCATGTTGGTGCCGCCGCCATTGGCCGTCGCGGTCTGCGTGGAGGCGGCCGGCTTCTTGGCCGCCTTCTTGGCCGCGACCGGCTTGGCCGCCGGGGTCGGAGCCGGAGCCGCCGCCACGGTGAAAGCGGCATCGACCTGGGCCTGGGTCGGCAGCGGGCCTTCCTCGAACAGATTGGCCAGGGCGCTGACCAGCTTGGTTTCGAGGGGCAGCAGGGCCGCATCGAACTTCAGATTCACCTGATCCGCATAAGCCATGGCGCGGATCTGATACTTCTTGAAATCCGCTTCTTCATTGATGGATTGCTGCACCGCGCGGCCATTGTAGGTCGCGGTCGCGGTGTTCAGGGAACCCTGCATTCCGGCGCCGGTGGGGGTGCCCGACGATTGCGCCTTGAAGCTCGAATTGGCCTGGCTGGCGATCGAGGCGGTGGTCTGGTTGACCTTGGCGCCCGACAGCGGACGCGAGGCGAGCTCGATATCCACCACCACCGAATAGGTCTTGTCCTTCCAGATCTGATTGGCGGCGAAGGTCGCGGCGGCGGCGCCGAGGCCTAGGCCCGCCGTGGTGGCGCCATTGCCGCCCAGGGCCGCCGTCGTGCCGGCAACCGCGGCGCCGGCCAGGAGCGGCTGGCCATACGTCGCCGACAGCATGGCGCCCTTGCTGTTCGCATCGACTTCGCCGGCCTGCAGCACATTGGCCCGCAGCATGTATTCCGCCTTGGTCGGGTCCTGGACCACCAGAAAGCCGCGCTGGGCGATCGCCTGCTTCAGCGGCCCGGCGATGTCGAGTTCGGGATGATCGCTGGTATTGCGGAAACTGACATAGATCGAGCGCTTCTCGACCGGGACCGGATCAAGGAAGACCGTCTCGGACAGATGGGTGTTGATCTGCAGATCCCCGTGATTGACGTTCGCGTCGACGGCGGCGCAGCTGGCCAGCACCAGCAGCGACGAGCCGGCGCTCAGAGCGGCGATGCCGCGACGAAAATTCAACTTTGCCATCGTAAAACCTTTCACTGACTTCAGTTGGACAAGGAGAGCTTGGTTGCCGCCAGGAAGGCGGGAAAGCTGGTGAGCTGGGGCTGTCCGAAGCCGCCCACCGAGAACAGGGGGACCGGGTGCTCGACCCGGGATTTCAGCGTGATCCGGGCGCCGGTGCGGGCGAATTTCTGCAGTGCATCTGCCGTATCCCGGGCGTCGGACGGGCTCATTCCGGCCTCGATGAGAGACCTGCCGAACTCGGCCGGAGCCTTTTCGAACAGGGCATACCCATCCCCGGCCGGCAGGGCGGTGTGGGGAATATCGCTGGCCCGCTTCACCAGATCGCTCATATCGAGCGACCCGCTGAGCGACTTCAGCTGGATGGCCAGCAACGGGCTCATGCCCAACTGGACGGCCAGCACGGACATGATGCCGCCATCGCCGAGCCGGCCCAGGCTGGCGGGGTCGATGTTGGCGAACGCCACGTCGAAATCCCAGGCGCAGGCCCCGGAGAATTTACCCGAGCTCTTGATTTCCACTTCGCGGGCGGAGGCGTTGGCGCGCCATTGAAAGCTCCCCTCGCCTTGCAGCCTTGCGAAGCCGGAACCGACGAAACCGGCAAGCTCATCGCCGGACATCAGACCGTTGGAGGGAAGCGAGAGGCCCGACCAGTCTACATCCAGCCGATCGGGCACGCCGCCATCGGGCTTGAGGCCACTGATGCTCAGCGACGCGACTTCGAGGGTCGGGCCGGAATTGGGCGCCGCGATCTTGACCCCGCTCAGCCGCGCCGCGCCGAACGGCGTCGCCGAAACATCCCGATAGGTCACCACCTGCTGGAGGTGGTTGCGGATGAGATAAGTGTCGATGGCGTCGCGGGCCATGCCGGTGGCTTTATAGCAGCCGAAACCGTAGCCGCCGGCGACGAGCAGAACGAACGCGCCGGCGCCGGCGAGGATGCGGCGCTTGTAAGTCCGCCAGAAGCCGTTCCGCCGGGACGGGTCCTGGAGGGTGGCGGAGGCCTCCCGCGCGGCTTCTTCCGCCCGGTCGCGCGCCTGCGCCGCCGCATCGATCATCTTGGCGCCGAGCTTCTGTGTCTGCTCCTTGAGCACGGGCCCTTGCGCCGCCTTGAGTTCGGCGGCCTTGGCACCGAGCAGCCTGGCACCGGCGGCGACCTTCTCGCTCATCTGGTCGAAGACGTCGTCATGCGCGCCCGCCAGGCCTTGAGAACCAGCGCCCGAATCGTCGGGCGGCAGCAGAAGGCCGTCATCGGGCGGCAGCAGATCCTTGTTCGCCATCGCGGCGCCTCACTGATTGGAATTGACCGGGGCGGCCGTCAAGTTCTGCCGCAGATGCGCCAATTCGCTGCGGATCATGAACATGACGAGGATGCATTCGCAGGACACCCGGCTCGCAATGACGCCGATGAAAAAGGTGGCGATGGCGAAAATGATGGTCAGCAGGCTCAGAAAGGCGCCGCCGAAACTATCGGCGAAGGACAGGCCCGCTTTGACCAGAGCGAGCGCGGTGAGCGCGCTGACCACGACACCGACGGCGAACAGAAGCTTCATCACGCGGGGAGTGATCAGCGTGTTGAAATTGAACAAGGCACCCATACGATATTTCCTTTGGATTAGAGGCGGCCCAGGGCGGCGAGTTTGTGATCCATGACGGCACCCGGGTCCTGGGCGTCGGCGCACATATCCTGTTTGCAGGCGAAGATGGTTTTGGCCGTCAGTTCGGCGGGTTTCAGCTCTTCCGCCGGCCCGTCGAGGGTCAGCGTCCCCTCGACGAGGTACCAGGAGCCGCGCTCCAGCGGGGAAGCCCCCTGCTGCGCCACCGTCAGGCGCAGATGGCCCGGCCAGCGCGTATCGACATGCTCGCTGCCGCCGGAGCCGGCCTGAACCAGCATCCGGACGGGAACCGGCCGCTGGGACGTCAGCGCACGGCCTCTGGCGACGGCCAGATTGTCCAGCCGCACGCCCGGCTCGACCTCGGGGACGCCGGACAGGAAATTGGCGAGACGGACATCGGCGGGCAGGCGCGACAGGAAGGAAACATTCTGATCCCGCTGCTGCATCAGGACGGCGAGTCTGGCCGCCCGTTGCTGCTCGTCCTTCTGCCGGCGTTCCGCCGCCTGCCGCTCTTCGAGTTCATGCTGGAGATCGGCGATCTGTCCGGCGTTAAAGCTGTAGATCGGCTTGTTGCCGTCGAGAACCCACGCCGTATCGATGTGGGCGGTGAATTTGGAAATGCCGTATTCGAGCGTCTCCGACTTCGGCGTATAGGAGACGGCGATCGCGATCGCGACGGCGCGATCGATGCCGCCCCAGCGGGCGGTGTGACGGGCGATATAGGCCTCGGCCTCCTTCTGATCCATGGGAAGCTTGGCCAGGGCGGGCAATTCGGGAATCGTGAATTGCACGGACCCACCCAGCGCATTCATCGGCACCGCGGTCCAGACAGGCCGGCCATAGCTCAGCAGATTTCCGACGGCGGAGATGGGAAACGCCGCGCGCTGGAAGTCGTAGGCGCCGATCTGCGCATTCACCAGCAGGGTGACTTTCCCCGGCACGGCGTGCGCGGCCTGTTCCTGCAGATCGCTGCGCGCCTTGGCGAGCACCGCCCCCACCTTGAATTCCTGAGTCTCGACGGGATTGAATTCCCCCGGCATGCGCAATCTTGCCCAATAGCGCTGAACGCCATTGTCGTCGAGGAGCGCGGGGTTCTCGGCCACCTTCGCCACCAGCACGGCGTTGTAGGGATTGATGTCGGGCTGCGTGTAGACATCCGCCGGAGCAGGCGCGGGAGCAGGAGCGACCGCGGGCTGAGGCGCGACCGGCGCGGCGGCGATCTCAACCGGCGGCTCGGCCTTGGGCGCCGGCTTCGGCGCATCGACGGGCACCGCCCAATTTTCGGCCTTCGCGATGGTATAGGGGCCGGAGATGAGTTTGCGGTCGGACTCGCGGTAGACAGCCACACGGGCCCGTTTCACGTCAGGGCATTTGGGCCCCAGCATACCGCCGACCCGTCCGACGAAATCGGCGAGCCCCGCACCGATCAGGGGGCTGCCATCCTTGAGAAGAAGCGACAGGCTGACATTTTCCCCGCACCACGCGCCGACACCGTCCGGATTGGCGAATACGGTGGCGCCGAGCTTGTCCGAAAAGGCGATCTGCACAGGCCCGGCGGCTTCGGCTCCGTGACTCAAACCTGTGAAAAGCAAAGGGATGAGAAAAAAACGCGCACGTCGATGATGCAAGGTCACGCCCCCAGAAACCGGCCGGGAATGGTCGCGCTTTAAACGCATAGGTAGTCATGACGACCAAGCCACTCCCTCTCGCAGGGAGAGTATCGAGTTTTCACATCAATCGGAAGATGTAAACGGAAGAAGATACTCAACGGGCCAAAATGCCCGGATAAGCGCTGATAAATATGGATAATTTTAATTAAATGCCTCGAAACCCCGGGGCGCTCATTTACAGAATCGTTAAATCGGCAAACCGCCGCGCAATTTTTGCGGACACCATGATCCACCACAGGTAGAATTCCGCGCGCAGCGTTCATTGCGAATTACTTTCGCATAGGTTGTGCCTTCAATCGCCATATCCGGCGGGTATGCTTGCAGTCGGGAACCGGCGTCACTATCTTGCAGCGCAAAGCTTCAAGGAGTGATGTTTTGCCTATCGATCTGCCGCACCCCGCGGCGCCGGCCCCTCAGATGACCGGCATACAGAGGGTTCGGGCCTTCCTCGACATGTGGCTGGTCGATCACGGCTTCATCCGCGACATCTATTGGAACCTGCACGAAGTGGCGCCCGGCGTATGGCGCGCCGCACAGCCGGGTCCGCGCCAGTTGCGCCGCGCCAAGGCGCTGGGCGTAAAGACCGTGCTGAATCTGCGCGGCAAGCGCGAGGATTGCGGTTCCTACATCCTCGAGCGCGAGGCGTGCGAGGCGCTGGGGCTGAAGCTGGTCGATTTCCCGATCCGCTCGCGCAGCCCGCTCGACAAGCCGACATTGCATGCCGCCGTGAAGATCTTCGACGAAATCGAATATCCCATCCTGATGCATTGCAAGTCGGGCGCCGACCGCGCCGGCTTCATGGCCACGCTCTATCAGTACGTCAAAGGCGGCCAACCCCTGGCCGAGGCGATGAAGAAGCAGCTCTCGCTGGCTTACGGCCATATGCGCCAGGCCAAGACCGGGGTGATCGACTTCTTCTACGAAACCTATCTGGCCGCCCACGCCAAGAGCGGCATCGCCTTCCTCGACTGGATCGACCGCGACTACGACCGCGACAAGCTGGACGCCTCGTTCAAGGAGAACTGGGCATGGGGCATCCTGGTCAATTACATCCTGCGCCGCGAATAAGGCCTTAAACCCGGGTCGCTGATGACTCTGGCCCCGGCGCCTCATATCCGCTATTTTCCATTTCGGAAACTTTTTCTCTTTTCCGGAATGGAGCTCTCATGAAAATTTTTCTCAGTGCCTTTTGTGCCCTCCTGCTGCTGAGCAGCACCCCGATCCTGGCAGCCTCCTCGCCCGCCAAGGTCGAGACCGCCGACAGCGTCAAGGCCGACATGAAGGATCAAATGGCCAAGCTCAAGGCGCAGCATAAGGACCAGACCGCCAAGCTGCGGACCCAGCAGAAGGACCAGCTGGCCCGGCTCAAGGCCGACCAGAAGCAGCAGGTCGCCAAGCTGAAGGCGGACCAGAAGGTGCGCTGGCAGAAGTTCAAGGAACAGGAAGACGGCGACGATACGACGACCGCCGTCCTCAAGAAGTCCAAGAACTGATTATCGGTATCCGTGCGAGCCGCTCCCGGCCCTCGGGCCGGAGCGGATTCGTCAGGTCAGACCGAGGCCGAAAGGCGCTCGAGTTCGTCCTTTATTCGCAGCTTCTTGCGTTTCATCTCTGAAACGGCGGCAGCAGTGAGCTGGGGGCGGCGGGATTCGGCTTGTAAGGCCGCGTCCAGGGCAGCGTGCTTGTCCTTGAGGGACTCGACACGATCATGAAGGCTCATCAGACTCCTCCGTCGAAATTGCAAGTTCCGCCGAATTAGTCTATTCCCCGGTCATTCTTTTTTGCCAGCATAAAAACATGGAAAAACTTCCGCTCCTGGTCGGCATCACCGGCGCCTCCGGCGTCATCTATGGCATCCGCATGCTCGAGGCTCTGCGCAGCCTCGGCGTCGAGAGCCATGTCATGATCAGCCGCTCGGCCGAGATCACCCTGGCCTCGGAAACCAGCCTCAAGCTGGCCGACCTGCATAAGCTGGCCGACCATGTCCATCCGGTCGCCGACATCTCGGCGCGGCCCGCCTCGGGCTCGTTCCGCACGCGCGGCATGGTGATCGCGCCCTGTTCCGTGCGCACCATGTCCGAGATCGCCACCGGCGTCACCACCAGCCTGCTGACCCGCGCCGCCGACGTCACCCTGAAGGAACGCCGCCGCCTGGTGCTGATGGTGCGCGAGACGCCGCTGCACACCGGGCATCTGCGCACGATGACCGCCCTATCCGAGATGGGCGCGGTGATCGCTCCGCCGGTTCCGGCCTTCTACACCCAGCCTTCCAGCCTCGACGAGATGGTCGACCACACCGTCGGCCGGGTGCTCGATCTGTTCGATCTGGATCATGATGGGGTCAAGCGCTGGACCGGTCCGCGCCGCCCGCGGACCCTGGCGGTCTGACCGGCGAATCTGTTAGTGTGCGGACGCGAAAAATCGGACCCCCTCAAGGCAGCATGATCGATTACCAACAGGAAGAGTTGCGGCGCAAGCTGGAGGACCTCAAGGTCGAGCATCGCGACCTCGACGACGTCATCACCAGGCTGTCCCAGGACGCGCCCTACGACCAGCTGCAGCTGAAGCGGCTGAAGAAGCGCAAGCTCGCGCTCAAGGATCAGATCACGCTGTTGGAAAGCTCGCTGGTTCCCGACATCATCGCCTGATCGGCCTGGGCCAGCAGGCTCTCCGCCGTCATCCCCGCTTCGAACTGCACCATCCCCATACTGATCCCGAGCCTGATCGGACGTTCGCCCCACAGCAGGGGCGCCGCACTCAGGGTCGCGGCGATGCGGTCGATCTTGGCCTTGGCGCCATCGGCTTCGGCCACGGCCAGCGCGATGGCGAAATCGCTGGAATCGAGGTACCCCAGCAGATCGGTCTGCCGCAGTTCGGTGGTGATCTCCTGGGCAACGAAACCCAGTGCCGAGGCAGCCGCTGCCAATCCATACCGCTCGCGCACCGCTTCGACCCCCGACACATGCAGCAAAGCGAGACTGCCCGGTAATTCGGCCCGCTCCGACGTCTGCAGCAGCCGGCCCAGCGCGCTCATGAAGGCGCGCCGGTTCAGAGCGGGCAACGAAGGATGGCGGTCGGCGGTCGTCGCCAGATAGCTTTCATGCATCCGGGCATGTTCCAGATCTTCGCGCAGCCGTTCGACCTGCTCGACCAGTTCGAGGAAGCAGCCCTGCATATGCGGCGACAGCACTTCCTCGGTGGCGCCCAGCACGGCGGCGACATCGACGGCCGGAGTCTGGGCATGCGCGGTCTGCCGGCGGTCCCGGGTCTGCTGGCGGCCATGACCCGTCTGCCCTTCGGCCGGAGCGACCGGAGGCGGGATATAAGCGGCAGGATCGATCTGTTCGACCATGACAGCACCCCGTTGATGGGCAGAATCTTGTGAGAGTGATTAATGCTTTAACGCAGACGTCTCCGTCGGGCGCCAAATCCTTGCCTTCGCCCTCCGCCTGCCTATAATCCCGCCTTTCTTTTTGCGGATTATGGGGCGATGAGCGAAACGACAGTGGGAATCATCATGGGCAGCCAGTCCGACTGGCCGACGATGCGCCACGCCGCCGAAACCCTTGCCGCCCTGGGCGTTTCCTGCGAGTCGCGCATCGTCTCGGCGCACCGCACGCCCAAGCGTCTGGTCGATTACGCTACCTCTGCGGCGGGACGCGGCCTCAAGGTCATCATCGCCGGTGCCGGCGGCGCCGCCCATCTGCCGGGCATGGTCGCCTCGATGACCCATCTGCCGGTGTTCGGCGTTCCGGTCGAAAGCAAGGCCCTGTCCGGCATGGACAGCCTGCTGTCGATCGTGCAGATGCCGGGCGGCATTCCGGTCGGCACCCTGGCGATCGGCAAAGCCGGCGCCATCAATGCCGGACTGATCGCCGCCTCGGTGCTGGCCTTGTCCGATCCCGCCTTGTCCGAGCGGCTGCAGGCCTGGCGCACCCGCCAGAGCGAGTCCGTGGCCATCGAACCCGTCGATGAAACGCCCGATGCCCATCGATAAGAACAAAATGGTCGGCCCGGGCGCAACGCTGGGCATCATCGGCGGCGGGCAGCTCGGCCTGATGACGTCCCTGGCCGCCGCGCGCCTGGGCATCAAGTGCCACATCTACTGCCCGGAAAAGGACAGCCCGGCTTTCGCGGTGTCCTATGCGCATACCTGCGCGCCCTATGAGGATCTCGACGCCCTGGCCCGCTTCGCCGATAGCGTCGACGTGGTCACCTTCGAATTCGAGAACATTCCCGCCGACAGCGTCCGCGTGCTGGCCGAGCATGTTCCGGTCCGCCCGGGCTGGAAGGTGCTGGAGACCGCGCAGGAACGCGTCACCGAAAAGAGCTTCTTCAACGGCCTCGGCATCGAGACCGCGCCCTGGCGCGCCGTCGCCAGCCGAACCCAGCTCGACAATGCGGTGGCCGAGATCGGCCTTCCCGCCGTGCTGAAGACCTGCCGCTTCGGCTATGACGGCAAGGGCCAGGCCAAGATCAAGACCCTCGCCGATCTCGATTCCGCGTGGCAAGCCATGGCCGGCGGACCGGCGATCCTCGAAGGCTTCGTCGATTTCACCCTGGAAGCCTCGGTGCTGGTGGCGCGCGGGCTGGACGGCGAGTCCGCCTGCTTCGACCTGGTCGAGAACCGCCACAAGAACCATATCCTCGACGTCACCATCGCCCCGGCCCCCCTCCCGGCCGAGATGATGGCGCGGGCCAAGGAGATCGCCATCCGCGCCGCCGAGGCGCTGGACCTGGTCGGGCTGCTGGCGGTCGAGTTGTTCGTCACCGCCGACGGCCACCTGCTGGTCAACGAGATGGCGCCCCGGCCGCACAATTCCGGCCATTGGACCATGGATGCCTGCTACACGGACCAGTTCGAGCAGTTCGTGCGGGCCGTCTGCGGCCTGCCGCTGGGCTCCCCCGCACGGTTCGCCGACGCGGTGATGACGAACCTGATCGGAAACGATGTCACCCGCTGGCGGGATTTGATGGCGGAATCCGGCGCAATGCTGCATCTTTACGGAAAGTCGGAAGCACGACCCGGTCGCAAGATGGGTCATGTTACACGCATCACACCAAGGACGGATCTGCCGGGTGGAACAGTGGATCATTAATCTCACCAATAATTACGGTGAGTTAGCTTATCTGGTGATCTTGGTCTGGACCTTCCTCGAAGGTGAGACGATTGTCCTTTTGACCGC
>JAJPHO010000088.1 GCA_021325215.1 Alphaproteobacteria bacterium
GTGGAACAGTGGATCATTAATCTCACCAATAATTACGGTGAGTTAGCTTATCTGGTGATCTTGGTCTGGACCTTCCTCGAAGGTGAGACGATTGTCCTTTTGACCGCTGCCGCCCTATCCGGCGGTATAGTCCATTTGAATGTCTGGATGGTGCTGCTGGTGTCGTTCCTCGGCAGCTTCTCGGGCGACCAATTGTGGTTCGCGGTCGGACGCCGCTATGGCGCCGGGCTCCTGGCGCGCTGGCCATCGCTGGAGGACAAGGCCGCCGGGGTGTTCCGGCTGCTCGACCGGCACAACGACCTGTTCATCCTGACCTTCCGCTTCATCTACGGCCTCAGGAACATCAGCCCCTTCGCGCTGGGCATGACCCATGTCTCGCGCAAGCGCTTCCTGGTGCTCAATGCGATCGCCGCCGTGACCTGGGCCAATGCCTTCGTCTGGGGCGGCTTCTTCCTCGGCCGCGCCCTCGACAAATATCTCGGCCAGGCCTCTCAGCTGGCGCTGGGGGTGGTCGTGCTGGCGATGCTGGTCGGCTGGGTCGCCGGACGCTTCAAGTCCGCTTGACCCCGAAGGAACGGCCGCTCATCCGGCGCGCGGCCATCGACATCATTCTTTCCAGCGGGCGGGTGACGGCGCCGACCTTGCTCTTCGCCCCGGCGATCGCCTTGGGCAGATGCGACAGGTCGGCCAGGCGCCGGTCCAGGAACGCCCAGGTCTCCGCCGAGCCCTCGCTCTCATCCGACATCCAGCACAGCAACGTGGCCGAATAGGCCGCCGACAGGCTGACGCGCTTGGTGTAGTAGGAAAAATCCACCGACTCGTCGCCGGCCAGATACCAGATCAGATCGGCGGTCGCCCAGGTCGCGCGCGCCGCGCGGGCGGCGTTGGTCGGCAGCGACAGGATCACCGCGGCGCGCCGCACCGCCTCGCGGTGCTCCGCCCAGGCTTCCAGGCGATGGCGGATCAGCCAGCGGACGCGCCCGGTCAGGCGCAGCCCTTCCAGGCCATCCTCTTCGGCATCCTCGGCGAGACGGCGGTCGGCCAGGTCGACGAAATGCAGCACCGCATCGGTCACGCCGCCCGGAAAGGCGCGCTCGGCCATCGAAGCATCCAGACCGGCGGTCCTGGCCGCCTGGGCCAGCGCGTCCATGGTCCAGCCGCTGAAAGGCACCTCGGGCAGGACCGCGCGGATCAGCAGGTCCCTGGTATCGCGCATCGGGTCGGCGTTCATCATTCCTCCTCTACCGCAACGCCGGCCACGCGCGCCAATTCGTCGCGATAGGCCAGGCTGCTCAAATCCGTCATGCGCGATATATATAACCGTCCCCACAGATGATCGCATTCATGTTGCACGACCCGGGCATGAAAACCGCGCGCCTCGCGCTCGACCACCTGTCCCGTCAGATCCAACCCGCGATATCTGATATGGGTCCAGCGCGGCACGATGCCGGCCAGGCCGGGCACCGACAGGCACGCTTCGTAGCCTTCGGCGGTTTCTTCGGACAGAGGCGTGATCTCGGGGTTGATCAGCACCGACAACGGCAGGCCGTCATCGCCGCTACGCTCGGACGGCACCGAAAAGATCACCAATTGCACGCCGATTTCGACCTGCGGCGCCGCCAGCCCGACCCCGCCCGCATCGGCCATGGTCTCCTTCATATCCTCGACCAGCGCGGCCCAGCGCGGGTCGGCGGGGTCTTCGATGGGGTCGGCGATGCGGGCGAGAATCGGGTGGCCCATTTTCGCGATCGTCAAAACGGCCATAAACTTGTTCCATTCCCCGAAAGCTTGTGTTAGTTATCCCGTCCTTCGGGAGGACATGGGTCCTGCCCGGCTAGTTTTTTTGTTCCCTAAAAGGAGCGGTGGCGAAACGTGCAGGTTCTCGTTCGTGACAATAATGTCGATCAGGCGCTGAAGGCCCTCAAGAAGAAAATGCAGCGCGAGGGCGTGTTCCGCGAGATGAAGCTTCGTCGTAACTACGAGAAGCCGTCGGAAAAGCGGGCCCGCGAGTCGGCCGAGGCCGTGCGCCGCGCCCGTAAGCTGGAGCGCAAGCGTCTGGAGCGCGAGGGCTTCTAAGCCTTCGTCGCCGGCCCTGATATGTCAGGGATCGATCGCGATGACGTCAGATTCCGAAGATCAGATCTCCCAGTTGGTCGAGCTGTTCTACAGCCGTGCCCAGAAGGATGATCTGATCGGTCCGGTGTTCGACCAGTTCGTCCGGAACTGGGACCATCACCATGATATCCTCAAGGACTTCTGGCGCTCTCAGCTTTTCGGAGCTGGCACCTATCAGGGCAACGGTTACGTCGCCCATCAGCGCCTCCCCCTGGAAGAAGAGCATTTCGACCGTTGGCTGACCCTGTGGGAACAGACCGCCACCGAAGTGCTTCCGCCTGACCTGGCCCAGCGTGCCATCGGCCGCGCCCGCCATATGGCCCACCAATACAAGGTCGGCCTGCTTCCCTATAAGCGCCCAGACGGGCGTATGAGCCGCACCCCGGGCTGAGCACCACGATGAGTGGCGATCCTTTCGATCTGAACCGCTTCGTCGCCGCCCAAGCTTCCGTCATCGATCAGGTTACCGGCGAGCTTACCGCCGGGCGCAAGACCAGCCACTGGATGTGGTTCGTCTTCCCGCAGCTGCGCGGGCTCGGCCGCAGCGCCATGTCCTACGGCTATGGCATCGTCTCGCTCGGTGAAGCGCGCGCCTATCTGGCCCATCCCCTGCTCGGGCCGCGCCTGCGTGACTGCACGGAACTGGTCAACCGGCATAGCGGGCGAACTGTCCGCGAAATATTCGGCTCGCCCGATGATCTCAAATTCCACTCCTCGATGACGTTGTTTGCTGAAGCAAGCCAGCGGGACGCGCCTTTCAATACAGCTTTGAACATTTATTTTAAGGGAGAAAGGGACGAAGCGACCTTGCGCGCCCTCGGCGGATAGTGTCTCTTTTTGTCAGGACACAGAATTCCGGGGAACCGTCATGTCGTCGACCATTGGTGTTCCAAAAGAAATCTTCGCCAACGAGAAGCGCGTCGCGACCGTTCCCGACGTCGTCGAGAAGCTGATCAAGCTGGGCTTTTCCGTGCTGGTCGAAAAAGGCGCCGGCGAGGCCGCCAATTTCTCCGATGACAGCTATACCGCCGCCGGAGCCAGGATCGCCGCCTCGGCCAAGGATCTGTGGGACGGTTCCAACATCGTCTTCAAGGTGCGCGCGCCCTCGCTCGACGAAGTGGCGCTGATCAAGGCGGGCACCACGCTGATCAGCTTAATCTGGCCGGCCCAGAACCCCGATCTGATGCAGGCGCTGACCGCCCGCAACGTCACGGTGCTGGCGATGGATTCGCTGCCGCGCCTGTTGTCGCGCGCGCAGAAGATGGATGCCTTGACCTCGATGGCGGGCGTCGTCGGCTATCGCGCGGTCATCGAGGCCGCCAACCAGTTCGGCCGCTTCTTCCACGGACAGGTGACGGCCGCCGGCAAGATCCCCCCGGCCAAGGTCTTCGTCGCGGGCGCCGGCGTCGCCGGTCTGGCCGCGCTGGGCGAAGCGGTCAGCATGGGCGCCATCGTCCGCGCCAACGACACGCGCGCCGAAGTGGCCGATCAGGTCAAATCGATGGGCGCCGAATTCGTCAAAGTCGATTACGAGGAAGAAGGCTCGGGCGGCGGCGGCTATGCCAAGGTGATGAGCGAAGGCTTCCAGGCCGCGCAGCGCGACATGTACGCGCAGCAGGCGCGCGAGGTCGACATCATCATCACCACCGCCCTGATCCCGGGAAAGCCGGCGCCGCGCCTGATCACCGCCGAGATGGTCAAAAGCATGAAGCCCGGCAGCGTCATCGTCGATCTGGCCGCCGAACAGGGCGGCAATTGCGAATTGACCGAGGCGGACAAGGTGGTGGTCAAGCACGGCGTCACCATCGTCGGCTATACCGATTTTCCCTCGCGCCTGGCCCGGCA
>JAJPHO010000155.1 GCA_021325215.1 Alphaproteobacteria bacterium
CCCAGTTCCTCGGCGGTCACCGTCTCGTGCGTCACCGTCTTCACCACGTCGGGGCCGGTGACGAACATGTAGGAGCTGTCCTTCACCATGAAGATGAAGTCGGTCATGGCCGGCGAATAGACCGCGCCGCCGGCACAGGGGCCCATGATCAGCGAGATCTGCGGGATGACGCCCGAGGCCAGCACGTTCTGCTGGAACACTTCCGCATAGCCGGCCAGCGAGGCGACGCCTTCCTGGATGCGCGCACCGCCGGAATCGTTGAGGCCGACGACGGGCGCGCCCATCTTCATGGCCTGCTCCATCACCTTGACGATCTTCTCGGCGTGGGTTTCCGACAGCGAGCCGCCGAACACCGTGAAATCCTGGCTGAACACGAAGACCAGCCGTCCATTGACCGTGCCGTAGCCGGTCACCACGCCGTCGCCGGGCACCACCTGGCTGCCCATGCCGAAATCGGTGCAGCGGTGTTCGACGAACATGCCCCATTCCTCGAACGAGCCTGCATCGAGAAAAAGGTCGATGCGTTCGCGGGCGGTCAGCTTGCCCTTGGCATGCTGCGCCTGAACGCGCTTGGCGCCGCCGCCCGCGCGGGCGCGGACGCGCTTTTCCTCAAGTTCACGGATGATGTCGGTCATCGGGTCCCCTCGCTTGCGGCTTCTGTTATCGTTGTGCGCCGCAGATATGACCGTTTTGAAATAGCATTGTATTGGGGCGCCCTCAAGCGTGCCCCCTTGAACTCGCCGCACGGCGAGGTCAGCTTAGGGACGAGTTGAAACCCCCGGGGAGGATCACCATGACCCTTAAAGTTGGCGACAAACTGCCGTCCATCACCTTGAAGACGATGACCGCCGACGGCCCGAAGGACGTCACCACCGACGCCCTGTTCGCCGGCAAGAAGGCGGTTCTGTTCGCCCTGCCCGGCGCCTTCACCCCGGGCTGTTCGATGAAGCATGTGCCGGGCTTCGTGCGGCATCATGACGACATCAAGGCCAAGGGCGTCGATTTCGTCGCCTGCCTGTCGGTCAACGACGCCTTCGTGATGGGCGCCTGGGAAAAGGACCAGAAGGCCGAGGGCAAGGTGATGATGCTGGCCGACGGCAATGCCGATTTCACCAAGGCGGTGGGATTGAGCATGGATGGCAGCGGCTACGGCATGGGCATCCGCTCGCAGCGTTATGCCGCCATCGTCGAGAATGGCGTGGTCAAGCACCTCAACGTCGAAACCGCGCCGGGCGTCGACGTGTCCAGCGCCGAGACTATTCTCGGTCTGTTGTAAATATGTGGGGGAGCCTCCCCCACACCCTCGGGGTCGTTCGCTACGCTCCTCCGAGCGGGGCCCCTACCCCGCTCTGATCAAATCCAGCAACCGGGCTGCCGCCAGCACTTCCTGGCGCAGCCCGTCACTGCGCGCCTTCGCTTCGGAATCGATGCCCCAGCGCTCGTTCTGGAAATTCTCTTCGAGGCGTGACAGATCGAAGGCCTCGTCGGCCGGAAGCACGCCTTCCACCACCGCCAGCGACAAAACCAGCGACCCAAGGCACGGAGCGAGCGATTGCAGCGCGGTCAGCGCCCAGTCGTTATAGCCGCCGACCTGCAGACGCAGCGCGGTCAGGCTCTCTTCATCCTGCACCAGCGGCACCACCCCGGCGCCGATCGCTAAAGGCGCGCCGAATTCGCGCGCCGCCCAGTCGAGCCAGGGCTGCCAGCTGACCGACTGCAATCCGACCAGCTCGTGCGGGCTGTCGGCGCGGTAGCACAGCATGTCCGAGGCGCCGAAGCCGGACACATATCCCTGCACCTGGGCGCGGGTCAGCGGCATGCGGTCGAGCGCGGTGCTGACCAGCTGCATCAGCGGCATCGAGGCCGGCACGATGGTCTCGCCCTGGGCGGCCCATTCCTCCGCCATCGCCGCCGCCAGCGCGGCGGTGGGAACCGCCAGCGGCTGACCGGCCGGGGTTTTCACCGCCTTGCCGTCGAGCTGCACGCCGAATCCACCCTCCACCGGGCCGCTCGATACCTCTTTATAAAACCGCTTCACCGCAATCCTCCCGCCACCGGCCGGGCCGCCTTCCGACCCTGAGTCAGTGCTGCGAAGCAGGCATTACCGTCCGAGGCGAGACTCATCAAGGGGCTGGCCGCATCGCCGACCGTGCCGGGCACATTTTTGACGAAGGCGGCGCGCGCGGCGGCGACCGAGGGATGCATCAGCGTGCCCCCCAGATCGACCTGGACCAGCGGCGTCTGGCCGGCCGGACGCGGCGCCAGGGTGAAATCGAGACCTTCGCTGGCCAGATTGACGCTGCCTTGGCCGGTCACCGTCAAAGTGCCGATCGAAAACAGCAGCGCCTCGGAGCGGGCCAGTCCATCGGCCAGGGTGAATTGGCTGATCAGGCAGCGCAGGTCGATCCAAGGCCCCGAACTGCCGCCGAGCCGCCCCAGGATGGCGCCGAAACCGTCGGCCGAGAAACGGCCCGCCACCTGGGTGGGACCGATCGACAGCAGACTGCTGCCCTGCTGGGTGGCGATCAGAGCGCGCAGCGAGGCGCCGGAGCCGGAGGATTTCAGCTTGAGGTCGGTCCTCGCCCCCTGCACTCCATCCAGCAGGCCGAGCTGGCTCGACAGGCTGCCCAGCTCGACATGGACAACCGACAGATCGACGGATGCGGCCGGCGGCGCCGCTCGCGCATCCAGGGTCAGCGTGCCGTCGATACGCCCGCCGCCGATCGCCGCGGCACTCCCGCGGGTGGTCAGCTTGCCTTCGCGCCATTCCATATCCAGGGCGACGCCGTCGGCGGTCATGCGGCGGTCGGCCAGATGCGCCACACGCCAGACCAGATGGCCGTCGCTCGACATCAGGAGACGCGTCGGCAGGGGCTCGTCGGAGAACAGCCTGCCGTCGAGCGCCACCGTCCGGCCGGTATCGGCCGAAGGAGACGGCGGCGGACGCGTCAGATCGAGCAGGGCAGAGTCGAACTGCCCCTCGATCACCGCATGACCCGCATGGCGGCTGACCTCCAGATGTCCGGCGACGTCGCTGCGGCCCAGCGTTCCCTTGAGATCGGCGATGCGCCAGGCCCGCCCCTCGCCATCACCGCTGGCGCCGACATGGCCCGTCAGCACCATCGGCAGCGGCTTGCCCGGAACGCCGAACCCGAAGGCGGCCGAAGCATCGCCATCGACGGTCAGGGCCAGATCGATACCGGTGCCGGCCAGCGGATCGGCCACTCTCCCCTTGACGCTTATGGCCAGCGTATCATGGCGCCCGACGGTGGCTTCCAGGGTCGAAATATTGGGCCGCGACAAGGGACCGGACAGGGTGAAGGCGGCGCGCGCCGAGCCGAGCGACGGCAGCGGCAGACCGATCAGCTGGTCGAGATCGGCGCTGTCATTGAGTTCGGCGGTCATCAGCAGAGCGAGGTCGAGCCCCTGGCGGGCGCTCCGCACCGAGCCGTCGGCGCTGGCCACCAGACCCGGCATCAGCGCCTTGAGCCGCAATGCCAGGGGCTGGGAATCGATGAGGACTTCCTTGATGCTGCCCAGCAGGCCGGTCACCGCCAGATGCTTGCCGTTCCAGCTGCCGTCCAGGGTCAGCGCCACCGGCGAGGCGAGGCTGTCGGTGTCGAAGGTGGCGCGGTCGATCGCCAGGCTTTCGCCGGCGGGATTTTGCAGATGCACCGCGACATGGCGGAACACCAGCTGGGTCACCCGCATTCCGATCTCGGGCAGCGGACCGCTGTCGCCCTCGGACGGCATCGGCGCGAATTCCCAATTGCCGCGCCCTTCGCCATCCTGCTCCAGCAGAATATCGGCGCCGTCGACCAGCACGCGGCCGACCTGCACTTCGCCCCACAAAAGAGGCAGCAGTCCGATCTGCGCTTCGACATGATCGAAACGCGCCATGTCGGCCCGCGCGGCGCCCGGACGGTTGGCCAGGGTCACGCCATTGACGGTCAGCGCCGGGTGCAGGGACAGCCTGAGCTTGACCGGCCCGGCGAAGGCCAGCTCACGCCCGGTCGCCCGGCGCGTCCACGCGGCCACTTGATTGCCGTAACGGTCCACATCGACGGATTTGGCCACCCGCACCAGCCCGATCGCCACGAAGGCGGCGAAGACCAGGGTCAGACGGAAAGCGAGGCGGGCCGGATAGCGCTTCATTGGGCCTGAACGAACAGACCGGACAGGACGCCGACCAGCTGCGGATAGGTCTCGACCACCAGATCGGCACCCGAGGCGACAAGTTCCTCGGTGGCGTGATAGCCCCAGCCGACGCCGATGGCGCGGGCGCCGGCGCTGCGGCCCATCTGCATGTCGTAGCTGGTGTCGCCGATCATCACCGATTCCTCGGCGCGCACCCCGGCCTCGGCGATGGCCCGGCGCAGCATGGCAGGGTCGGGCTTGCCGGGATTGTCGTCGGCGGTCTGCAGCGAAACGAAGCGCCCATGCAGCCCGTGCCGGTCGATCATCGCCAGCAGGCCGCGGCGCGACTTGCCGGTCGCCACCGCCAGCACCCAGCCGTCCGCCTCCAGCGCGTCGAGGGCCTCCATCACGCCGGGGAACAGCGGCTCGTGATGGTCCGGACGGGCGCGCAGCTCGGCGAAGCCGTTCTTGTAATCTTCGATCACGCGGAGGATCAGCCCGTCCTCGACACCGGGCAGCAGGCGCATCACCGCCTCATGCAGCGACAGGCCGATGATGCGGCGAATCTCGTCGGCGCTCGGCGCCGCGACGGCGTTGCGCTCGCAGGCGCCGATCATCGAGGCCACGATATTATGCTGGCTGTCGATCAAGGTACCGTCGACATCGAAGACGGCGAGACGTGTAAAGGATGGCATGAAAATCCCGCTTCTGGACGTGAGCGCATTCTACCATCTGAGATCGCGCTGGACAGCCCCGAAACGGGCGGTTACCAATTCGGGTAAATGTGTCATTCTGTCGAAACGCGGTGAAGCTAGCTTTCGACGCCAGGGTGTTTCAGAGGGAACTGATGAAAAGAATTTTGCTGACTTCCTGCGCCACCAGCCTGGTGATGACCGTGCTGGCCGGGAATTCCGCGTTGGCACAGAGCTATTCGGTTCCAGCAGGCACATCCCAGGAAGTCTCGACTCCCCTCACCGACGGAACGACCCCGACCAGCGTCAGCGTGACCGGCGGCGGCCAGGTGATCCTCGACGGCGTCAACAGCTATACCGGCGGCACCAGCGTCGCCGGCAACAGCAACCTGGTCATCTATAACAACACCAATCTCGGCGCCTCCTCCGGCGGCGTGGCCCTGGGCGACTCCGGCACAGCCGGCACCCTCGTGGTCGGCGGCAGCAACAATCTGACCACCAGCCGCGCCATCACGCTCAATGCCGGCGGCGGCGCTCTCGCCACCGCGGCATCCTCGGCGACCACCGGTCCCGGCTGGGCCACCTACACCGGCCCGATCTCGGGCAGCGGCAATCTGTCGATCACCGGCGGCAACGTCTCGCTGACCGGCACCAACAGCTATACCGGCACCACCAGCGTCACCAATGGCGCGCAGCTGGTCGTCAATAGCGACGCGGCGCTCGGCAACACCCAGCTGGCCGGCACCCCGACCTCGGCCAACACCATCAATCTCGGCGACGCCAACGATTCCAAATCCGGCACGCTGACCATCGCCCCGGGCGTCAGCTCGTTCTATTCGGCGCGCAACATCAACCTCAACGAGGGCGGCGGCGTCATCAACGGCGTGACCGCTCCGGGCGGGGCCGCCACTTTCGCCGGCATCATCTCGGGCGGCGGCGCGCTGTCGATCAATGGCGGCACCGTGGCGATCACCAACATCAGCAACACCTACACCGGCGGCACCTTCATCCAGGGCGGCGGCACCTTGCAGGTTTCCGACGATGCGGTGCTGGGCGGCGGCGGCGCCTCCAACGTGGTGCTCGGCGACAATGGCGACGCGAAGGGCAACAACGCCCAGGGCGGCACGCTGCAATTCACCAACAGCGCCGCGGTCTCCTCGACCCGCGAGATCGTGATCGAGCAGGGCGGCGGCACGATCCTGACCAATTCGGCCGGCACCGTGACGCTGAGCGGCATCATCGCCAACAACGGACTGGCCACCGACACCGGCGGCCTGAAGGTCGGCGGCAACGGCACCCTCTCGCTGCAGGCCACCAACACCTTCCTCGGCGACGTCACCGTGCTCAAGGGCGCGACCCTGGCGATCAACGCCGACAACGCGCTGGGTGCCTATAACAGCACCACCAATTCCGTGACCGGCCAGGTCACCAACACGCCGAACACCGATTCGACCGGCAACATCCTCGAGCTGAACACCCTGCATCTGCAGGGCGGCACGCTGCAATTCACCGCCGGCGCCACCATCCTGCACAACATCACCACCGACGCCATCGGCAGCACGATCGACACCAATGGCAACAATGTGGTGATCTCGAGCAATATCTCGAACGGCACGGGCACCGTCGGCGACCTGACCAAGATGGGCGCCGGCATCCTGACGCTGAACGGCACCAACACCTATACCGGCGGCACCACCATCCAGCAGGGCGGCGAGCTGATCGTCGGCGATTCGACCCATAGCGGCGCCAGCCTGCTCGGCGACGTGACGATCAGGGGCAACGGCACCGACAATGTGACCGCCACGATCACCTCGACCACCACGACCAATGCCGATGGCACCACCACGACCACCAACTCGACCAGCAACGCCATCCTCGGCGGCTCGGGCACCATCGCCGGCACGGTCTACAACTATGGCGGCGTCGTGGCGCCGGCCAACACCCTGACGGTCGGCGGCTATATCCAGAACGCCAATTCGATCCTGGCCCCGGAAATCACCCCGTCGACCACTCTCACCTCGGCCTCCGAGCTGAAGGTCAACGGTCTGGCCACCATCACCGGCGGCACGCTGAGCGTCGGCTATGGCGCCGGCTTCCTGCGCGCCGGCCAGTATCAGATCTTCACCGCCGACGCGATCGCCGGCAGTGGCTTCTCGACCGTCAATGCCGGCGTGGTGCCCAGCGCCGGCCTGACCGCCAGCGTGGTCCAGGAAGGCAACAGCTATTACGTCGTGCTGACCCAGAAGGCCGATCTTCCGGATCATCCGACCGTACTGCCTTCGCTGACCCAGGCCACCGTCGACCAGGTGCAGCAGACCACCGGCGCCCTGCTCGACCGCCTGGCTTCGGCGCGCAGCAATGCGCTGGCCGACGAGCTGGCCGTGGCGATGACCGACACCCACCGCGTGCGCGGCACCTCGCCCTATGGCCTTTGGGTGCAGCCGATGGGCGGCACAGGCTCGCGCGATGCCGGCGACGGCATTTCCGCCTACAGCAGCCACACCGACGGCTTCATGATGGGCATCGACACCGAATGGACGCCGGGCGTGGCGATCGGCGTGGCGTTCAGCTACACCCATCAGTCGCTGTCGGAAAAGGCGACCGGCTCGACCGGCACCAGCGACAGCCCGATGCTGTCGGTCTATGGCGGCTGGTGGACCGGCCCGTTCTCCATCGACGGCCTGGCCGGCATCGGCCTGGGCGAGATCGACTCCAACCGCCCGGTGGACCTGCCGCTGGCCGGCACCACCACTCCGGTCATGCAGGTGGCCACCGCCAAGCATAACGCCAATGAGCGCGTCGCCGCGCTGCAGGCCAGCGGCTATTGGGCGTTCGACGGCTGGGTGGTCAGCCCGCAGGCCGGCGCCAAATATCTGAACCTGCATCAGAGCAGCTATACCGAGACCGGCACCGACATCTACAATTTCACCGTGGCCAGCAACAATCTGAACTCGCTGCGCCCGTTCGTGGCGGCCGATTTCTCCAAGCGCTTCTTCATCGGCGACCATTGGGCCCTGGTGCCCAGCGTCAAGGCCGGTTACGAGCATGAGATCAACGACAAGGCCACCCATATCGATGCCCAGACCCAGGGCGACCAGGCCCTGTGGGTCTATAACGGCCTGGCGCCGGGCTCGGACATCGTCCGCTTCCTGGCCGGCCTGAAGCTGGAACTGGACCGCTCGGAAGCCTTCTACGTCAATTACGACCGTCAGCAGAGCAACACCGGCAACACCCAGCTGGTGACCGGCGGGTTCCGCTACCGCCTCTGACGCGATCCGCACGCCTGACAGGACGGAACGATTTCCTCGGAAATCGTTCCGAGGCCGCAAGTGCGGCCCCGCGCTGCCGACAGCCGTCGTCACACAGACGATATAGCTTGTCCGCTACGCGTTCATCTTCGCTGCGCTCCGATTCGGCGCGGTAGCCCAGCGGCCCGCATGCTTGGCATGCGACTCATCGGAATGTCGGCAAAGCCGACATGGGCCGCGCCCGGCGCCTGAGGGACAAGTAAATAAGGCCGGGGAAATTCCCCGGCCTTTTTCTTTCCTCAGAACGCCTTCGTTATCCCGCCGAAGAAGCCCCGCCGCGCCCCGAATTGCGGGGCGCCGACACCGACGCCGGTGCCGTCGCGGATCTCGTACTCCTTGTCGAGCAGGTTGATCACGTCGAAGCGCAGCTTGATGTCGCC
>JAJPHO010000003.1 GCA_021325215.1 Alphaproteobacteria bacterium
ATCTTCGCCGCCCAGCTGCCGGAAGGACAATCGGGCTCGATCGTCAATGTGATCGACCAGCGGGTCTGGAATCTGACGCCGGATTTCACCAGCTATACGATCAGCAAGGCGGGTCTGTGGGCCCTGACGCAGATGATGGCGATGGCCCTGGCCCCCAATATCCGCGTCAATGCCATCGGGCCGGGTCCGACCTTGCCCAGCAAGCACCAGACCGACGAGCAATTCGCCCGCCAATGCCATTCGATGCCGCTGCAGCGCGGCGCGACCCTGGCGGAAATGTCGGCGGCGCTTAAATTCATCCTGTCGTCGCCGTCGATGACGGGACAGATGATCGCCCTGGATGGCGGCCAGCATCTGGGCTGGACGCCGGGGGCCGAGGAGTAAGAGAAAGATGACGAAGCAGCAGCCCGCTTCCGTGATCGAACCCGTGCAGTTCGCCGATGCGCGCAACGCGCTGCGCCACGTCTTCGTGCGCGATCTGACGCTCGATGCGCATATCGGCGTGCATCAGCACGAGAAGCTGGGGCCGCAGAGAGTGCGCGTCAATGTAGACCTCGCAGTATGGGAAAAGGATGTCGATGGTATTGGCGATCAATTGGCCAATGTCGTCTGCTATGAAGAGGTCGTTTCAGGTATTCGCGCGCTGGTCGCCGAAGGACACGTCAATCTGGTCGAGACGCTGGCCGAGCAGATTGCCGCACTTTGCCTCGAAGATCGGCGGGTGCGCGTGGCGCGCGTCCGCGTCGAGAAGCTCGACGTATTTGCCGATGCGGCCAGTGTCGGCGTCGAGATCGAGCGCGTAACACGATTCTAGTCGTGCGTAGTCACAAATCTTCAGCACAACTGTCTTAATTCAATTAAAAACGACTGGAGTTTTGCACAGCGCCGCGGCTATTCCGCGACACCCCCTCATGTCAAACGGCAAATTAACCGAAGCCGCGAGGTTTGTGCCTTGACAGATGTTAAGTGATTGAAAAACAAAGATATTCACTTGTTGCATAGAAAATAGGCAAAGTGCTGTACCCCTAGGAGTCCTATGGAACCCCCTCTGATCAGAGGTCCTTTTCAACAGACTTATCCACAGAATTGGTGGATATCGTGACCGAACCGCAGAACGCCGCCACATCGAAGTCATTTTCCCGTGGCGCGGCCGTCATCGAGGATCATCTGACCCGCCTGCCCGGCAGTCCCGGCGTCTATCGGATGCTCGGCCAGACGGGCGACGTGCTCTATGTCGGCAAGGCCAAAAATCTCAAGAAGCGGGTCATAGCCTATACCCGCCCCGAGCGCCTGAGCCTGCGCATCCAGCGCATGGTGTCCGAGACCCACACCCTCGAAGTGGTGACGACCCACACCGAGGTCGAGGCGCTGCTGCTCGAAGCCAATCTGATCAAGAAGCTGGGACCGAAGTACAACATCCTTCTGAAGGACGATAAATCCTTCCCCTACATCCTGATCACCGGCGACCATGCCTATCCGCAGATCGTCAAGCACCGCGGGGCGCGAAACCGCAAAGGCGAGTATTTCGGCCCGTTCGCCTCGGCCGGCGCCGTCAACCAGACCCTGGCCCAGCTGCAGCGCGCCTTCCTGCTGCGTTCCTGCACCGATTCGGTGTTCTCCAGCCGCTCGCGGCCCTGCCTGCTGTTCCAGATCAAGCGCTGCAGCGCGCCCTGCGTCGACCGCATCAGCCCGCCCGACTATGGCGCGCTGGTCGATGAGGCGCGCTCCTTCCTGTCCGGCCGCAGCCAGCAGGTGCAGAAGGCGCTGGTCAAGCAGATGGAAACCGCCGCCGAGGAGATGAATTACGAGGAAGCGGCGGTGTTCCGCGACCGCATCCGCGCGCTGAGCTCGGTGCAGGCGCGCCAGGACATCAACTCGATCGACATCGAGGAGGCCGACGTCATCGCCCTGCATCAGGCCGGCGGCGATTGCTGCATCCAGGTGCTCTTCTTCCGCTCCGGCTGCAATTTCGGCAACCGCGCTTTCTTCCCGACCCACACCCAGGACGAAACGCCCGAGGAAGTGCTGGCCGCGTTCCTGGCTCAGTTCTACGAGGACAAGGTTCCCCCGCGCGAGGTGATGCTGTCGCATGGGCTGCCCGCCGAGGATCAGCCCTTGATCGTCGAGGCCCTGGCTCAGCGCGCCGGGCGCAAGGTGGCGGTCACCGTTCCGCAGCGGGGCGACCGCCGCAAGATGGTGATGCATGCTTATGACAATGCGCGCGAGGCGCTGGGGCGGCGTCAGGCGGAAAGCTCGGCGACGCGCAAGCTGTTGGACGGCGTGGCCGATCTGTTCGGGCTGGATGCGCCGCCCGAACGCATCGAAGTCTACGACAACAGCCATATCCAGGGCGCCCACGCGGTCGGCGGCATGATCGTGGCCGGACCGGAAGGCTTCATCAAGAACGCCTATCGCAAATTCAACATCAAGGGCGAGGAGATCGCCCCGGGCGACGATTTCGCCATGATGAAGGAAGTGCTGACGCGCCGCTTCAAGCGCGCCAAGGATGAGGAAGCCGAAGGCGACCGCTCATCCTGGCCCGACCTGGTGCTGATCGATGGCGGCCCCGGGCAGTTCAAAGTCGTCGAGGCGCTGATGGAGGAGATGGGCGTCACCGACGTCGCTTTGGTCTCGATCGCCAAGGGCCAGGACCGCGACGCCGGGCGGGAGCGCTTCCATATGGCAGGCAAGCCGTCTTTTTCGCTGCCGCCCAACGATCCTGTCCTCTATTACCTGCAGCGCCTGCGCGACGAGGCGCATCGTTTTGCCATCGGCACGCACCGCGCCAAGCGCTCGGCCGCGATCGGCAAATCGCCGCTCGACGATTTGCCCGGCATCGGGCCGGCGCGCAAGAAGGCGCTGCTGCACCATTTCGGCTCGGCGCGGGCGGTTTCCGAGGCGGGATTGAGCGACCTCGCCGGGGTCGAAGGAATCAGTCAGGCGATGGCCAAAAAAATCTATGACCACTTCCATCCGAATAGGTAGAGTGTCGCCGTAATGTTGACGTCGCTGCCCAATATTCTGACCCTGTCGCGCATCGTCGCGATCCCCCTGATCATCGCCACCTTTTATGTGCCGGGTCCCGGGGCGCGCTGGGTCGCCTGCTTTCTGTTCGTGGCCGCCGCCATCACCGATTTCTTCGACGGCTATTTCGCCCGCCGCCGCAACAGCGTCTCGAGCCTGGGCCGTTTCCTCGACCCGATCGCCGACAAGCTGCTGGTCGCCGCGGTGCTGCTGATGCTGACCGCCTTCGGACGCCTGTCGCTGACGCAATATTCGGTGCTGCCGGCCCTGGTCATCCTGCTGCGCGAGATCCTGGTCTCGGGCCTGCGCGAATATCTGGCCGAGCTGCGCGTCGGCATGCCGGTCAGCGCCCTGGCCAAATGGAAGACCGGCCTGCAGATGACCGCCTTGCCGGTCCTGCTGGTCGGCAGCGCGGCGCCGGAATGGCTGCCCGCCCAGGCGCTGGGCGAGGTGTTCCTGTGGGGCGCCGCCGTGCTGACCATGATCACCGGCTGGGATTATCTGCAGGCCGGCTTGAAGCATATGCAGGAGCCGGTGCCATGAAGATCGTCTATTTCGCTGCCCTGCGCCGCGAGATCGGCGTCGGCGAGGAAAGCGTCTCGCCGCCGGCCGAAATCGCCACCGTCGCTCAGTTGATCGAGTGGCTGAAAGCTCTCAGCCCTAAGCACGCCAAGGCTCTGTCGGCGCCGCGCCTGATGGCCGCCGTCAATCAGGATCACGCCGCGATGGACGCGCCGGTGTCGGCCGCCGACGAGGTGGCCTTCTTCCCGCCCGTCACCGGAGGCTGAGATGGCTCCGGTCAAGCTGCTGGTGTCGGCCGAGGATTTCGACCCCGGCGCCGAGATCGCGCTGTTGTCCGAAGACCAGGGCGAAAGCGGCGCGATCGCCACCTTCATCGGGCTGGTGCGCGGCGCCCCGGACGGGGTGACGGCGATGACCCTTGAACATTATCCCGGCATGACCGAGAAGCAGATCGGCCGGATCATCGACGAAGCGCGCTCGCGCTGGACGCTGGACCGCGTCACGGTGATCCACCGGGTCGGACGCCTGTGCCCGGGCGAGCGCATCGTCTTCGTCGGCGTGGCAGGCCGGCATCGCGGCGAAAGCTTCGCCGCCTGCGAATTCCTGATCGACTGGCTGAAGACCCGCGCCCCGTTCTGGAAGCTGGAGGAGACCCCCTCGGGCGAACGCTGGGTCGAGGCCCGCGACGAGGACGGAAAACGCGCGGAACGCTGGGGTAACTGATACCCTATACCCCATTGGCCCTGACATTCAGTTGGGTTAGTGTACGCCTACGAACGCGTTGCGGCCCGAGCCTTCGGCCGCGTTGGTGGGGAAGCGCGTCGACCCGGAGAGATTTCCTTGACGGACCAGCAGGTACCCGATCAATCGACCGATGCGGTATTGGCGGGCTACAAACGCGTCACGAAGGAGCTGTTTTCTCAGCTTCTGACGACTTTTCAAGCTCTGCTGCCGGCCGAGAAAGCCGCCCAGTTCGGCGCGATCAGCGACGAGCTGAAGACGCTGATCGACGCCAAGCTCGATTCGGTTGCGCAGAGCGGCGGCGCGCCGACCAAGGATACCCGGCGCAACCGCTTCCTGCTGCGTCTCGTGCTGAGCCGACTGTCCCATCTGTTCGCCGGCAACAAGGCAATCCTGCCGCGCTCGCTGACCGAAGGCATCGACACCTATCTCAAGAAAGCGTTCGGCCCGATCATCTATGACGAGCTGAACAACGAAGCCGACCAGATTCTGTGGAACCTGCATACCGGCGACGACCGCGAATTGTGGGATTCGATCAACAAGAACCCACCGGTGCGCCGCTTCGTCGACACCATCTTCATCCGCATCCTGTTCCGCTTCGAGAACTTCGCCAACGGCAAGAAGACCTTCATCACCATCGTCGACCGCACGATGCAGGACAAATCGAACTTCTCCTTCACCGAAGATCATTTCTTCTCGGTCTTCGAGGCGATGTTCAGCGATCTGTGGGGCGAAGCGCAGAATGAAGGCCAGCGGGTACGCTGGGATTTCCTGTTCGGCGACGGCACCAGCGCGCGCCTGATCGAGATCCTGAAACTGGGTTTGGCGCGCTGGCTGAAACGCAAGACCGGCGGCTCGGTGCTGGCCGGCAGGCGCGCCAATCCGGCCCGCCGCGAGGATGCTGGACGCTAGCAATTCCAGAAGCTATGGTGGCCGCCATTTAAGCGGCCCTTACCGTTGAGACGAGGACGAGTTGAGTGTAAACGACCAGGACCCGACGGGTGATCTTCTCATCAAGGAAGTCGATGAGGATCTGCGCCGGGAGCAATACACCAAGCTGTGGAAGGCATACGGTAAATATGCGGTCGCCGGCGCCGTCGCCATCGTTCTCGGCGTGGCCGGGCACCAGGTGTGGCTGAGCTGGCGCGACAAACAGTTCCAGAAGGAAGCCGCCCAGTTCGCCGCCGCCGAAAACCTGATCGATGGCGGCAAGCAGCGCGAGGCCGAGGCCAAGCTGACCGAGATCGCCAAGGCCGACGGCACGGGCTTCCCGATGGCCGCCGCCTTCCGCCAGGCCCAGTTGCAGAGCGAGGCCGGCGACATCACCGGCGCCGTGGCCACCTACGACACGCTGAGCCATTCCGGCGCACCCGTGCTGTTCCGCGACCTCGCCGTGCTGAAAAGCGCCATGCTGACGCTGGACAGCGCCGATCCCGAGACCCTGGTCAAGAAGCTGCAGCCGCTGGCCGATGCCGGCAATCCCTGGCACTTCACCGCCACCGAGATGCTGGCCCTGGTCGCCAACCGCCGCGGCGACCATGCCCAGGCGATCTCCTATTATAAAAAATTGGCCGATGATGCCGGCGCGCCGCAGGATATCCGCGCCCGCGCCACTGAAATGCTTGCGGCCCTCGGCGGCACCTCCGCCGCCGCCAAGCCGGAAAAGGGATAAGCGCTTTGAACGGAATGCATTTTCGCCGTCTTCTTTTCGTGACGGCCGCCTGCGGGCTGCTGGGTGCCTGCGGAATCGAAGACTGGTTCACCCCGGCCCAGACCGCCAAGCTGCCGGGCAAGCGCATCGCCATCCTGTCGCACACCAAGACGCTGGAGGTCGAATCCGCGACCCAGGGCGACATTACCGTGCCGCCGCCCGAGCGCCTGACCGAATGGCCGCAGGAAGGCGGCTATCCCAGCCACTCGATGCAGAACAAGGCGCTGTCCGACAAGGCCGAGCGCGTCTGGTCGGTGCAGCTGGGTGAAGGCGGAGACAAGCGCCGCGCCTTCGTCAGCCAGCCGATCGTCGCCACCGACAAGGTCTATGCGATGGACAGCCTGTCGGTGCTGACCGCCTATTCCCTGGCCGACGGCGAGCGCCTGTGGCGCATCGATCTCGGCCCCGAAGAGGCCGGCGGCGGAAGCTTCGGCGGCGGCGCCGCCTATGACGAAGGCAAGCTCTACGTCACCACCGGCTATGCCCAGGTGGTCGCGCTCAATGCCGAGAGCGGTGCCGAATTGTGGCGCCGTCCGCTGCCCGCCCCGGTGCGCGGCGCCCCGACCGTCAAGAACGGCCGCCTGGTCATGGTGACCGTCGACAATGAAACCCTGGCCCTGTCGGCCGAAGACGGCCACCAGCTGTGGCGCCATTCGGGCATTTCCGAAGTCGCCTCCTTCGTCGGCGCGCCCTCGCCCGCCATCGAAGGCAACACGGTTCTGGCGCCCTACACCTCGGGTGAGCTGTTCGCGCTGCGCATCGAGAACGGCACTGTCGAATGGTCCGACGTTCTGGCCGCCGTCAAGCGCACCGACCAGGTCGCCGAATTGTCCGACATCGGCGGCCTGCCGGTGGTCGACCGCGGCCGCGTGTTCGCCGCGGGCAATTCCGATGTGTTCGCCGCCATCGATCTGCGCACCGGCCGCCGCCTGTGGGACAAGGAAGTCGGCGCCACCCATACGCCCTGGGTGGCCGGCGACTATGTCTATCTGATCACCAACAAGTCCGAGCTCGCCTGCTTCGAGGCGCGCACCGGCCATGTCCGCTGGGTCCATCAGCTGCAGGGCTGGGAAGACGTCGAGGAGAAGGACAACCGCATCAGCTGGACCGGCCCGATCATGGCCGGCGGCAGGCTGCTGGTGATGTCCTCGTTCGGCGACATGGTGACCATCTCGCCGACCACCGGCGACGTCATTCAGACCGCCGAGCTGCCGGACGGGGTCAGCATCCCGCCGGTGATCAGCGGCGACACGATGATCGTGCTGACCGAAGAGGGAAATCTGATCGCGTATCGCTGAGATAGCGCGACGGATTTGAGGTAATACATGGCTTTCAAGGTCGCCATCGTCGGACGCCCGAATGTGGGCAAGTCCACCCTTTTCAACCGGCTGGTCGGACGGCGGGTCGCCATCGTCCATGACCGGCCGGGGGTGACGCGCGACCGCCGCGACGGTCAGGGCGGCATCGCCGATATGAGCTTTTCGATCATCGATACCGCCGGTTTGGAAGACGATCTGCAGGGCGTTTCGATCGAAGGGCGGATGCGCAAGCAGACCGACCGCGCCATCGAGGAAGCCGACGTCGCCTTGTTCCTGATCGACGCGCGCGCCGGCGTCACGCCGCTCGACAGCCATTTCGCCGATTATTTGCGCAAGAGCCCGACGCCAGTGATCCTGGTCGCCAACAAGTGCGAGGGCAAGGCCGGCGCGCCCGGTCTCTATGAAAGCTATTCGCTGGGTCTCGGCGAGCCGGTTCCCTTCTCGGCCGAACATGGCGAAGGTCTCGACGATCTCTATGAGGCCTTGCTGCCCTATGCGCAAAAGCATGGCGGCATCGACGAGCCCGAAGATGGCGAGAATGCGCCCTGGCCGGAACTGAGCGGCGACGACGACATCGAGGATGGCGACGTGCTGGCCGAGCAGGAACAGGCCGAGGCCGAACGCCCGCTGTCGCTGGCCATCGTCGGACGCCCCAATGTCGGCAAATCGACCCTGGTCAATGCGCTGCTGCAGGACGACCGCATGCTGACCGGCCCCGAGGCCGGGCTGACCCGCGACGCCATCACCAGCGAGTGGGACTATAAGGGCCGCACTTTCCGCCTGGTCGACACCGCCGGCCTACGCCGCCGCGCCAACATCACCGACCAGGTCGAGAAATTGTCGACCTCGAACACCATCGACGCCATCCGCATGGCCCATGTGGTGGTGCTGGTGATGGATGCCGACGCCATCCTCGACAAGCAGGATCTGACTATCGCCCGCCTGGTGATCGACGAGGGCCGCGCCTTGGTTCTCGCCATCAATAAATGGGATCAGGTCGCCGACCGCGAAGCCTCGCTGCAGCGCCTGAACGATCGCCTGGAAACCTCGCTGCCGCAGGTGCGCGGCGTACCGACCGTGACCATCTCGGCGCTCGCCGGGCGCGGCCTCGACAAGCTGATGGGCGCGGTCAACGACATCTACACCCTGTGGAACAAGCGCGTCCCGACCGCCCAGCTCAATCGCTGGCTGGGCGAGATGACCGAACGCCATCCGCCGCCGGCCACCCAGGGCGGCCATCGCATGCGCCTGAAATACATGACCCAGGTGCGGACCCGTCCGCCATCCTTCGCCGTATTCACCCAGCGCGCGGACGAATTGCCGGAAAGCTATACGCGCTATCTGATCAACGGCCTGCGCGACGATTTCGGCCTTAAGGGCGTGCCGATCCGCTTCGGCCTGCGCAAGCGCCGCAATCCGTACGCGGACGATTAAGCGCGGCGTTTTATCTGCCGCAAAGGGCGCAAAGACCACCACGGAAACCCGAAGGGAATCCTGGGTGGCTAACCTTAGACCTGCGGCGAGTAGCTCCGCGCCTTGACCGGCAGGCGGAAGAACGAGATGATTCCGCTCAAGATCTGCTGGGACAGGGTCTCTCGCTGATCCATCTGCGCCGCACCGTTTTCCAGCTTGGGCGCGTTGGCGATCTGGCGTTCGGCCAGGACCTCGCTCATCAGGGCCGCCACTTCCGGGCGGTCGCGCAGGACCGGGGCGAGGACTTCGCGGCTGATCTCATAGGCCTTGCTGTCGACCATCGGCGTCACGGTGGCGCTGCGCGGAGCGCCGGTCATCAGCGACATCTCGCCGAAGAACTGGCCGGGACGGATGCGACCGACCTCGGTGACGCCGTTGTCGGTCTCGATGGTGACCTTCAAAAGCCCTTCATGGACGATATAGAGCGAATCACCCATCTCGCCCTGGCGCACCACCGGCATGCCGCCTTCCAGCAGGCGCGGCTTCATCTGGTCGCAGATCTTGCGCAGCTCGCCCTCGGTCAGGGTGCAGAACAGATCGATCAGCCGCAGGAACACCACTTCGTTCGTATGCGGCTCGTTGCTTCGCACCACCGCCGGCTGGTGGATTTCGACATGGGCGGCCGGAAGCTCGATGCCTGACAGGAAGAAATCGCGCATCAGGCTGCGCTGGACCCGGTGCCGCAGCTTGTTGGACATGCCGACGTCGGGGATCGAATAGACCAGATCCCATTCCACGCCCTGCTCGTTGAAGCCGGCGATGCGGGCCTCGGGCGGTTCGGGCAGCGAGGCGATGGTGTCGACCTGGGTCGCCGCACCCAGCAGGATGCGCGAAGCCTGATAGGCCGTTACCGTCATCGGCAAGGTCACCTTGATATGATCGCGGAAATAGCCGCGCTCGGACGTGAAATTGCGCACCGTATTGGTGATGAACTGGGTGTTGGGCACCACCACCACCACATGGTCGGTGGACACCAGCTTGGTCGCCCGCCAGCTGATCTCGATCACGCGCCCCTTGGCACCGGCGATCTCGACCCAGTCGCCGACCTTGACCGGCAGCGAGATGCCGTTGAACAGATCGGACAGCATGTTCTTCAGCGCCAGGCCGATCACCGCGACCAGCAGGCCGGAGGTGGTCATCAGGCTGCCGACCGGAATGTCCCAGAGGATCGCCCCGCCCGCGCCGACCGCCACCGTCCAGGTGGTCAGGGCGATGATCTGGCGCACCAGGCGCGGCGGCCGGTGCCCCAGGCGGTGCTGGGCATAGACATGGCCCAGCCGGATGACCAGCACGCCGGTGCAGAAGATCAGCAGCACCGTCGGCAGGTCACCGATGAAATGCGGCCCGTCCTCGAGGCCCAGGCGGCCGCGCCAGCTGTCCCAGCGCCAGGACAGAATGGCCGAACAAATGAAGGCCAGCAGCGCCGGCACCAGGAACGGCATGACCGGGAGCGCAGCTTCGTAGAACGAGGCCCTGGAGCGCTCGGTCAGGGAACGTTGGTCATTCGGCACCGCCGCCCTCCACCAGATGCCAGCCCTGGGCGTCGCGCACCAATGTCACCGCGCTGCGCTTATCGCTGCCCCAGGGGCCGCGCTTCAAACGCAGATGGGTGGGGTCGCTCCATCCGACCAGTTCATAGACCGTATCGTCCTCGCCCTTGGCCGACAGGGTGAAGACCGGATCGGCCTGCCCATTGGCCAGCGACCAGACCTGGACGCGCTGCGGCTGGGATTCTTCGAGGTCCGACACCACCGAGACGACGAATTTCCC
Organism: Alphaproteobacteria bacterium; assembly: GCA_021325215.1. Taxonomy (GTDB): domain Bacteria; phylum Pseudomonadota; class Alphaproteobacteria; order Rhodospirillales; family Magnetospirillaceae; genus JAJPHO01. Next base: position 10,561 of record JAJPHO010000003.1, read on the forward strand.
GTCCGGCGAGAAGCTCGGCACGCTGGGCAGCGGCAGGATGGTGCCGGCGCCATCGATCAGCATGGCGGTCTCGGACTCGTTCCATTGCTGGCGTACCACATGGAAATGGCCGCCCGGGCTATCGCCGACATAATCGAAAGACCGCGAGATCTGCGGCGGACAAGCCAGCTGGCCGCACACCAGATCATCCTCGAAGACGAGGCGGCGCTTGTCGTCCAGGGTCACGGTCAACCGCCCGCCGTCACGCTGGACATGCTGCGCGTGGGCGGCGATGGCCGGCTTTTCGGTCTCGTCGCGCTCGTCGGTCAGATCCTTGAGCCAGCCGGACAGCGACTGGTCGGTCGGCACGGAGGCCGGCGCCTTGGCCGGCAGCGGCGTCGGTTCGGGGGCGTCGGCCTCGTGGCGGGCATCGAGCAGGGTCGGATCGTCGTCGCCATAGGTCAGCACCATCGGCTGGGCGGCGTTCAGCGACACCGACAGGCGGTAGCCGCCGACTTTCTCGTCCCAGCCGAGATAGCGATAAGAGGTCGCCAGCCCGGGCGGGCACGGCAGGTCGCCGCATTTGCCGCGGTCGGTCAGGGTCACCACTTCGCCGGTCTTCATGCGCAGTTCGAGCACCGGCCCGTTGCGCGTCACCAGCCCATGGCTGTCCATGATCGCGGCGGATTCCGAGGGCGCGGAGGCCGGCTGGGCCGCCTGCTGTCGGGGGGCGGGTTCGCTGTCATGGCGGGGCCACAGCACGACGGCCGCGACAGCGCCGGCGGCGATACAGAGGATGATCGCCGCGAACGCGGCTCGGCGGGAGGAACGTCTCATGGCGGCCAGTGTAGCGATCCGTTGGTTAAAATCACGGAAATCCTCCGCATTGGCGCAAGGCTTCGCCCAGCGCCAGCGCCGCCGTCACCGCGACATTGAGCGACCGCGCCTCCGCAACCATAGGGATGCGCAGACGGGCGTCGCACATCTCGTGGACGTCGCCAGGCACCCCTGCGCTTTCACGCCCGAACAGCAGAGTGTCGTCGGGCGCGAAGGTAAAATCGTAAGGCGACGAGTCCGACTTGGTCGTCAGCAGAACCAGCCGCCCCGTCCCCCGGGCGGCAAGAAAGGCGTTCCAGGAAAGGTGACGCGTGACTTGGGCGAGATCGCGGTAATCCATGCCGGCGCGACGAAAATGAGAATCGCTCCAAGGAAAGCCGGCCGGTTCTATCACATCGACCGCCACCCCGAAGCAGGCGGCAAGGCGCAAGATAGTTCCTGTATTCTGCGGTATATCAGGCTGGTATAGTGCTATTCTCATGGGGGCACGGTGGGGGATCATCGCTTGCTTTTCAAGACCGCGGATATGTTTAATGGGACCGAGTGTTACTCGTTCCGGTTCCATGCTTGCTGCCCATCCCTTCAGACTCCCGCATAACAACGCAGGTTTACCAAGAGGAATGACCAATGGCTGACTCGTCTCAACCCGCCAGCGATCCGCAAGACGGCGCGACACGGCGTGATTTCCTGCTCTATGCCGCCTCCGGCCTCGGGGCCATCGGCGCGGCATCGGCCGTGTGGCCGTTCATCCACAGCATGAATCCCGCCGCCGACACCCTGGCCCTGGCCAGCACCGAGGTCGACATCTCGCCGGTGCAGGTCGGCCAGGCCATCACGGTCACCTGGCGCGGCAAGCCGGTCTTCATCCGCCACCGCACGGCGGAAGAGATCGAGGCGGCGAACAAGGTCGACGTCAAGGAATTGCGCGATCCGCAGACCGATGCTCAGCGCGTCAAGAAGCCGGAATGGCTGATCATGGTCGGCGTCTGCACCCATCTGGGCTGCATTCCGCTGGGCCAGAAGCCGGCCGACCCCAAGGGCGAGTTCGGCGGCTGGTTCTGCCCCTGCCATGGTTCGCAGTACGACACGTCGGGCCGCATCCGCAAGGGTCCCGCCCCGCTCAACCTGCTGGTGCCGCAATATACCTTCCTCACCGACACGTCGGTCCGGATCGGGTAGTGGGCCTTGCCCACAAAACTTGAATAATTGTGGTCGCGAACGACCACGTGGAGCAAGTCCGATGAGCGAACAAACCAAATTCGACAACAAGATCGTTCAGTGGGTCGATGACCGCCTGCCGGTCTTCTCGATTCTCAAGCATTCGGCCGTCGATTATCCGACCCCGAAGAACCTGAACTACTGGTGGAACTTCGGTTCGCTGGCCG
>JAJPHO010000030.1 GCA_021325215.1 Alphaproteobacteria bacterium
CGTGTGAGTGTCATGAACCTCCGTAACATCGCCATCATCGCCCACGTCGACCATGGCAAGACCACCCTTGTCGACGCCATGCTCCGCCAGTCCGGCACCTTCCGCGAAAACCAGAAGGTCGACGAGCGCGTGATGGACAGCAACGACCTCGAAAAGGAACGCGGCATCACGATTCTGGCCAAGTGCACCAGCGTCGTGTGGAAAGATACCCGCATCAACATCGTCGACACCCCCGGCCACGCCGATTTCGGCGGTGAAGTCGAACGCATCCTGTCGATGGTCGACGGCGTGGTGGTGCTGGTTGACGCGGCCGAAGGCCCGATGCCGCAGACCAAGTTCGTCACCGGCAAGGCGCTGGCCCTCGGCCTGCGCCCGATCGTGCTGATCAACAAGGTCGACCGCGGCGACGCCCGTCCGCACGAAGTTCACGACGAAGTATTCGACCTGTTCGCCGCGCTCGACGCCACCGACGAGCAGCTGGACTTCCACACCCTGTTCGCGGTCGGCCGCGACGGCTGGGCCGACGACAGCCTGGACGGCCCGCGCAAGGACCTGTCCGCTTTGTTCGACCTGGTGCTGAAGCATGTGCCGCCGCCGAAGAGCGAGCCCGACGCCCCGTTCGCCATGCTGGCCACCACCCTGGAAGCCAATCCCTTCCTCGGCCGCCTGCTGACCGGCCGCATCGCCTCGGGCACCGTCAAGATGAACCAGCAGGTCAAGTCGCTGTCGCGCGACGGCAGCCTGATCGAGCAGTTCCGCGTCTCCAAGATCCTGGCCTATCGCGGCATCGAGCGCCTGACCCTGGATCAGGCCGAGGCCGGCGACATCGTCGCCCTGGCCGGCATGACCAAGACCACCGTCGCCGACACCATCTGCGTCCCGGAAGTGACCGAGGCGCTGCACGCCCAGCCGATCGATCCGCCGACCCTGTCGATGACCTTCGCCGTCAATGACAGCCCGCTGGCCGGCCAGGAAGGCGACAAGGTGACCAGCCGCGTGATCGGCGCCCGCCTGATGCGCGAAGCCGAAAGCAACGTCGCCATCCGCATCACCGAAGCCGATTCGCGCGACGCCTTCGAAGTCGCCGGCCGCGGCGAACTGCAGCTGGGCGTGCTGATCGAAACCATGCGCCGCGAAGGCTTCGAGCTGTCGATCTCGCGTCCGCGCGTGCTGTTCCAGACCGACGAGGCGACCGGCGAGCGCCTGGAGCCGATCGAGGACGTGGTGGTCGACGTGGACGAGGAATATTCCGGCGTCGTCGTCGAGAAGATGAGCCTGCGCAAGGCCGAGATGACCGGCATGAAGCCGTCGGGCGGCGGCAAGCTGCGCCTGACCTTCGTCGCCCCGTCGCGCGGCCTGATCGGCTATCACGGCGAATTCCTGACCGACACCCGCGGCACCGGCATCATGAACCGCGTGTTCCACGGCTACGCCCCCTATAAGGGCCCGATCGAGGGCCGCCGCAACGGCGTGCTGATCTCGACCGACCAGGGCGAGACCGTCGCTTATGGCCTGTGGTACCTGGAAGAGCGCGGCCCGCTGTTCCTCGGCGCCGGCGTCAAGGTCTATCAGGGCATGATCATCGGCGAGCACAGCCGCGGCAACGACCTCGAGGTCAACCCGCTGAAGTCCAAGCAGCTGACCAACATCCGCACCACCAGCAAGGACGAAGCGGTCCGCCTGACCCCGCCGCGCAAGATGACGCTGGAGCAGGCCATCGCCTATATCGAGGACGATGAGCTGGTCGAAGTGACCCCGAAGAACGTCCGCCTGCGCAAGCGCTATCTCGACCCGAACGAGCGCAAGCGCATGAGCCGCCAGAAGGAAGCCTGATTGAGGGAGATCCGCTGGGGAATCATCGGCTGCGGCGACGTTACCGAACTCAAGAGCGGGCCCGCCTTCAACAAGGTGGCGGGCTTCAAACTCGAGATGGTGATGCGCCGCGACGCCGCGAAAGCCGAAGACTATGCGCGGCGCCATAAGGTGCCGCGCTGGACTTCGGACGCCGACCAGCTGATCAGGGACTCGGGCATCGACGCGGTCTATATCGCGACGCCGCCCAGCTCGCACCGCGATTACGCGCTGCGGGTCGCCGCCGCCGGCAAGCCGGCCTATGTCGAAAAGCCGATGGCGATGAGCCAGGCCGAGTGCCTGGAGATGGCCGAGGCTTTCGAAAAAGCCGGCCTTCCTTTATTCACCGCCTATTACCGCCGCTCGCTGCCCCGCTTCGAGACGGTTCGCCAGTGGATCGCGGAAGGCCGCATCGGCACGCCGCGCCACATCCATTGGAGCTTTTCCCGCCCCGCCCGCGCCGATGGACGCGACGCCAGCCCGGATAATTGGCGCGTCGACCCCGCCATCGCCGGGGGCGGCTATTTCGCCGATATGGCCTGCCACGGGCTGGATCTCTTCATCCATCATCTCGGCGATGTCGAGGAGGTCGCGGGCGTCGCCAGCAACCAGCAGAAACTCTATGCCGCCGAGGATTCGGTCTCGGCCAGCTGGCGCCATACAAGCGGCGTCACCGGATCGGGCTTCTGGAATTTCGCCAGCCATACGGCGAGCGATCATGTCGTGCTGCATGGCGACAAGGGCCGCATCGACTATTCGGTATTCGGCGACGTGCCGCTGAAGCTGGCGAGCGATTCCGGCGAGGAAACCCTGGCGGTCCCGCATCCGGTCAACATCCAGCATTCCCACATCGAGAATATCCGCCGCCACCTGGCCGGCGAAGGACACCATCCGGCGCTGGGCCGCGAAGGCGCCAAAGCCTCCGCCATGATGGACCGGATCTTAGGCGCCTATTATGGCTGACGGCGCCCGGCGCGGCCTGTCGGTCTATCGCGATCCGCGCCAGCTCGCCGTCCTTCTGCTCGGTTTCTCCAGCGGCCTTCCGCTGCTGCTGGTCTATGCCACTCTGTCCGCCCGCCTCGCCCAAGCCGGCGTGAAGCGCAGCGAGATCGGCCTGCTGCTGCTGGCTCAGCTTCCCTATAATTTCAAATGGGTCTGGGCGCCTTTGTTCGACCGCGTGCGCCCGCCGCTTCCGCTCGGCCAGCGGCGCGGCTGGGCGATCACCGTGCAGATCCTGCTGGCCGGCGCCATCTTCGCCCTGGGTGCGGTCGATCCGATGCAGAATATCGGGCTGCTGGCGGTTCTCGCCGTCGCGGTGGCCTTCCTCTCGGCCAGCCAGGACATCGTCATCGACGCTTTCCGCATCGAGCTGCTGCCGCCGGAAAGCCAGGGCGCCGGTTCCGCCATGACCGTGGCCGGCTATCGCGTCGCCATGCTGGTCGCCGGCGCCGGCGCCCTGGAGATCGCCGATCGGGCCGGCTGGTTCTGGGCCTATGGCGCCATGGCCGTGCTGCTGCTGGTCGGACTGGTCACTTTCCTGATGATGAAGGAACCGGGCCGCCCGCCCCGCCACGACATGTCCTGGCGCGCCGAATTCGAGGAGGCGGTTGTCGCCCCTTTCCGCGACTTCATCAAGCGCCCCTATTGGCTGGCCATCCTGATTTTCGTGCCGCTCTACAAGCTGGGTGAGGCGATGGCCGGCGGCATGGCCAAGCCATTCTATATCTCGCTGGGCTTCAGCCTGTCCGAGATCGCCCGCATGAGCAGCCTGGTGGCCTTCGTCACCACCCTGGCCGGCGGCTTCATCGGCGGCGCGATCGTGGCGCGGTTCGGCACCATGCGGGCGCTGATGATCTGCGGCATCGCTCAGTCGCTCGGCACCCTGGCCTATGTCGCCCTCGATGCCTCCGGCCACAGCACGCTGATGCTGGCGGTGTCGGCGGCCAGCGAGGATCTGACCGGCGGCATGGCCGGCACCGCCTTCGTCGCCTTCGTCTCGAATTTGACCCGGGCGCCCTATACGGCGACCCAGTTCGCCCTGCTGTCCTCGCTCGAAGCATTGGGCCGCAGCCTGCTGTCGGCGCCCGGCGGCCAGCTGTCCCAACAGGTCGGCTGGACACCCTTTTTCCTGATCACCACGGCCATCACTCTTCCCGCTTTGGCTCTGCTACACTGGCTGACGTCCCGATCGCGAAGTTCGTAACACCAGGATCAGGCAATTTACGAACTTCGCGATCGATCAGGACGCCAGTGTTTATAGTCATGTGGTGTGGCAATCGATTTTTAAGTTCCTAAAGTCGCTGGTATCGACGGTGTAGGAACTTAAAAGTCGCCACACCAGCCAAACGCCGGCCGCAAGGAGCCGGCGAGTCTTAATGACGTTGGGATGGAGATCGTCTATGGTGCAGCGCAGCAACAAAAAAGGACAATCCTCTTCCATGGATCTCAGCAAAATTCCGGTCGGCAAGGACGCCCCCCACGACATCAACGTGGTGATCGAAATCCCGCTCGGTGGCGTGCCGATCAAGTATGAAGTGGACAAGGAATCGGGCGCGATGTTCGTCGACCGTTTCCTGCATACCGCTATGCATTACCCGGTCAATTACGGCTTCGTGCCGCACACTCTGTCGAATGACGGCGACCCGGTCGACGTCATGGTGGTCAGCCAGATCGGCGTGACCGTCGGCGCCGTGCTGCGCTCGCGCCCGATCGGCGTGCTGCTGATGGAAGACGAGAGCGGCAAGGACGAGAAAATCCTCGCCGTGCCCCATTCCAAGCTGCATCCCTATTACGACGAAGTGCAGAGCTACAAGGATCTGCCGACCATCCTGCTGCAGCAGATCGAGCATTTCTTCGCGCACTACAAGGATCTCGAACCCGGCAAGTGGGTCAAGGTCACCGGCTGGGGCGACGCCACCACCGCCGGCCGCCTGATCCAGGAAGGCATCGACCGCGCCTCGGACAAGCCGAAGAAAAAGGCGAAGAAGTAAGAAGGCGCCTGCGATGAGGAGGTCTCGATCATGAGCGTCTTCATCGCCGTCCTTCGCGCCGTCAATGTCGGCGGCACCGGCAAATTGCCGATGAAGGAACTGAAGACCGCCTGCGAGGCGGCCGGGCTCCGCAACGTCTCCACCTATATCGCCAGCGGCAATCTGGTGTTCGACCATGACGGCGGCGCCGATCAGGTGCAGGCTGTCATCGCCTCGATCCTGCGCGACCGGTTCGGCCTGACCAAGAACCACGCCATCATCCGCACGCCGGACGCCCTCGCCCGGGCGCTGGCGGCCAATCCCTTCGCCGACGCCGCCGCCGACCGGCCGTCCAGCCTGATGCTGCAATTCCTCGAAGCCACCCCGCCCGAAGGCGCCGCCGAAACCCTGGGACGCTGGACCGGGCCGGAACGGCTGCATCTGTCCGGCGACCATCTTTACGTCGATTACGTCGCCGGCGCCGGCACGTCGAAACTGACGCCGGCCTATCTGGAGCGCGCGCTGAAAGTGGCCGGCACCGCCCGCAACTGGAACACCGCCCGCAAATTGCTGGAGATGGCGCGGGCGATCGAAGCCTAGCGCTGCTGCATCGCCAGGAAGGCGCGCAAGGCAGCGAGGCCGATCATCCGGCCACCGGCAGATAGACGGTGAACGTCGTACCCTGCCCCAACTCGCTCTCCACCTGCAGGCAGCCCCTGTGCCGGTTGACCACATGCTTGACGATGGCCAGGCCCAGCCCGGTGCCGCCCAGGCGGCGCGAGCGGGCGGTGTCGACGCGGAAGAAGCGCTCGGTCAGGCGCGGCAGATGTTCGCGGGCAATGCCTTCGCCATGATCCTTGACCGAGACCATCACGGCGGGCCGCGATTTGTCGGGCATGCCGGGCGGCAGGTCGGACACCGTGCGGACGGTGACGATGATCGGCGTGCCTTCCCGGCCATATTTCAGCGCATTGTCGAGCAGGTTCTGGAAGATCTGGGTCAGCTCGTCCTCCTGTCCGATCACGTCGGGCACGACCTCATCGAGGTTGAGGTCGATCTTCATCAGCTTTTCGCTGGCGGTCAGCTCGAGGCCGGTAGCGACGCGGCGGACGATGGCGCCGAGATTGGCCTCGCCCTCGGGCCGCGAATGTTCGTGCAGCTCGATACGCGACAGATTGAGCAGGTCGGCGACCAGGCGGCTCATGCGCGAAGCCTGTTCGAACATGATGCCGAGGAAACGCTCATGCGCGTCCTCGTCGCCCTTGGCCGGGCCGCGCAGGGTTTCGATGAAGCCCAGCACCGCGGCCAGCGGCGTGCGCAGCTCGTGGCTGGCATTGGCGATGAAGTCGGCGCGCATCTGCTCGACCCGCTTCAGCGCGGTGATGTCGTGCAGCGACAGCACCGCGGCGGCGGCGCTGGAGCCGGGCCGCAGCAGCGGTTCGACCATGGCGCGGTATTCGCCGGTCACCGGACTGGTCAGGGTCAGCTCGACCTCGCCGCCCGCCTCGCCGGCCAGCACCTTGTCGGCGGCATCCAGCAGGTCGGGATGGCGCAACAAAGCCGCCAGGTCACGGTCGCGCTGCTGGCGGCCGAAGGTTTTGCGGGCCGCCGCGTTCTCGCCGACGATGCGGCGCTGGGCGTCGAGCAGCAGGATCGGGCTGGGCAGGCTGTCGAACAGGGTTTCGTGGAATTTCAGCCGCCCCATCAACTCTTCCGACTGGCTGCGGAAATGGCGCCGGGCCAGCTTCAGGGCGGTCAGGACGTCATTGGCGATGTCGGTCCGCAGGCTGGGAACGCCGGCTTCTTCGTCCAGCGGCAGGCCGCGGGCGAAACGCGCGACGTCCTCGAGATCCTGAATATAGGGCTTCAGCAAAAGCGCGGTGATGCCGGCCATCGCCGCCATGGCGATCAAAGCGGGAAGCACGTCGATGGCCTGCGCCACCACCAGGACGACGAAAATCGCGACCGCCGGTACGGATAGAATGGTGACCAGCGGCCAGAGACGGCGTGTGTGCATGAGAGATCCGCCTACTCAGCCATATCTGGAGGTACGAAGGGAATCATGTCCCGCCAGCGCCGCCATGGTGACGATGTCGCTGACGGTGGAATCCATCGAGGTGATCTGCACCGGCTTGGCCAGCCCGGTCAAAACCGGCCCGACGATGGTGCCGCCGCCCAGCTTCTGCATCAGCTTGGCGGCGATGTTGGCCGAATAGAGTCCCGGCATGACCAGCACATTGGCCGGCCCGGTCAGGCGGCAGAACGGGTAGAGCTTCAGCAGTTCCGGATCGAGCGCGACGTCGGCGGCGATTTCGCCGTCATATTCGAACGGCACCTTGCGCTGGTCGAGGATCTGCACGGCCTCGTGCACGCGGGTCGAATTGAGGTTCGAGGGATTGCCGAAATTGGCGTAGGACAGCAGCGCCACGCGCGGCGTGTGCCCCATGCGGCGGGCCAGCGAAGCGGCCTGCTGGGCGATGTCGGCCAGCTGCTCCGAGGTCGGCGTTTCGTGCACCACGGTGTCGGCCATGAACACGGTGCGGCCATGGCCGACGATCATGGTGGTGCCGAACACCAGCTCGCCCGGACGCGGATCGATCATGGTCGCCACATCGTCGAAGGCCTGGTAATAGCCGCGCGTCAGCCCGGTCACCAGCCCGTCGGCGTCGCCGGCCATCACCATGGCGGCGGCGAACACATTGCGCTGCTGGTTCATCTGGCGCTGGGCGTCGCGATAGAGCATGCCCTTGCGCTGCATGCGGGCGTACAGCATGTCCGTGTAGAGCTTGAGGCGGGTCGACAGGCGGGCATTGATGATCTCGATGCCCTCGGTGCGCCCGACCAGACCGGCCTCCTCCAGCGCCGCCTTCACCTTCTCCTCGCGGCCCAGCAGGATCGCGGTGCCATAGCCGGCATTATGGAAGGCCACGGCGGCGCGGATGGTCTTTTCCTCCTCGCCCTCGGCGAAGACGATGCGGCGCGGATTGGCCCGCACCTCGTCGAACAGCGGACGCAGAGACCCCGCGGTGGGATCGAGACGGGCCGACAGATCGCGTGTGTAGCGGTTGAGATCGGGCAGCGGCTTGCGCGCCACGCCGGACTCCATCGCGGCCTTGGCGACGGCCGGCGGAACGGCCGAGATCAGGCGCGGATCGAACGGCACCGGGATGATGTATTCCGGACCGAACCGCAGGCGGCGGCCCGAATAAGCGGCGTCGACCTCATCCGGCACGTCCTCGCGCGCCAGGTCGGCCAAGGCGTGAACCGCCGCGATCTTCATCTGATCGTTGATGGTCGAGGCGCGCACGTCGAGCGCGCCTCGGAAGATATAGGGGAAGCCGAGGACGTTATTGATCTGATTGGCGTAGTCCGAGCGGCCGGTGGCGACGATGGCGTCGGTGCGCACCGCCTTGACCTCCTCCGGGGTGATTTCCGGATCGGGATTGCCATGGCGAAAATGATCGGGCGATCGGCCATGCCGGCCACCATCTCGGGCGTCACCGCGCCCTTGGCGGACAGACCGAAGAATACGTCGGCCCCCTTCATCGCCTCTTCCAGCGAACGGGCGGGAGTCTCCACCGCATGGGCGGACTTCCACTGGTTCATGCCTTCGGTGCGGCCCTGATAGATCACGCCCTTGGTGTCGCACAGGATGACGTTCTGGTGCGGCACGCCCATCGATTTCACCAGCTCGACGCAGGCGATGGCGGCGGCACCGGCGCCATTGACCACCAGGCGGATATCCTTGAGGTCGCGGCCGGTCAGGTGCAGCGCGTTGACCAGGCCGGCGGCGGCGATGATGGCGGTGCCGTGCTGGTCGTCATGGAAGACGGGAATGTCCATCAGCTCGCGCAGGCGCTGCTCGATGATGAAACATTCGGGCGCCTTGATGTCTTCGAGATTGATGCCGCCGAAGGTGGGGCCGAGATAGCGCACGCAATTGACGAAGGCATCGACATCCTTGGTGTCGACCTCGAGGTCGATGCCGTCGATATCGGCGAAGCGCTTGAACAGCACCGCCTTGCCCTCCATCACCGGCTTGCCGGCCAGCGCGCCGAGATCGCCCAGGCCCAGCACCGCGGTGCCGTTCGAGATCACCGCCACCAGATTGCCCTTGGCGGTGTAGTCGTAAGCCTTGGACGGATCGGCGGCGATATGCAGACAGGGATAGGCGACGCCCGGCGAATAGGCCAGGGACAGGTCACGCTGGGTGACCAGGGCCTTGGTCGGCGTGATTTCGATCTTTCCCGGACGACCTTGCGAGTGGAACTGCAGCGTATCCCGTTCGAGAGCGGCGACCGCGTCTTTTTGTTCCATGATTTTGACTCCCTGTTTGTCCCTCAAGCGCCGGGCGCGTTTCTACGAAACGCTTGGCTACCGCCTCGTCGACCCCCGCCCCTGCGGGGCTTCGGGTCGCCTTCGCGCGGCACCACAAGGGTGCCGGGCTTGGGGGAACTTTGTTTGACCTTATTCGTACCCTCTATACTCCATCACCAGACGCGGCAGGCCTTGGCGCCGCGTACCATCGGGGCATCCGCCTTGCAGGCGAACGCCTTGGCGAAATCCTCGCTGTTGGACACCGTGCCGTTGACGCGGAACTCGGGCAGCGAATGGACGTCGGACATAGCCTGGGTCCGGATCGCGTCGTCACGGGCATTGGTGCACCAGACCTGGGCGAAGCCGAGGAAGAAACGCTGCTCGGCGGTGAAGCCGCCAACCTTCTGGTCGGGCTTGCCGGCCATATGCTTCTTCAGCGCCGCCAGGGCGATGCGGATTCCACCATTATCAGCGAGGTTCTCGCCAAGAGTCGCCTTACCATTTTGTTTCAGATCGTCGATCGCGGTGTAGGACCCGTACTGGTCGACGACACAGGCGGCGCGCTCCTCGAATTTCTTGGCGTCCTCTTTGGTCCACCAATCCTTCAGATTGCCGTTCTTGTCATATTGGCGCCCCTGGTCGTCGAATCCATGGGTCATCTCATGGCCGATCACCATGCCGATGGCGCCGTAATTGACCGCATCGTCGGCGGTCATGTTGAAGAAGGGCGGCTGCAGGATGCCGGC
>JAJPHO010000138.1 GCA_021325215.1 Alphaproteobacteria bacterium
CGCCCAGCTGGGCGAAGCGCGGAATATCCTCCGGCGCGACGATCTGGGCGTGTTCGACGCGCCAGCGCGGCGGCTGGGTCAGGCGGTCCTTCTCGGGCACGGCGGCGAACGCCTCCTGATACCAGTCGAGCACCAGCCGGTTGCCCCTGTCGCCGATCGCATGGGTGGTGATCTGGATGCCGCGCTTCAGGGCGTCGATCCAGACCGGCAGGACCTCTTCCTTCTTCATACGCACCAGGCCGTCGGTATCGGCGTCGCTGTATTTGGCCAGCAGCGCGGCGCCGCGCGAGCCCAGCGCGCCGTCCATATAGAACTTCACCGCGCGGGTGATGATCCGCCCGTCCGAGGCGATGTGCGGCCCGTCATGCTTCAGATTGGGAAAATATTCCGGCTCGACCGCATTGTAGACGCGCAGCGGCGCTTCACCCTTGCGGGCGAAATTTTCCAGCATCACCACATCGTCCCACGGCACGCTCATATAATGCACGCCGGTCCAGCCATGGCTGGTTTCATAGTCGAACGCGGCCTTGAAGGCCTTGGCCCGATAGGCTTCGTCCGGGGTGGGGATAAGCTTCTCGATCAGCGGCAAAGCGTTGTCGACGATCATGCCGTTGGGCTCGCCCGCCGCGTCCTTGTTGATGAAGCCGCCCTCGGGCACCGGCGTGTTGCGGTCGATGCCGGCCAGGGCCAGCGCCTTGGAATTGGCCACCACCGCATGGCCGTCGGCGCGTTCGAGGATCACCGGGCGGTCGGCGACCACCGCGTCGATGTCCTGGCGGGTGGGGAAGCGGGCCTCGGGCCAGTGGGTTTCGATCCAGCCGCGTCCGAACAGCAGGCCGGAGCCGGGTTCCGCGGCGGCGCGGGCCTTGACCGCCTGCATAACTGCCGCCAGCGAGGCGGCGCTGTCGAGATTGAGGGTCAGTTCGCGCTCGCCCACTTCGCGCAGATGGACGTGTGCGTCGGTGAAGCCGGGATACATGGCAGCGCCCTTGAGGTCGACCAGCTTGGTCTGTTTGCCCTTGAGCTTTTCCGCGTCCTTGCGCGATCCGGCGAACAGGACGCGCCCATTGGCCACGGCGACCGCTTCGACCTTGGGTTTCGCATCGTCCGCCGTATAGATCGGGCCGTTCCAATAAAGCGTGTCGGCAACGTCCTTGGCCGAAGCGGCGCCGGACAATAGGACGGCGGCCAACAGAACAGCTTTGCGCATGCGGTGATCCCCCAAATGGTCCTGTTAAACGATAGCTCAAGGAAATTTGCCCGCAAAGACCCGCAAGTCGCTGCAGGTGCGAGACGTGGTACTGGAAACTCCGCTGACTGGGGCTCTCTTGCGCTCGTTTCGACTTTTCCTGGCGGTGGCGGCTTTCGTGCCGCCGCTGGCCGCCGCTCTCTTTTTGCCTGTGCCGCTGCCGGTATCGGATTCTCTCGATTATCTGGGCTATGCGCGGTCGCTGCATCTTGCCGGAACCTATGCCGCCACGCCGGCCGGGCCGGGGATGGACCGCCGGCCGGGGCGGGAGCCGCTTTATCCGCTGCTGATCGCCGCGGCCGCCCAGCTGTCGCCGCCCTTGGCGCGCAGCCTGGAAGAGTGCGCCGAACCCGCCGAAAGCTGCCGAGCCGGCTATCGCACCCTGGTGGTCGTCAACGCCCTGCTGCTGGGCGGAGCGGCGCTGATGACCGGACTGGCCCTGCTCGCCCTCGGCCAGGGCGGAGGCGCGGCGATGCTCGGCTGCCTCTATGTCTCGGCCAATCTGCATATGTACAAGGATCTGAAATACGTCCTGTCCGATTACCTGGCGGTCTTCCTGTGCGCCGCGCTGACTCTTCTGCTGGCGCGGCGGCGCTGGGCCGGCGCGGGATTGGCGGCGGCGGCGCTCAGCCTGACCAAGATCGTGTTTCTGCCGTTCGGCATGCTGCTGTCGGCGGTCCTGGCCTTTCGCGGGCAGCGTCTTGCGGCCCTCTGCATCGCTCTGCCGCTGCTGGGCGCCAATCTCGGCTGGATGGAGCGCAACATCGCGTGGTTCGGCGTCGCCGGCGACGGCCGTGACGGGCTGGCGCTCAGCACGCGCGAAGTGTTCGACCGCATGACGCCGGAGGAGCACCGCGCCGCCTGGCTGTGGTGGCTGCGCGGGCCGGGCGCCGGGCTGGCGCGCCGGGCGCTGCCGCCGGAGTCCTGGCGGCGCCATGATTGGGATGCGGCGGATGGTTTCTATCTGGAAGGCCAACTGACCCAGCCGGGCCGCATCGTCGCCGATCTCATGGCGCAGGGCGCCGACCGCACCGCCGCCGAAGCTCAGGTCAAAACGGTGGTGATCCGCCGAATCCTCGGCGAGTGGCGAGATTATCTGGCGACCATGCCGGTGCTGTTCTATCGCGGCCTGTGGTTCGACGAATTCATCGTGCTGGGCCTGCCGCTGCTGCTCTGGCTGCTATGGCGGTCGGCGCGCGGCCAGTGCTGGAACAGGTTGCTGGTGCTGTCGCCCGGATTGTGGTCGATGGCGGTCTATCCGGCCATTTCCCTTAATATTCCGCGCTATCAATATACCGCGGTGACCTGCCTGGCCCTGGCCGCCGGGCTAGCCTGGCAGCTCCATCGCGACGCGGTTGCGGCCCGCACCCTTGGCGGCGTACAGCGCAGCGTCGGCGCGCGCCAGCAGGCTATCGACGCTGTCGCCCTGGCGGCGGCAGCCGACGCCGATCGAGATCGACAGGGGAATGCCGCTCCCGCATTGCTCGACCTGGCGGCGCAGCCTCTCGGCGGCGGCTCGGGCGGCGTCGCCTTCCAGCATCGGCAGCAGCACCAGGAATTCCTCGCCGCCCAGACGGCCGACGCTGTCCTCCTCGCGCAGCGCCCCGCTTAGGGCGAGGGAGACGGTGCGCAGGGCCTGGTCGCCGGCGGCATGCCCATGGGTGTCGTTGATCGCCTTGAAATGATCGATATCGGCCATCAGCACCGCCAGCGGCAGGGTGTGGCGGCCGGTGACGGCCAGCTCGGCCGACAGGGCTTCCAGGATGCCGCGGCGGTTGGCGATCCCGGTTAGCTCGTCGGTGCGCGAGCTTTTCTCCAATAGCCTGCTCAGCGCGATTACCGACAGATGGTCGCGCGCGGCGGCGCGCTCGCGGCGGTTGAGCGAAAAAGCGAGGCCGGCGATCACGGCGGATTCGACCAGGGTGCCGGCCACCAGCAGTCCGCGCGGCTCGATATAGTCGTGTGTGTCGAGATAGGCCAGCACCCCGCTGGTGACGCTGATCATCGCGATCAGCGGGATGCGCAGAAAGGCGGTCGAGGAGGACAGGACGAAAGACACGCTGATCGCGACCACCATCAGTCGCAGATAGAAGTCGGGTGTCAGCCTGCCTTCGTCGAACAGGAATAGGGCGGTACCCCAACCCACGCCCTGCAGCAGCGCCATCGCCGTTTCGACCCGCAGCAAAGGTTCGAGTCCGCGCTTGTCGAGCGCGCCAGATACCGCGGCATTGCCGAGCGCCGACCGCACCGCCAGGATCGCCGCCATCGCGGCCAGCCAGCCGGCGGCGGCGGCCCAGCGTCCCGCCGCCAAAGCGGGCCAGGCCATCACCCCGAGCGGGGCCAGCGCCGATATCGCCGCCAGCCGTGTGCGGCCGAAATAGCCGCGCGCCAGCAGGCGGTCGAGTTCGGCGGGATCGATGGGAGGAGCCGTCACGGTCGTTTACACCGGATCGATGGCGCCAGCGCCGGAACAGACCGCAGCGACATTGTCGAGCGCCCTGAAACCCATCGCATTGCGGGTCTCGACCGTCGCGCTGCCGATATGGGGCGTCAGGAACACATTGGGCAGGTCGGCGAAGCGGGTATCGTAATCGGGCTCCGAGCGGAACACGTCGAGCCCGGCGGCGAACAGATGGCCTGATTTCAGCGCGTCCAGCAGCGCATCCTCGTCGACCAGCGAGCCGCGCGCGGTGTTGACCAGCACGGCGCCCTTGGGCAGCAGGGCCAAGGTTTCGGCGTTGATCACCTTCTCGGTGGCGGCGCTGGCCGGCGCGTGGATAGCAAGAATGTCGCAATGAGGCAGCATTTCTTTCAAATCCGCGAAGTATTGGGCGCCGGCTTCCAAGTCGGGTTTCAGCCGCGAGCGATTGGAATAGAGGATCTGCATATTAAATCCGCGGGCGCGCTGAGCCATCGCCTGACCGATGCGGCCCATGCCGAAGATGCCCAGACGCTTGCCGGTAACCTGCAGCCCGAGGAACTCGCCCATGCCGAAGCTCTGGCGCCAGCCCTTGCGCATAAGTTGTTCCGCCTCCGCAGCGCGGCGGCAGGCGGCCAGCATCAGCAGCATCGCCATGTCGGCTGTACAATCGGTCAGCACGTCCGGCGTATTGGTGACGGTCAATCCCTTGGCCTTGGCGGCCGGAACGTCGATATGATCATAGCCGACGGTGACGGTGGCCAGCACTTTGACGCGCGCGGGCAGGCGGGCGATCGCGTCGGCGGTCATCTTGTGGCGATGGCTGACCAGCAGGGCTTCGGCCTGATGTCTCTCAACTTGAGATAGCGCCTCGTCGACGGTCATATTGCGATCGCCGCCGATTGGGTCGAACCGTTCGGGCAGGCTCTCGAACACCGCTTTGGGCAGGCCGGGGGCGACGACGAGACGGGGTTTGCTCATGGAACCATCCTTTCATACTTTGCCAGTAATGATAGGATAGAGAAGTTCTGGAGAGGGAGAGGGAATGTCGACGTCATCGGCGACATCGGCGGATGAGTTTTGGCAGGCCGGATATGCCGAGCTGCAGGGACGCCTGACGGTGGCCCAGGGCGAGGCCCAGCATCTGCGCGAAACCGTTCAATCCCTGCGCGACGCGCTGGAGGCCGCCCGCATCGGCGTCGAAGAACGCGTCTCCCGTGCCGTCGCCGCCGCCAATGACGAGAGCAAGCAGGTCAAGGGCACCGTCAATGCGCTGCGCGACGAGCTGGAGGCGACCCGCGCCGGCGAGGCCCAGCGCAAGCAGCAGGCCGTTTCTGCCGCCAATGCCGAAATCCAGCAGCTCCATGCCACGATACAGGCGCTGCGCGACGAAATGGAAATGAACAAGGCGGGCGAGCAGACCCGCAAAGCCGAGGCGGTTTCGACGGCCAATGCCGAGATGATCCAGTTGCGCCAGACCGTTCAGGCCCTGCGCGACGAGCTGGAAGAGGTCCGCGCCGCCAAAACCCGCGAAGTGGAGGAGGCGCGGTCGGCAGACAAGCGCGAGATCGCCCATTTGCAGAGCATCATTCAGGAACTGAGAACCGAATTGGAACGTCAACATGCCGGACGGTAGGGGCGCGCCCGCACCGCGGCGCAAGATCAGCGCCGCCAAGCTTTCCGAGACGCTGCTCGACGTCTCGAACAAGCTCGCTGTCAGCGACGGGCTGGGCGGCGCGCTGAAGATCATGCGCGACATCTGCACGTCGCTGATCGGCTGCGAGCGCGGCTCGGTGTTCCTGCACGACCCCGCCACCAACGAACTCTATGCCCGCATCGAGGGCCGTTTCGCGCGTGAGATCCGCATCCTCGACTCGGCCGGCGTCGCCGGCGACGTCTTCACGAGAAACGAGGGCGCCGTCGTTCCCGACGCCTATGCGGACAAGCGCTTCGACGCCTCGACCGACAAGCAGACCGGCTATCGCACCCGCACCATCCTGTGCGCGCCGTTGCGCACCAAGAAGGGCAAGGTGATCGGCGTCGCCCAGCTGCTCAACAAGATCGACGGCCAGTTCACCCCCGACGATCTGGCCATCGTCGAGGCGGTGATCGCGCAGAGCGCCATCTCGCTGACCCATCTCTCGACCATCGAAGTGATCGAGAAGTCGCGCAAGCAGGAACTGGATTTTCTCTCGGTGGTCTCCGAGATCAGCTCCGAGCTGCAATTGGGGCCGCTGCTGCAGAAGATCATGGCGGCGATCACCCGCATGCTCGATGCCGAGCGCTGCACCCTGTTCATCAACGACCCCAAGACCAACGAGCTCTATTCCTTCGTCGGCCAGGGCCTGGGCAGCTCGACCATCCGCCTGCCCAACCATATGGGCATCGCCGGCGCGGTGTTCACCTCCGGCCAGACCATCAATATTCCCTATGCCTATGCCGATCTGCGCTTCAATCCGGCCTTCGACAAGCGAAGCGGCTTCTTCACCCGCTCGATCCTGTGCGTGCCGGTCAGCAACAAGGCCGGCGCGGTGATCGGCGTGACCCAGGTGCTGAACAAGCGCGGCGGGTCGTTCAACGACAATGACGAGGCACGCCTCAAGGCGTTCACCTCGCAGATCTCGATCGGCATCGAAAACGCCAAGCTGTTCGACGACGTCCAAGCCATCAAGAACTACAACGAGTCGATCCTGGAATCGATGAGCAACGGCGTGATCACGCTGTCGGGCGACGGCAAGATCGTCACCTGCAACGCCGCGGGCCTCAAGATTCTGCAGGTGGCGCAGAAGGACATCATCGACAAGCCGGCCGCCGACTTCTTCGCCGGCGATAATGCGTGGCTGATTGAAAAGGTTACCACCGTTCAGGAAAGCGGCGAGGACGAGGTGCTGATGGATGCCCCGCTGCATGTGGCGGGCGAGCGTCTGTCGGCCAATGTTTCGGTTCTGCCGCTGCGCTCGGGCGGCGGCGACGACAAGATTCTGGGCTCGATGGTGATGATCGAGGACATCAGCTCGGAAAAGCGCATGAAGGCCACCATGGCCCGCTATATGGACCCGACCCTGGCCGACCAGCTGCTGGCCTCGGGCACCGAGGTTCTCGGCGGCCAGTCGGTCGAGGCGACCGTGCTGTTCTCCGACGTACGCAGCTTCACCACCCTGTCGGAAGAGCTCGGTCCGCAGGGCATCATCAGTCTGCTGAACGAATATTTCACCCTGATGGTCGATTGCATTACCGACCAGGGCGGCATGCTCGACAAGTTCATCGGCGACGCCATCATGGCGGTGTTCGGCACCGCCAAGAAGCACGAGGACGACGAGGACCGCGCGCTGCGCACGGCGGTTTCGATGATGCGCGAGCTGCATGGCTTCAACGCGCGGCGCATCGCCGACGGCAAGCGCCCGATCGACATCGGCATCGGCCTCAACACCGACACGGTGGTTTCCGGCAATATCGGCTCGCCCAAGCGCCAGGATTACACGGTGATCGGCGACGGCGTGAACCTCGCCGCCCGCCTGGAAAGCGCCTGCAAGGAATATGGCGCGCACATCCTGGTCAGCGAGAACACGGTCAGAAAGCTCAAATCGACCTACCGCTCGCGCGAAGTCGACCGGGTGGTGGTGAAGGGCAAGACCAAGCCGGTGGCGATCTACGAGGTGGTGGACTACCACACCGACGAGACCTTCCCCAACATGATGGGCGTGCTGCAGGCCTTCCAATACGGCCTGAAATCCTACCGCGACACCCAGTTCGACCAGGCCATCAAGGCCTTCGGCGAAGGCCTGGCGCTCAACCCCAACGATCTGGCGACCAAGCTCTATATCGACCGCTGCAATTATCTCAAGGAACACCATCCGGGGGATAATTGGGACGGCGTCTGGGTGATGAAGACCAAGTGATCGGGAACATCGAGTTCCGCGAGTCCTGCAAGGGGCTCGATTGGACGGAGCTCGAGGCCCTGTTCGTCTCGGCCAAACTCGACCATCGCAGGGGGCCCAAGCAGCGCCGCGCTTTCGAAAATAGCGGGCGGGTCTGCCTCGCTTATGACGAGGGCCGGCTGGTCGGAGTCTGCCGCGCCATCACCGATGGCGAATATCACGCATTCATCTACGACGTCGCGGTCCACCCGGACTGGCAGGGCAGGGGGCTGGGAAAGGCCCTGATGCGGCGGCTTCTGTCGCGCTTGCCGGTCTGGCGGATCATGCTGGTCGCCGACGAGGAGGTTCAGGGGTTCTATCGCCGCCTGGGATTCGCGCTGTATGGCGATGTCATGGCGTTGCGGGACCGGTCCAAGCTGGAAGAGGCTGAGCCCCTGTCAGACGACGTGAAAGCCGGCCGCTAACCTGTGCAGGGCGCGCGTAAGCCCCTACTTGGTCGTCCAGGTCCAACTGGCGACCGCCCAGCCATCGGCCCCTTTGGTCAGGGCGGCGGTGACCTTCGAGCCTTTTTCGACCTGATGCTTGTTGCCGATCTTGAAGGCGAAGGTGGCGGGGACGACGACATAAGCGTGGTCGCCATCGACCATCGATTGGGTCGCTTTGCCAAGGGTGACCTTCTCGAAGGTCAGGCTGTTCTTTTTGCTGAAGGCGCGGAAATCGGTGAACCAGTCTTTGCAGGCGGTCGCCCCCTGCCAGAAGAAGGGCGAAAATTCATCGATGATCGCGGCGTTCGAGGAGCAGGACTTCATCGCCCCGTCCATATCGCCCTTGTTCAGGCTGTCGAAAAACTGATGCACCGGCACCATCACATCGGGTGATTCGGCCGCGTTCGACAGGTTTGCCGCCATAAGGAAAGCGCTGGCCAGAACGATCTTACGCATCTCGTTTATCTCCCAGGATCATCATCCGGTATGTCCACCCGGCGCGGACCAGGGTAACCTTATTGCCATTCAACTGAAAGATGCGCGCCAAGCGGGCAGGATGGTGAAAAGAGAATGCGGGCTGTGCCCTTGGAATAAGCGCCGCCAGACCTATCTGGCATTATAGGGTTTCACGATCGGTGAGAAGGCCATGGCGACCGGTTGGGCTCATGACGGAGCCGTTCAAGAACAGATCGACGACACCGTGTCCGACGGCGTCCAGCGGGCGCGGGCGCGCATGCCCGCGAACCGCGAGAGCAGCGAATTCTGCGAGGAATGCGGCGAGCCGATCCCCGAAGCGCGCCGCAAGGCGCTGCCCGGCGTCCAGACCTGCGTGCCGTGCCAGTCGGAGCTGGACCGCAAGGTCCAGCACAGTATGATCAACCGGCGTGGCAGCAAGGACAGTCAGCTCAAATAAGCCCGATGCTCGATTTCATCCCCGCGGGAGCCCGCTCCTCCCCCTCGACCGCCCGCAACCGCGATCCCATCCTCGCGGTGCTGGAGCCCCGCCTGCCGGCGACCGGCATCGTGCTGGAAATCGCGGCGGGAGCCGGCGAGCACGCCACGCACAACGCCGCGGCGCTGCCGAACCTGCAATGGCAACCGACCGATCCCGATCCTGAAGCGCTTGCCAGTATCGCGGCCTGGCGCGAGCATGCCGGCTTACCCAATCTTCTTGCGCCCCTGATGCTGGACGCGTCCCGTCCGGACACCTGGCCAGTCGATCGGGCCGATGCGATCGTCAACATCAACATGATCCACATCTCGCCCTGGGTCGCCGCTCAAGGGCTGATGGCCGGCGCCGGACGTCTTCTGCCGGCCGGCGGGATGCTGTTCCTGTACGGCCCCTATATCGAGTCCGGAGCCGAGACGGCGCCCAGCAATCTGGCCTTCGATCTCGATCTCAAGAGGCGCAATCCAGCGTGGGGGATTCGCCATCTGGACGACGTTACAGCCCTGGCTGCTCAGCATGGCCTCGGATTTGCCGAGCGCATCGCCATGCCGGCCAACAACCTCTCTCTGATCTTCGTCAGAAAGTGATTTTCGGCCGGCGGAATCCCATGGCCGCCCAGGTGACCAGCAGCTTGATCATGAGCCTGGGCGCGAACGAATCGTAAGCGGGGATGTCTTTCGGCAGCTCGGTGCCTTCGAGCCTGTCCTTGGCCATGACGCAGACTCGCGGCTCGGGCGCCGGTTCCGGCAAGCGGCCCCGATAAAGGCTCAGCCAATGGCCGGGGGTATAGTCCGCGAACATCGGTGAATTACAGCAGCTCGCCACGACGCGGCGCGTCGGTGAGTCCGGCTTCAGGCGATAGTCACGCAGATGCTGGCCGCCCCGGGCGATTTTCACCCGATCCTTTCGATAGATGCAGTACTCCACGCCGCCATCGGCCCTGACGGTCTGCGGAGCGTCGCGGTCTTGTTCGAACCCGTGTCCAGCGGTGCGGCAGCTCTCGCAATAACAGATCGCGCTTTCGAACGGCTTTCCCGTCAACTCGATCGTCGTCTCGCCGCACCTGCAGACTGCTTCCATCGGACTCACTCCTTCAGGCCGGCCTTGCTCTCCAGATACACCGCGAACGTTCCCAGCCAGTGCCCGCCCTCATAATGCTCGCCGGTCACATTGGGCAGAGCCTCGTTGCGGTGCTTGTCCGACGTTTCCTCCAACACCTTCACCCGCTTGTCGTTCGACTCCAGCCCTGACGCGATGCCCCTGAGCATCCAGGCGCGGCTGAGGTTGAGGCCGTCGAGATGGGCCAGCTTGGGGTCGGAGCGGTCGGTGACGATGCCGGGCTTCAGCCAGTCTTTACCGGTCTCCTTGGGGATATTGGGCAGGAATGTTCCCAGCCATTCGCCATAGGACTTCTTGTCCGCCACCACCCGGCGCATGAAGTCGGCTTCGCCCAGGCATGGGGAGATGAAGTCTTCTCCGTTCGGTTCGTAAGTGATCGGGCAGGCTTTGTCGTTCCAATAGAAACGGTTGGCCGCACCGGTCAGCAATTCCTTCATCTCGGTGTCCTGGGTCACCTCGGCCCAATCCCAGATCTGGCCGAAGGAGAAGGCGGTCTGGGCGTGCTCGCCGATGCGGATCGGATAGCTGAGCTTCGGCACCCAGACCTTGATGCGCCGCGCGACCTCGGTTTCCAGCGGGGCAAGGGTGGCGGACCATTCCCGGGCCTGCGGGTCGTTCCATTGGCGGAGTTCGGCGGCCAGCTTCAACAGCCAGCCGAGGCCGTATGGACGCTCGAACGAAGCGCGGCCGGGTTGGGTCATATAGGCGACCTCGGCGGCGATAGTCTCGGGCGTCAGGCTCTTGGCGATCTCGGCGCGGGCCTGGGCGGCGAAGGGCGCGTCGGGATAGAGCCGCAGCAGACGCACCAGCAGCCAATGGCCGTGCACGTCCGAATGCCAATCGAGACAGCCATAAAAGGCGGGATAGAGCAGGTGTGGCGGCCTGGCGTCGGCCTCGGAATTCAGCATCAGGCTGACATGGTTGGGATATTCCTGATGCAGGCAGGTCAGCGCCAGATCGGCGAAGCGGCCCGCGGCGGCGGCATCGAGCGCCGCGGCGTGGGGGGGCGTTTCGGCATGGGCGGCGGCCGATCCGAAAAAAGCGGCCAGGATCGCCGCGCGCACCATCGTCTTCTTCACTCGTTCATCCCCCGAAAATCGTAACGGGAAAATGTTTCCCGAAATCGGGCATTTGAGAAGAGCGATAATGCCTGTCCGGCGAATCCCGCCGGGGCGGCCTGCCCCGGCGGGTCGTGGTAAAATCAGGCGACCGGGATGTTGCCGGCGCCGGTGCCCCAGCCGTTTCCGTCATAGGTGGCTTCACGGATCAGGTTGGGCGTGGCCTGGTAATAGACCCGCAGATGGATCTGGCTGCCGTCGAACCAGTCGACCGCGGCCAGGGACGTGCCGGAGACCGCGGCCGGCAGGGTCGAGCCCTTGGTCCAGCCATTGCCGCCATCCCAGCACTGCTCCTGGATCACATTGCCGCCATCCTGGTAATAGACGCGGATATGGATCTGTCCGCTGTCCAGCCAGCCTATGGCGGCGAGGGCGCTTGCCTGGCCTGCGGTCGGCAGGGTCGAGCCCGTGGTCCAGCCGTTGCTGCCGTCCCAGCACTGCTCCTGGATGGCATTGTTAGCGTCCTGATAATAGACGCGGATATGGATCTGGCCGTTATCCAGCCAGCCCATCGCCGCGAGGGCGCTGCCCGAGCGGGTGGTCGGCAGGGTCGAGCCCGTTGTCCAGCCGTTGCTGCCGTCCCAGCACTGCTCCCGGATCACATTGCCGCCGTCCTCGTAATAGACGCGGATATGGATCTGGCCGTTGCCATCCAGCCAGCAGATCGACGCCAGGGCGCTGCCGGCGCGGGTGGCGGGCAGGGTGGAGCCCTTGGTCCAGCCATTGCCGTCCCAGCATTGTTCCTGGATGACGTTGTTGCCGTCGAGATAATAGACGCGGATATGGATCTGGCCGCTATCCAGCCACGAGACCGTCGAGAATGAGCTGCTGGCGATGGCGGCGGGCAGGGTGGCGCCGGACGTCCAGCGGCCGTCCCAGCATTGTTCGAGGGTCGGGCCGTTCTGCCCCTGGTAATAGACCCGGATATGCGGATCGTTCGTCCAGCTGGTCGCGCTCAGCCGGGTGAGCGGACGGGCGGGGCGGGCCAGCAGATTGACGACGGCGCCGCCATCCGGCACGCCGAGGCCGGTGCAGGCGTTCCAGACCGGTCCGGCAGCATATCCCAGGTTCGAGTTCACCGGCTTATTGTTGCCGCTGGTGATCTCACGCATTGGCCAGGAATTGGCATAGAGCGTGGGCAGAAAGAACCCGGCGGTGCGCGGCGAAGCCGCCTGGTTGGCCAGGGCGGTCAGGCCGGCCCAGAACGGGGCGACGCCGCTGGTGCCGCCGATGGTCTGGGTGGCGCCGTTGAGCACGATGTAATAGCCGCTGGCCGCCGAGGCCGAGGCGGCGACGTCGGGAACGCCGCGCCCTTTCCGCCCGCCATTGACGCTGGGGGGCAGAGTCAGGCCGGACTGATAGGCGGGCACGCCGGCATAATCGCTGATGCCGCCGCCCGTGCCCCAGCCGTCGGCGCCGTCGTTCCAGACCACCTCGCTGGTGATGGTGTTGCCGCTGGTGTCGATCGTGGTGCCGCCGCAGCCGATGGAATAGGGGCTGGCGGCGGGGAAGTCGACATTGGCCTTGCCGTTGGCGAGGTTGTCGGTGCCGAGATGGTCGCCCGACGCCACGAAGACGCTGACGCCGAGGGTGCCGGCATCCTGGATCGCGGTGTTCATGGTCTGCATGGCCTGCACGCCACTGGCGGCCCAATTGTCTTCGGCGGTGCCCCAGCTGATCGAAATGACGCTGGGATGGTTGGCCGAGTCATGCGCCGCCTGGGAAATGGCATCGGCGAAGCCCTGCAGGGTGTTCGGCGCGAAATAGACGACGATCTTGGAGCCCGGCGCGACGCCGCCGGCCACCTGGATGTCGAGGGCGACTTCGCCGTCGGCCGGCTGGCCGGGCTGGTTCTGCCCGCCATCCACCGAGACCCAGGTCACGGTGGGCACCGGCAGGCCCATCTGCTGGAAGGCCGAAGCGGTATCGGCAGTGTTATAGCCGCCGCCCAGCTCGATGATGGCGATGCACTGGGCGGCGCCATTGAGTCCCGGCGGGAAATTGTAGAGCTGGCCCATCTGGTTGGGCCAATGGGCCGTGATGGCGCGCGGCGCCAGGGCAGCCGCCGAGACCAGGCGCGGATCGGCAATGGGCTGGGTGTCCAGGCCAAGAATTGATTCAACCGACGGTAGTAGATCGTCGGGCAGCTGAATCGAGCCTTCGAAGGCGCGGAACTCCTTGCCGCCATGCGAATAATGGCCGAGATCGATCTTGAAGGCAGCCTTGAGCCTGGCGGCGGTGCCGGAAATCTTGACGAGGCGCCGTCCGGCTTCGACCGAGGTCACCCGCAAATCGTTGGCGCGGGCGAATTCCTGCAGGGCGGAAATGTCGGTCTCGTGCGCGGCGGCGCGCAATTCGTGCATTTTCGCCCGCCGGGCCGTGGGATCGACCGGCAGAGCGGCGGCATCGATCGGCGTTTTCGGCTTCAGATAGACGCTGACTTCGATGATTTCGTCATCGTCGCTGGCACGCAGGCGGGTGGCGGCGGGGGCGAGGGTCTTATGGCTCTCCTTGAATTCTACGAATCGGGTACTGGTCATGGCGATCTCCTGCGATCTGCGAGGTTCGCGGCAGTCGGTGATTCGGCTGGGCATGAGGCAGAGGGCGATGCAAGCTACACCTAATAGGTGAAAAAGTGTCAGAATATTACGCTACACATTTGTGTCGGCGGCGAGGGCGAGGCAGAAACAGCAATCGCGCCATATCGCAATCGTCGGGATGTGCGCGTACTATTCCGCCCAACCCGCTGAGAGGGGACGAGGAGGAACGCCATGGGTCAATCGATTCACCTGTCGGTCAATGGGCACACCGTCGAGATCAGCGGTGAAGACCCCGACATGCCCTTGCTCTACGCCCTGCGCGACGAGCTGCATCTGCACGGCCCGCGCTTCGGCTGCGGCCTGGGCCAGTGCGGCGCCTGTACCGTGCATATCGACGGCGAAGCGGTGCGCTCCTGCGTCACCCCGGTCTCCGACGTGTCCGGCAAGAAGGTCGTGACGCTGGAAGGCCTCGGCTCGCCCGAGCATCCGCACCCGATCCAGAAGGCTTTCATCGAGGAGCAGGCGGTGCAGTGCGGCTATTGCATCAATGGCATGATCATGCAGGCCAAGGCCTTCCTCGATAAAAAGAAGAAGCCGACCGAGGACGATATCCGCCAGGCGCTCGCCAACAATCTCTGCCGCTGCGGCACGCATCAGCGCATCGTTCGCGCCGTGCATCGCGCGGCCATGGCTGTCTGAGGGGAGGGCGGATAATGACTTACTTCGAACTCTCCCGCCGAGGCCTGTTCAAGCAGGCCGGCGCGCTGGTCGTTTCCTTCTCGCTGGCTGGTCAGCTGGCGCGCGCCCAGAGCGTCGCGCAGCGCGGCGTCGATCCGGCCGAGGTCGACAGCTTCCTGGCCATCGACAGCAAGGGCATGGTGACAGTCTATTCCGGCAAGGTCGATCTCGGCACCGGCCTGCGCACCGCCATGACCCAGATCGTCGCGGAAGAACTCGACGTGCCGTTCGAGCATGTTTCGGTGATCGAGGGCGACACCGCGCTGACCCCCGACCAGGGCGTCACCTATGGCAGCTTGGGCGTGCAGAATGGCGGCGTGCAGATGCGCCAGGCGGCGGCGACCGCCCGTCATGCGATCCTGGCCCAGGCCTCGGAAAGGCTGGGCGCGCCGGCAGACAAGCTGACCATCGACAAGGGCGTGATCAAGGCCGCCAACGGCAAGAGCGCCGGTATCGGCGACGTGATCGGCGGCAAGAGCTTCTCGCTCAAGCTCGACGCCAACGCGCCGATCAAGCCGCCGGAACAGCGCCATGTGGTCGGCACATCGGTCCGCCGCCTCGACATTCCGGCCAAGGTCACCGGCCGCTTCACCTATATGCAGGATTTCCGCCTGCCCGATATGCTGCATGGCCGCGTCGTGCGTCCGCCGGCGATGGGCGCGACCCTGCAATCGGTCGATGAAAGCTCGGTCGCCAACGTGCCCGGCATCGTCAAGGTGGTGCGCCAGGGCAATTTCCTCGGCGTGGTTGCCAAGACCGAATGGGGCGCCATCAAGGCCATGCGCCAGCTGAAGGCGACCTGGTCCGACTGGCAGGGCCTGCCCGAGCAGGCCAAGCTGTGGGACTCGGTGCGCAACACCAAGGTGGTCAAGGAGGAGAGCACCAGCAAGGCGGGCGACGTCGAGGCCGCTCTGGCCGGCGCGCCCAAGAAGCTGAAGGCGACCTATGATTTCGCCGTGCACACCCATGGCTCGATCGGCCCGTCCTGCGCGGTGGCCGAGTTCAAGGATGGGGCGCTGACCTGCTGGAGCGCTTCGCAGGCGACGCATAATCTCAGGAAGCAGCTCGCCAACATGCTGGCAATGGCACCCGAACAGGTGCGCTGCGTCTATATCGACGGGTCGGGCTGCTATGGCCGCAATGGCCATGAGGATGCCGCCGCCGATGCGGTGCTGCTGGCCAAGGCCGTCGGCCAGCCGGTCCGCGTGCAGTGGATGCGCGAGGACGAGCATGGCTGGGACCCCAAGGGCCCGCCGACCCTGATCGATCTCGAGGGCGGGCTTGATGGCGAGGGCAAGCCCGTCGCCTGGCGTGGCACCTTCATGATCCCGCAGGGCGCGGCCGGCAATGTGCCGCTGGTCGCCGCCGCTTTGGCCGATCTGCCGCGCGAGATGGCCGACAGCCCCGGCGGCATCATCCAGGATTCGGCCATTCCCTATGCGATGCCGAACATCCAGACCAACATCCACCGTCTGGAGCATACGCCGTTCCGCCCGGCCTGGATTCGCAGCCCCGGGCGCATGCAGAACAGTTTCGCCAATGAGAGTTTCCTCGACGAGATGGCGATGGCGGCCGGGCGCGATCCGCTGGAGTTCCGCCGCTCGCTGCTGACCGACGCGCGCGGACTGGAACTGCTCGACCGGCTGGAGCATCTGACCAAATGGCAGAAACGCACCGCGCCCGCCGCCCAGACCGGTGACGTCGTCCGCGGCACCGGCATCAGCTACATCAAGTACGAGCTGGTGCGCACCTATGTCGGCGTGGTCGCCGAGGTCGAGGTCAATAAGAAGACCGGCGTGGTCAAGGTGCCGAAATTCTATGTCGTCCATGATTGCGGCCAGATGATCAATCCGGACGGGGTCAAGGCGCAGATCGAGGGCAATGTGATCCAGACGGTCAGCCG
>JAJPHO010000104.1 GCA_021325215.1 Alphaproteobacteria bacterium
CTCCACCTTACCAGGGAATGCGGTCGTGGCGGAACTGGTAGACGCGCAGCGTTGAGGTCGCTGTGGGGCAACCCGTGGAAGTTCGAGTCTTCTCGACCGCACCAAAATAAAACCCGCCGGTGAAAGCCGGCGGGTTTTGTTTTTTCAAAGATATTTCCCGATAGCGGCGGCGCAAGCACCCAGCCCGAGTATGGCTGCCATTCCCGCCGCGAGGCCGGCGAGTTGCGCGCGCAACAGCTTAGGGCAGCTCATCGAAATTCGGCCGGGCCAGATGCAGCACCTCGTAGGAGATGCCGCCGGGCAGCGCCGCGGTCGGTTTGTCGGCCAGCACCGCCTGCAGGATTTTCCAATTCACCGTGTCCACGGCCGTTACCGCGGCGAAAATCTCCGGCCGCTGGGCGAGGGCGCGGTTGCGGCCTTCCGCCTCGATCAGCACGTCGGTGATGTCCGCGTCGGGGGAAATCGGGGCGTCCTCGATCACGGCGATTTTGGCTTCCCGCGCCGGGCCGCGCCGGGCGTCGACCGGAATGCGCACATCGATGGCCGGGCGGCCGAACGAATCGGTCACCACCCGGAAGCGGCCGGTGGTCAGGAAATCGCGCAGCGCCTCTTCCCGCCGCCACAGATAGAGCGAGGAATAGCTGTTGGCCAAGGCGCCCTGCTGTCCCTTCTGGCGCAGCAGGAAGGCCTTGAAGTGCAGATCGGGCACGGCGTCCCAGGCGCCGGCGATGCGTTTGGCGCGCTGGCGGATGATGCCGATGTCGTAATCGGCGGGCAGGCGATGGGCGTAGTGGGCGAGGATCACGGCAACCTCCTTGGGATCTCGTGGGAGAAAGGTAGCGCCGCGTTGATCATTTCGTAATCCAATGATATTTTATATCAATGATAACGAATTGAAATGATAAGCCATGCGGTCCCTCGATGTCGAAGCCGTGCAGGCCTTCGTGCTGGTCGCCGATCTCAAGAGCTTTACGCGCGCCGCCGAGGCGCTGGATACCACCCAATCGGCGGTCAGCCTGAAGATCAAGCGGCTGGAAGACAGTCTCGGCCGCCGCCTGTTCGAGCGCACGCCCCGGCTGGTGCGCCTGTCCGCCGAGGGCGGCACCTTTCTGGAGCCAGCCCGCGCGCTGGTCGCGGCACATCATGACGCTCAGGCCGCCTTCACGGTCGAGCAGCGCCGGCTGACGGTCGGGCTCAGCCATCACATCGTCGGCGCCGAACTGCCGCTGCTGCTGCGCCGGCTGAGCGGCACGGGCCCGGCCTTGTCGTTCGAGATGCGGGTGGCGACCTCGCGCCAGATGCTCGACGAATTCGACCGGGGACAGCTGGACGCGGCCATCATTCTCGGCCATGAGCATCGCCGCGACGGCGGCGAGCGGGTGCTGGAAGAGACGTTCGCCTGGGTGGCGGCGCCCGATTTCGAATATCGGGCTGGCGAGCCTCTGCGTTTGGCAACCCAGGCGGCGCCCTGCACGGTGCGCTCGATGGCGATCGGCGCACTGGATGGCGCCGGCATTCCCTGGACCGAAGTTTTCGTCGGCGGCGGCATCGCCACGATCGGCGCGGCGGTGTCGGCCGGGCTGGCCGTCGCGGCGCTGGGACGGCGTGTCGCACCTGCCGATACGATCGATGTCGGGCCACGGTTCGGCCTGCCGCCGCTGCCGTCGCGCGGCGTCACTCTGTACTCGACCGTCACGGATTCCCGCGGACGCGACGCGGTCCGCACTTTGGTTGCAGCCATACGTTCCACGGTTATCTGATCTGCCGCGCTGCAATGTGAGTATGGCTTGCCAACGCGCCGCTTTTGCCCTGAAGTGTCGGCCAGGGAAGGAAAGGGCAATCCATTATGACCGATACGATTCTCGATGCCGGCGCTGACATGCGACGCCGGATCAAGGCTATTTTCATCGGCTCCATCGGCAATCTGATCGAGTATTACGACATCTACGCCTATTCGGCGTTTTCGCTCTATTTCGCCAAATCCTTCTTTCCCGAAGGCGACGAAATCGCCCAGCAGCTCAACAGCGCCGTCCTGTTCGCGGTCGGCTTCCTGGCCCGCCCGTTCGGCGGCTGGCTGTTTGGCAATCTCGCCGACCGCAAGGGCCGCCGCCTGGCGCTGACCCTGTCGGTGGTGATGATGAGCTTCGGCTCGCTGATGATCGCCGCCTGTCCGACCTATGCCAGCATCGGCATCGGTGCTCCGGCCATCCTGGCGCTGGCCCGCATCATCCAGGGCCTGTCACTGGGCGGCGAATACGGCTCCTCCGCCACCTATCTGTCCGAGGTGGCCGACCAGAAGCATCGCGGCTTCTATTCCAGCTTCCAATACGTCACCCTGATCGGCGGCCAGGTGAGCGCCATCGCCCTGCTGCTTCTGCTGCAACAGGTTCTTCTGACCGGCGACGAGCTGCGCGCCTGGGGCTGGCGCATTCCCTTCATCGTCGGGGCGGTGCTGTCGGTGGTCGGCGCGGTGATGCGCCGCAATCTGCACGAGACCGAGCAATTCCTCAAATCGGGTGCCGCCGAGAAGAAGGAAAATTCCCTGCGCACCATGCTGCGCTATCCCAAGGAAGTGCTGCTGGTGCTGGGCCTGACCATGGGCGGCACCGCGGCTTTCTACACCTTCACCACCTATATGCAGAAATTCATGAAGCTGTCGGTGAAGCTGACCGACCTGCAAAGCACCTGGGTCACCCTGGGCAGCCTGGTCTTCGCCCTGATCCTGCAGCCGATCTACGGGTCGATCTCGGATAAGGTGGGGCGCAAGCCGCTGCTGGTCGCGTTCGGCGTGATGGGGACGATCTGCACCGTGCCGCTGCTGTCGACCTTGCACGACGCCAAGGGCCCCTGGGAATGCCTGCTGTTGGTCTCGGCGGCCTGGGCGATCGTTTCCGGCTATACCTCGATCAATGCGGTGGTGAAGGCCGAGCTGTTCCCCGCCGAGGTGCGCGCCACCGGCGTCGCGGTGCCTTACGCCATCGGCGTCTCGATCTTCGGCGGCAGCGCCGAGTCGATCGCGCTGTGGTTCAAGAGCAATGGCCACGAGAGTTATTTTTATTATTACATCAGCGGTCTTGTCTTCCTGTCGCTGATCATCTACGCCACCATGCGTGACACCAAGCATGCCAGCCGCATCGGCTGAGCCATCATCTGCCTGAAACGGGTAAGCTCCAATGTCCGACGATTTGCGCGACGCCGCGCTGGAATATCACCGCCTGCCGACCCCCGGCAAAATCAGCGTAACCGCCACCAAGCCGCTGGCCACCCAGCGCGATCTGGCCCTGGCCTATTCGCCGGGCGTGGCCTATGCCTGCGAACTGATCCGCGACGATCCGGCCGAGGCCGCCAACATGACCTCACGCGGCAATCTGGTCGCGGTGATCAGCAACGGCACCGCCGTGCTGGGCCTCGGCGCCATCGGTCCGCTGGCCGCCAAGCCGGTGATGGAAGGCAAGGGCGTGCTGTTCAAGAAGTTCGCCGGCATCGACGTGTTCGACATCGAGATCGACGAGCGCGACCCCGACAAGCTGGTCGATATCATCGCCTCGCTGGAACCGACCTTCGGCGGCATCAATCTCGAGGACATCAAGGCTCCGGAATGCTTCGTCGTCGAGAGGAAGCTGAAAGAGCGCATGAAGATCCCGGTGATGCATGACGATCAGCATGGCACCGCGATCATCGTCGGCGCCGCGCTGACCAATGCGCTGCGCCTGGTCGGCAAGGATTTCTCGCAGATCCGCCTGGTCGCCTCGGGCGCCGGCGCCGCCGCTCTGGCCTGCCTCAACATCCTGATGGGCCTGGGCGTCAAGCGCGAGAACATCACCGTCTGCGATATCGAGGGCGTGGTCTATAAGGGCCGCACCACCCTGATGGACGAGTACAAGGCCCCGTTCGCCCAGGACACCAACGCCCGCAGCTTGGGCGAGGTGATCGAGGGCGCCGACGTGTTCCTCGGCCTGTCCGCCCCCGGCGTGCTGACCGCGGCGATGGTCGAGAAGATGGGCGACAAGCCGATCATCTTCGCCCTGGCCAATCCCGAGCCGGAAATCCATCCCGATCTGGTGAAGAAGCACCGCCCCGACGCCATCATGGCGACCGGCCGCTCGGACTTCCCCAACCAGGTCAACAACGTCCTGGTCTTCCCCTATCTGTTCCGCGGCGCGCTCGATGTGGGTGCTACGGCCATCAACGAGCCGATGAAGCTGGCCGCCGTGCGCGCCCTGGCCGAACTGGCCTTCGCCGAAACCGACGAACGGGTGGCGGCGGCCTATGGCGCGGTGTCGCTGTCCTTCGGGCCGGAATATCTGATCCCCAAGCCGTTCGATCCCCGCCTGATCACGAAAATTCCGCCGGCCGTGGCGCGCGCCGCCATGGAGAGCGGGGTCGCCACCCGGCCGATCACCGACTTCGCCGCCTATTGCGAGAAGCTGTCCAGCTTCGTGTTCCGCACCGGCCTGGTGATGAAGCCGCTGTTCGACCGCGCGCGGCGCGATCCCAAGCGCGTCGCCTATAGCGAAGGCGAGAGTACCCGCGTGCTGCGCGCCGTCCAGACCATCGTCGATGAAGGCCTGGCCAAGCCGATCCTGGTCGGCCGCCGCGCCAAGATCGAAGCGCAGATCGCCGCGCTCGATCTGCGCATCAGGCTGGGCCAGGATGTCGAGATCGTCGATCCGGCGGATAATCCCCGGTTCGAGGAGCATTGGCAGGAATTTCACCAGCTGATGGCCCGCAAGGGCATCTCGCCGGAAGCGGCGCAGACCCTGGTGCGCACCCGAAACTCGGTCGTCGCCGCGCTGCTGGTCCGCCGCGGCGAGGCCGACGCGATGGTGTGCGGCGTGATCGGACGTTATGCTCGCCACCTGGAGCATCTCCAGGCGGTGATCGGCAAGCGCCCGGGCGTCAAGAATGCCGCCGCCATGGCGCTGCTGATCCTCGACAAGGGCACCTACTTCCTGTGCGACCCCTACGTCTCGCACGATCCGACCGCCGAACAGATCGCCGACATGACGATCCTGGCGGCCGATGAAGTGCGCCGTTTCGGTATCGAACCGAAAGTCGCGCTGGTGTCGCACTCCAATTTCGGCGGCCGCAACAGCCCGAGCGCCGAGAAGATGCGCACCGCGCTGGGCATCCTGCGCGAGCAGGCGCCGACCCTGGAAGTCGATGGCGAAATGCATGCCGACGCGGCCCTGTCCGAGGAAATCCGCAAGGCGCGCTTCCCCGGCAGCACGCTGAAGGGCGCCGCCAATCTGCTGGTGATGCCCAACATGGATTCGGCGCATATCTCGCTGAACATGGTGAAGATGCTGGCCGACGGCATCATGGTCGGCCCGATCCTGCTCGGCATGGCCGCCCCGGCGCACATCGTCACTCAGTCGGTGCGCGTGCGCGGCATCGTCAACATCACCGCGTTGGCGGTGGTGGATGCCCAGATGGCGTCTACCAGGAAGTCGCAGGGGTAAAAGCGTCCCCTTTGGGGACGCAATAAATTTCACCACAAAGGGCACAAAGTACACAAAGGAAGACACGAAGATTTTTTCTTTGTGCCTTTTCCTTCGTGCTCTTTGTGACCTTTGTGGTTAACCCTTTTTCTTACTCCACCACACCGCAGGCGATTCTCGCTCCACCGCCACCAAGCGGCTTCGGATCGTCGCTGTAATTGTCGCCGCCCGCATGGATGACGATGGCATGGCCCTTGAGGTCGGCCAGGGTCAGGTGGGGGGCGGTCAGCGGCTGGGTGGCGTTGCCCTTGTCGTCGACGGTGAGGGCGGGCAGGTCGCCTTTATGGCCCTCTCCGGTCGGGCCGAGATGCTTGTTGGTCTGGGCGGGGTCGAAATGGCCGCCGGCTGCCAGGCCAGCCACCGATTTTCCATCCTTTTCGACCGCCCGGCAGTCGGCCAACTGGTGCACATGGATGCCGTGCTGGCCCGGCGGCAGGCCGGTCAGTTTCGGCGTCAGCACCAGGCCGCCGCTGGAATCCTTCAAGGTGATAGTGCCGATCGGATCTCCCACGCCGGTGTCGGTCAGGGCGTAGATGCTGACGCTCGGATCGGCGGCGAAAGCAGCGGGCGCGGCCAACAGGGCCAGCAGCAGGACGGACGTCTTTCTCATGTGGCAGGCTCCATGGTCGGGGGGCTCGGCATTGAACGGCTCTCCCTGACAACCCATATGGGAGCGGAAAATTCTTTTTCCAGTCAGGGGGTTGCGATGCCGAGCATATTCATTACCGGGGCAGGTCGCGGGCTGGGTCTGGAGTTCGCTCGTCAATATTCCGCCGCCGGCTGGACCGTCACCGCGGCGTGCCGCGATCCGTCGCGCGCCTCGGATCTGGCCGCCCTGTCGGTCGAGACGGTGGCCCTGGATCTGGCCGATGCCTCTTCGATTCTGCGCGCCGCCGAGCGCCTGGCCGGACGCAGCTTCGACATCCTGCTCAACAATGCCGGCGTCTATGGCGAAGGCCAGCAATTCGGCCGCCTGTCCGAGCGGGAGTGGGAGCGGGTGATGCTGGTCAACACCATCGCGCCTGTGAAGCTGACCGAGGCTTTCCTGCCGCATCTGCTGGCCGGGCAGAGGAAGCTGGCGGTGTTCCTGACCAGCAAGATGGGCAGCATCGCCGACAATTCGAGCGGCGGCTCCTATATCTACCGCTCCAGCAAGGCCGCCCTCAATGCGGCGGTCAAAAGCCTGTCGATCGATCTGGCGCCGCGCGGGGTCACCACGCTGCTGCTGCACCCGGGCTGGGTGCAGACCGACATGGGCGGCCCCAACGCGCTGATCACACCCGAGGAAAGCATCGCCGGCATGCGGCGCCGGATCGACGAGGTCGAGCCGGGCCAGCCGCTGAAATTCCTCGATTACGCCGGCGCGCTCTTGCCCTGGTAAAGGGCTTTCAGCAGATCCTCGTAATGGGCGGTGATGACGTGGCGCCGGATCTTCAGGGTCGGCGTCGCCATCTCGTTATCGACCGTGAAGGGCTCGGCGATCATGGCGAACCGGCGGATCTTCTCGATCGGCGAGAGGTGCTGATTGACCCGCTCGACCGCGTCCGAGACATGCTTGCGGAAATCGCCGTCATGGATAAGATCGGCCAGCCGCGTGCGCTTGCCATGCTTCTCGGCCCAGGCGCGCGCCTGCTCGGCGTCGGGCACCAATAAGGCCACCAGATGCGGGCGGCGGTCGCCATAGACCATCGCCTGGGCGATCTCGCCCTGCAGGGCCAGGAAACCCTCGACCCGCTGCGGCGAGATATTGTCGCCGCCGGAATTGACGATGATGTCGCGCTTGCGGTCGGTGATGGTGATGTAGCCGTCGGCATCGATGATCCCGATGTCGCCGGTATGCAGCCAGCCATCCTTGATGGCCCGCGCGGTGCCTTCGTCGTCGGCCCAATAGCCCGTCATCACCCCTTCGCCGCGCACGAGGATTTCGCCGTCGGCGGCGATATTGACCTCGACGCCGGTCAGCGCCTTGCCGACGCTCTCGATCTTGATGGCCTTGACCGGATTGACCGAGATCACCGGACCGGCCTCGGTCTGGCCATAGCCCTGCAGGATGCGCACGCCCAGCGCGGTAAAGAACAGCCCGACCTCGTAATTGAGCGGCGCGCCGCCGCTGACCAGCGCCTTCAGCCTTCCGCCGAAGCGCTCGGCCACCTTGCGGCGGACCAGCCTGTCGAGCAGCCTGTCGGCCAGCGGCTCCCAGAACGCCATCGGCTTGTTCTCATAGCGTTTGCCGCCGATGGCCACGGCCTGCATGAACAATTTGGCCTTCAGCCCGCCCTGGCGCGACAAGGCGGTCAGGATCTTGCCGCGCATCATTTCGTAGAGGCGCGGCACGGCGGTCATGATGGTGGGATGCACCTCGGCCATGTTGGCGGCCAGCTGCTCGATGCTCTCGGCGTAATAGATCTGCGCGCCGATCGAGATCGGGAAGAACTGGCCGCCGGTGTGCTCATAGGCGTGCGACAAAGGCAGGAAGGACAGGAACACATCGTCGCCGAAGCCGATCTCGGCGATCACGTCATGGGCGCCTTTGCAATTGGCCAGGATCGAGCCGTGGCTCAGCATCACGCCCTTGGGCGCCCCGCCGGTCCCCGACGTATAGATCAGGCAGGCGGTGTCGGTGCGGCGCTGCGCCGCGACCCTGTCGCGGATCGGGGCGTCGCTTTGGCGGCCGGTCTCCATCACGTCGCTCCAGGCACGCAATTCGATGCCGGGGTCCTGCTGCAGATTCAGCGGGTCGATGGCGATCACCGAGCAGCTGTGATCGGCGGTCAGGGCCGCGCCGATGACCCGTTCGGCCAGGGCACGGGTCGAGACGATGGCCAGCCTGGCGCCGGAATTGTTGAGCAGGTGGCGATGGTCGGCGACGGTGTTGGTGGTATAGGCCGGCACGGTGATGCCGCCCGCCGCCATGATCGCCAGATCGGCAATCAGCCATTCGGGGCGGTTTTCCGAGACCAGCAGCACGCGGTCGCCCGGCTTGAGCCCCGCGGCAACCAAGCCGCGGGCCAGGACTTCAATAGCGGAGGCGGTTTCCCGCCAGCTCAGCGGGCGCCATTGGCCGTTGATCTTTTTCCAGAGGAACGGGCGGTCGCCCAGCGTCTCGGCCTGCGCGAACAGCATCGCGGTCAGGCTTTGGCAGGCGCCATAATCGATGGCGGACATTGTCTCTCCCGGGACTAAACACCATTATTGTTAGGGTGAAGTTACTCAAGGAGCGCCGAGATGAACAAGATGCTGAATTCCTCCCCGTCGGATGAATTGGGGCCGATGCCGGAATGGAATTTGGCCGATCTCTATCCGGCGCCGGACAGTGCGGAGCTGAAAGCCGATCTGGAGGCGGCGGAGCGCGACGCCAAGCAGTTCCACTCCGACTTTCAGGGCAAGCTCGCTTTCCTCAAGCCCGACGAGTTCGGTGCCGCCATCGCCCGCTACGAGGCGATGAGCGAGCGGCTGTACCGCGTCATGGCTTTCGCCTCGCTGCGCTATGCCGCCGATCTGTCGAACGCCGAGAACGCCAAGTTCAATCAGACCATGCAGGAGCGGGTCACCGACATCTCGACCCATACCCTGTTCTTCACGCTGGAGGTCAACCGGCTGGAAGAGGCCGAGATCGAGCGGATGCTGTCTTCGGACAAGGTCAAGCACTACGCCTCGTGGCTGCGCGATCTGCGCGTCTTCCGCGCCCACCAGCTGTCCGACGAAGCCGAGAAGCTGCTGCATGAGCGCGAAGTGGCCGGCCGCTCGGCCTGGGTGCGCCTGTTCGACGAGACCATGGCGTCGCTGCGCTTCCCCTTCGAGGACAAGATGCTCAGCTCGGCCGAAATTCTGCATCTGATGAGCAGCAAGAACGCCGACACCCGCAAGACTGCCGCCAAGTCGGTCGGCGCGACGCTGGGCGCCAATGTCCGTCTGTTCGCGCTGATCACCAACACTCTGGCCAAGGAGAAGGAGGTCGATGACAAATGGCGCCAATATCCGCGCCCGACCTCGTACCGCAACCTGTCCAACCAGGTCGAGGACGAGGTGGTCGACGCCCTGTCCAAGGCCGTCACCGGCGCCTATGGCCGCCTGTCGCACCGCTATTACAAGCTCAAGGCCAAATGGTTCGGCAAGGAGCAGCTGGATTACTGGGACCGCAACGCGCCGCTGCCCGAGGATGACGACAAGCTGATCCCCTGGGCCCAGGCGGAAAAGACCGTTCTGTCGGCCTATCGCGCTTTCTCACCAGCTCTGGCGGATGTGGGCGAGCGCTTCTTCCAGAACAATTGGATCGACGCGCCGGCCCGGCCCGGCAAGTCGCCCGGCGCCTTCGCCCATCCGACCGTGCCGTCGGCGCATCCCTATCTGCTGCTGAACTTCCTCGGCAAGAGCCGCGACGTGCAGACCCTGGCGCACGAGCTGGGCCATGGCGTGCACCAGGTGCTGGCCGGCGCCCAGGGGCTGTTCCGCTCCGATACGCCGCTGACCCTGGCCGAGACCGCCTCGGTGTTCGGCGAGATGCTGACCTTCCAGGCGCTGCTCAAGGCCGAGCAGGACCCGGCGCGCCGGCGCATCATGCTGGCCGGCAAGGTCGAGGACATGATCAACACGGTGGTGCGCCAGATCGCCTTCTACGAATTCGAGCGCCGCATCCATGACGAGCGGCGCGAGGGCGAGCTGATGAGCGAGCGGATCGGCGAGATCTGGCTCGACGTGCAGCGCGAGAGCCTGGGACCGGCCATCCGCTTCGAGGACGAGTACCAGTATTTCTGGACCTACATCCCGCACTTCATCCACACGCCGTTCTATGTCTATGCCTATGCCTTCGGCGATTGCCTGGTGAACGCGCTGTTCTCGGTCTATCAGTCGGGTATGCCGGGCTTCGAGCAGAAATATCTCGACATGCTCAAAGCGGGCGGAACGCTGCGGCACAAGGAGCTGCTGGCGCCGTTCGGCCTCGACGCTTCCGACCCGGCCTTCTGGACCAAGGGCCTCGATGTGGTGTCCAGCATGATCGACGAGCTGGAGACGCTGTCTTGAGCCTGGAGTCGGTTCGCGACCATCTGGCCGAAATCGCTCCGGATATCGCCATCATCCACCATGAGCTGAGCACCGCGACCGTGATGGACGCGGCGCTGGCGCATGGCTGCGAGCCGGGCCAGATCGCCAAGACCCTGAGTCTGCGTTTGGGCGAGACGGTGGTACTGCTGGTGGCCAAGGGCGACGCCCGCCTCGACAACAAGAAGGCCAAGGCGGCGTTCGGCGCCAAGCCGCGCATGCTGGGCGCCGAAGAGGTCGAAGCGATCACCGGCCATCCGGTCGGCGGGGTGACGCCGTTCGGGCTGGCCAGCGAGCTGCCGGTCTATTGCGACATCTCGCTGAAAGCGTATGAGGAAGTGATCCCGGCGGCGGGCGACCGCAATTCATCGCTCCGCATTGCGCCGGACCGGCTGGCGGCCTTGGTCAATGCTTCCTGGGTTGATGCCTGCGAGTGAAGAGGCGTTTTTGAGGGTTGGTGATCCACAGATTTACACAGATTGCCGGCGATGCCGGCATATGGATGGAGAGTTTTTTCCAGCCCGCTTTGCGGGCCGTAATGCATCTGAATTGCCGCCGAAATCTCTGATCGATCGCTGCGGCGGTAATCCATAAAGAAAAACACTGCCCCGCAAGGCGGGGCGAACAGAGTCTCCATCCATACGCCGGCCTTGGCCGGCAATCTGTGTAAATCTGTGGATTAACCCCCCCTCTATAGAACGAGCCGCTTATACACCAGGCTCGGCGCTCCAAAATTGATAAGGAGCGCTTTATTCAAGCCAGACGCTTTCATGTAGTTGATGACCTGAGCTGTCTCGTTTTCCGAGAGGCGCTGCAAGGCCTTCAATTCCACGATAATATTTGAGAAGCACAGGAAGTCGGCGCGATATGAGACGGAAAGAGGCTTCCCTCGATAGAGAATCGAAAGCGCGGCCTCTCTGTCACAAGGAATACCCCGCTCGACGAATTCGCGATGGAGAGCGTCGCAATAGACAGCTTCGAGGAACCCATGGCCCAGTTCAGCGTGAACGGCCATGGCCGCCCCGATGATCGCGTAGGTTTGCTGGTCGGTTGCCCCTGAGCTGGGCGCCAAGGGAGATCACCCCCTCAGCGCGGTCAGCACCTCGTCGAGCATCTTCTTGGCGTCGCCGAACAGCAT
This sequence comes from Alphaproteobacteria bacterium, assembly GCA_021325215.1. GTDB lineage: Bacteria > Pseudomonadota > Alphaproteobacteria > Rhodospirillales > Magnetospirillaceae > JAJPHO01. The sequence goes on from JAJPHO010000104.1 coordinate 11,680, forward strand.
CCGGTTGTTCTCCTTGTAGAACAGCGGATTGTCGACGCCGGCATAGCCGCTCGCCATCGAGCGCTTCATCACGATCGAGGTCTTGGCCTTCCACACTTCGAGCACCGGCATGCCGGCGATCGGGCTGGTCGGGTCTTCCTGGGCGGCCGGATTGACGATGTCGTTGGCGCCGATCACCATCGACACGTCGGTGTCGGGGAAATCGTCGTTGATCTCATCCATCTCCATCACGATGTCGTACGGAACCTTGGCTTCCGCCAGCAGCACGTTCATATGCCCGGGCATGCGGCCCGCCACCGGATGGATGCCGAAGCGGACATTGACGCCCTTTTCACGCAGGAATTTGGTGATTTCATAGACCGTGTGCTGCGCCTGCGCCACCGCCATGCCATAGCCCGGCACGATGATGACGGTCTTGGCGTCCTTCAGCAGCTCGGCGGTCTCCTGCGCGCTGATCGCGGTGACCTCGCCAGCCGGTTCGCCATCGGCCTTTTTGGCCGGGGCGCCGCCGCCGCTGCCGAAGCCGCCGGCGATCACGCTGATGAAGTTGCGGTTCATGGCGCGGCACATGATGTAGGACAGGATCGCGCCCGACGAGCCGACCAGCGCTCCGGTGACGATCAGCAGGTCGTTCGACAGCATGAAACCGGTCGCCGCCGCCGCCCAGCCGGAATAGCTGTTCAGCATCGACACCACCACCGGCATATCGGCGCCGCCGATCGCCATCACCATATGGATGCCGAACAGCAGCGAGATCACCGTCATCACCGCCAGCGGGATCATGCCGGCATCGGTGGTTTCGGCCTGCAGGAACCGGATGCCGAACCAGATCACCACCAGCAGGCCGATCAGGTTGATGATGTGGCGGGCGGGCAGAAGCAGAGGCTTGCCGCCGATCTTGCCGGACAGCTTGCCGAAGGCGATCAGCGAGCCCGAGAAGGTGACGGCGCCGATCAGAATGCCGACATAGATCTCGACCTCGTGGATGCTCTTCTCGGCGCCCTCGAACTGCACCGAGCTGTCGATATAGCTGGCGAAGCCGACCAGGCAGGCGGCCAGGCCGACCAGGCTGTGCATCAGCGCCACCAGCTCGGGCATCTGGGTCATCTGCACTTTCTTGGCGGCGAACAGACCGACGCTGCCGCCGATCAGCATGGCGAGGATGATCCATTGCACGCCGTCCAGCGTGACGCGCGGCCCGAGCACCGTGGCCAGCACGGCGATGGCCATGCCGATGATGCCGTAGAGATTGCCGCGCCGCGACGATTCCGGATTGGACAGGCCGCCGAGGCTGAGGATGAAGAGGATGGTCGCTCCGATATAGGAGACGTTGACGAGGCTAGCGGTCATCGGATTCCCCTTATTTCCGGAACATCGCCAGCATGCGACGCGTCACCGCGAAGCCGCCGAACATATTCACCGAAGTCAGCACCAGGGCGGCGAAGGCCAGCCCGAAGATCCACGCTTCGGGCCTGAGATCGGTGCCGGCGATGGGCGGGGCGATCTGGATCAGGGCGCCGATGGCGATGATGCTGGAAATGGCGTTGGTCACGCTCATCAGCGGCGTATGCAATGCCGGGGTGACGTTCCACACCACCATGTAGCCGACGAAGCAGGCCAGCACGAAGACGGTGAAATGCTCGAGGAAAGCCGAGGGGGCATAGAGGCCGATCAGCGCGAACAGCACGGCGCCGATGGCGAAGACGGTGGCCAGGGTCTTGGCCGGCATCGGGCCGGAAGCGCCGTGGCCGTGCGCCGATTTCTTCTCGGGGACCGGGGCCGCGGCCGGTTTGGCCTGAGGGGGGGGCGGCAGTTTCAGCGGCGGCGGCGGCCAGGTCACTTCGCCGTCCTTGATGACCGTCAGGCCGCGAATGGCGTCGTCTTCCATATTGACGTTGATGACGCCGTCCTTGGTCTTACAGAGTTCCTCGGTCAGGCGCAGCAGATTGGTGGCGTACAGGGTCGAGGATTGCCGGGCCAGGCGCGAGGGAAAATCGGTATAGCCGACGATGGTGACGCCGTGCTTGACCACCACCTTGTCCGCCTCGGTCAATTCGCAATTGCCGCCCTGTTCGGC
>JAJPHO010000170.1 GCA_021325215.1 Alphaproteobacteria bacterium
TATATCGAGCAGATCATGGAATGCCGCGACGGCATCCCCGCCTGCCTGGCGGTCCAGCGCACCACCTTCACCAAGAACGGCAAACTGGTCCCGCCCGCCGAACTGGCCGCCAAGCTGGGCCAGGATTCGACCTCGATGCCAGCGCCGGACTGGACCCGGAACTGGAACGAATCGGAAGCGGCTTTCGTGAAGTCGGTGGAAGCTTAGAGCGGTTTGCGATCCCTAAGAATCGCATACTGCTCACGGCGCCGACTGGCGCCGCGCCGGTCGTCCGGCGAATACGCTGAGCCGGAGGCGATGCGTCATATAGGACTCTAGACACTCTTGCGACCCAGTAAGGTCGCAAGAGTGTCTAGAGTCGGTCCGAGTTCGCTCTTCGGATGTTGAGCAACACGGACCGGCCTTCGGCCTTACACGGACAGCCACGGACGGACGCGGACCGAGGTTCGAACGCCGTAGGCAATTAATCGAACATCTCGGGGCGCTCAGGCTTTTGACGATCTGCCTGCGGCGCCTTTCCGCGCGGTCCGTGTCCGTCCGTGGCTGTCCGGGTAAGGCGAAACGCAGTGAAGCCGGTCCGTGTTGCTCAATACCCAAGGAACACGCACGACCGCCGGAAACCCGGACTCACCCCGCCCTGACGCTGGCCAGGAACTCCTCCACCGCCGACTGAATATTGTGCGAGCGCTGCGCCGTGGCCGAACTGGCCGCCAGCACCTCGGCTGCGTCGCGGCCGGTTTCGGCGGCGGCTTCGCCGGCATTGGCGATGCCGGTCGCCATGCGGTCGACGCCGGTCGCGGCCAGCTGGGCGCTGCGCGAGATTTCGGCGGTGGCGGCGTTCTGTTCTTCCACCGCGGCGGCGATGGCGGCGGCGACGCCGTGCACGTCGCGGATGGTGTCGCGCACCTGGGCGATCATGTCGACCGCCTTGGCCGAGATGCCCTGCACCGCGCTGATCTGCGCCGAGATCTCATCCGTCGCCCGCGCCGTCTGGTTGGCCAGCTGCTTCACCTCGCCGGCCACGACAGCGAAGCCCTTGCCGGCCTCACCGGCGCGCGCGGCTTCGATCGTGGCGTTGAGCGCCAGCAGATTGGTCTGGGCGGCGACGTCCTGGATCATCTTGACCACTTCGCCGATCTTTTCCGAGGCGCCGGCCAGGCCCTCGATCACGCCATAGGCCTCGCCCGCCTCTTCCACCGCCCGCTCGGTCAGCACGGCGGACTGGCCGGCCTGCTGGCCGATCTCGTTGATCGAGGAGGACAGTTCTTCGGCAGCCGAGGCCACCGTCTGCACGCTCATGGTCGAATCCCGCGCCGCCTGAGAGGCATCGGCCACCCGCTCGCCGGCCTTGGCCGATTTGTCGGTCATGGCCCGCGCCCGTTCCTCCATGGCGGAGGCGGCGGCGTCCAGTTCATCGGCGGCGCTCTTGATCTTGCTTTCCAGCGTCCCGGCCAGGGCCAGCAGGGCGGCGCGGCGATCGGCCTCGGCGCGCTCCTTCACGCCCTGCTGTTCGGATTCCAGGCGGCGCATCTCGCGGGCATTGCGCTGGAACACCGCCACGGTGCGGGCCATGCGGCCGATCTCGTCGGTGCGCTCGGTCTCGGTGATCGGCGCTTCGAGCTCGCCCTCGGCCAGGCGCCCCATGCGGGCGGCGAGACGGTCGAGCGGACGGGTGATCGACAGGCCGACGCCGAAGCTCAGGGCGATGGTGGCCAGGGCCAGTACGCCGATCGCCGCGATCACCTCGATCTGGATCTGGCGGAAGGCGCTGTCGATGTCCTCGATATAGACGGCGGTGCCGATGAAGACGCCCATCGCCGGCACGCCCTTGTAATAAGACAGCTTGCGCACCGGCTCGCCCTGGGTCTGGCCCGGACGCGGCCACAGATAGATCAGCATGCCTTCGCCCTTCGACTTGACGCCGTCGACGAAGTCCTGGATCACATGCTGGCCGTTCGGCGCGGTGACGCCGAGCAGGTTCTTGCCTTCGAGCGATGTGTTGCCGGCGTTGGACAACGCGACGCCATCCATGAAATAGGCGAAGGTGTAATCCTTGCTGCCTTCGCCGAACCGGGCGGTGTGCAGCGTTTCGCGCAGGGTGGCGATCGCCTGGTCGCGGGTGATGGCGTTCGCCTCGACCTGCTTCTGCAGCTGGACCGCCTGCGCCACCGCGGCGTCGTTGATCGCCTTGACCATGGTGGTGCGGTCTTCGATCAACTGGCTGTAGATGAAATTGAGCGCGACGCCGCCGGCGGCGGCGAGAATGACGACCGACAGAATCACGATCGCCAGAAGTTTTGCCCGGATACCCGCTTTGACCTTCATTCCGCATCCTCCCCGTTGACGCAGATCCTGGTACGACAAATCTACTCCGGCCGGGCGCCTTTGTCTTGACTCCCCGCGGATAAGCGGCGTACAAACCCGCCTTCTCAGGTGATCTGGGATTATTGTTGCCTCCAAGGAGGTCGGTCGGTCCGCGAATATACGCGCACCGGCCCGCTTTTGCTTGGGCGCGACTCAGACGAGGATTTTATGTTCGAAGGCTTGAGTTCACGGCTTGGAGATGTGTTCGACCGCTTGAAGCGGCGCGGCGCATTGTCCGAGGCTGACGTCGCCGAGGCGCTGCGCGAAGTCCGCGTCGCGTTGCTCGAGGCCGACGTCGCGCTGCCCGTGGTCAAGGACTTCGTCGCCTCGGTCAAGGAAAAGGCCGTCGGCCAGGACGTGATCAAGAGCATCACCCCCGGCCAGCTGGTGGTGAAGATCGTCCATGACGCCCTGGTCGAGATGCTCGGCCAGGCCGAGGAACTGAACCTCGCCGCCGTGCCGCCTGCCGCCATCCTGATGGTCGGCCTGCAGGGCTCGGGCAAAACCACCAGCTCGGGCAAGATCGCGCTGCGTCTCAAAACCCGCGACAAGAAGAAGGTTCTGCTGGCCTCGCTCGACGTCTATCGTCCGGCCGCGCAACAGCAATTGGAAATTCTGGCCAAGCAGGCCGATGTCGGCTCCCTGCCGATCGTCATGGGCGAGCGCCCGGTCGCGATCGCCAAGCGCGCCATGGATGTCGGCCGCCGCGAAGGCTATGACGTCGTCATCCTGGATTCCGCCGGCCGTCTGCATATCGACGAAGCGCTGATGACCGAGGTCGCCGACGTCAAGAAGGCGGTTAATCCCTCGGAAACCCTGCTGGTCGTCGATTCGATGATCGGCCAGGACGCCGTCACCGTCGCCAAGGAATTCAACGACAAGGTCGGCGTCACCGGCATGGTGCTGACCCGTATCGACGGCGACGCCCGCGGCGGCGCCGCCCTCTCGATGCGCGCCGTTACCGGCCGCGCCATCAAGTTCCTCGGGGCGGGTGAGAAACTCGACGCGCTCGAGCCGTTCCACCCCGACCGCATCGCCGGCCGCATCCTCGGCATGGGCGACGTGGTGTCGCTGGTGGAAAAGGCGATGGACACCTTCGAGGCCGA
>JAJPHO010000118.1 GCA_021325215.1 Alphaproteobacteria bacterium
CATCACGACGAATTCGTCGCCGCCTATCAACTCCTCAATGCCACCGGGCAATTGACGGCTCAGTACCTTGCCTTGCCGGTCGAAATATACGACCCGGCGGTGCATTATGAAGAAGTCCACGACAAATGGGCGGGATTCGGCGACAGGCCGGATCTGGCTCCGCAATATCAATGATCCCGCGTCTAGTCTGGCCGGAAGGGTATAAGGTCAGGCAGGCGCCATCGAGGGGCGGGTTGAACCATGAGTGACGAGAAGTCTCAACAAGAGCCATCCATGGAGGACATCCTGGCATCGATCCGTCGGATTCTGTCCGAGGATGATGCGGAGGAGGCCGCCAAGACTCCACCCGCGCCTCCGCCCCCGCCGCCACCGCCTCCGCCGCCCCCTCCGCCGCCGCCGCCACCGGCACGCGCTCCCGAGCCCGAAGTGATGTTCGAGCCCGATCCCGAGCCGATGTTCGATCCGGACCCGGAGCCGGAGCCGACACCGTCCTTCGCGGCGCCGGCCGACGACGACATACTCGAGCTGACCGACGACATGGTCGCCGAGGAGGAAGACCATTCCTTCATGAACGACATTCCGGACGTGCACGAGCCGGCGCCGCGCATGGAGATGCACCACGACTTCCATGTAGAAGAGGAAGACGACTCGGAAAGCATCCTGGCCGCCCCGGTGCAGGAAGCCTCGACCACGGCTCTGGCCGAGCTGGTCCGTGCCGTCTCCAAGGATCGCAATGTCGGCGTCAGCCGGCCCGGCCTGACCCTGGAAGATCTGACCCGCGAGCTGCTGCGTCCGCTGGTCAAGGACTGGCTCGATCAGAACCTGCCCTTCATGATCGAACGGCTGGTCAAGAAAGAGATCGAAAAGATGGTCAACCGCGCCGAAAAGCTCTAAATAAACTTATTCGGACGTCTGTTTTTACGACGCCATCGGCCTCATCGCCGATGGCGTCTTCGTTTCACGAGAGAGCAATGCTGGATAAGACCTATCGGCCGGGCGAAGTCGAGCCCAAGCAGTATCAGAAATGGGAAGAAAGCGGCGCCTTCGCCGCGGGCGGGCAGAACGCCGATGGCCAGCCCTATACCATCATGATGCCGCCGCCGAACGTAACCGGCAGCCTGCATATGGGCCACGCGCTGACCTTCACCTTGCAGGATATTCTCACCCGCTATCACCGCATGAAGGGCTTCGACACTCTGTGGCAGCCCGGTACCGACCATGCCGGCATCGCCACCCAGATGGTGGTCGAGCGCCAGATGGCCGCCGAAGGCCTGACCCGCCACGATCTCGGCCGCGAGAAATTCATCGAGCGCGTCTGGACCTGGAAAGCCAGCTCGGGCGGCACCATCACCCGCCAGCTGCGCCGCCTGGGCGCCTCGCCCGATTGGGCGCGCGAGCGCTTCACCATGGATGAGGGCCTGTCCGACGCGGTGCGCAAGGTCTTCGTCGACCTCTACAAGCATGGCCTGATCTATCGCGATAAGCGCCTGGTCAATTGGGACCCCAAGCTGCACACCGCGATCTCCGACCTGGAAGTCGAGCAGCGTCCGGTCAATGGCAATCTCTGGTATCTGAAATATCCGATCGAAGGCGAAGAGGGCCGCTTCATCACCGTTGCGACGACCCGCCCCGAGACCATGCTGGGCGATACCGGCGTCGCCGTGCATCCCGAGGATGAGCGCTATCAGGACCTGATCGGCAAGAAGATCCGCCTGCCGATCGCCGACCGCCTGATTCCGATCGTCGCCGATCTCCATTCCGATCCGGAGAAGGGCAGCGGCGCGGTCAAGATCACCCCGGCGCACGATTTCAACGACTTCGAAGTCGGCAAGCGCCACGACCTGCCGATGATCAACATCTTCGACCGCGACGCCAGGCTGAACGAGGCGGTGCCGGCCGAATATCAGGGCATGGACCGCTTCGAGGCGCGCGCCAAGATCGTCGCCGCCTTCGAGGAAATGGGCCTGCTGGAAAAGATCGAGCCCAACGCCATGACCCAGCCCTATGGCGACCGGTCCGGCGTGGTGATCGAGCCCTGGCTGACCGACCAGTGGTTCGTCGACGCCGAGACCCTGGCCAAGCCCGCCATCGAGGCGGTACAGGACGGGCGCATGCGCTTCGTGCCCAAGCAGTGGGAAAACACCTATTTCGAATGGATGCGCAACATCCAGCCCTGGTGCATCTCGCGCCAGATCTGGTGGGGCCACCAAGTCCCGGCCTGGTTCGCGCCGGACGGCAAGTATTTCGTCGCTTTGACCGAAGAGGAAGCGCAGCGCGAAGCCGACGCCCATTACGGCGAAAAGGTCACGCTGACGCGCGATACCGACGTGCTCGACACCTGGTTCTCCTCGGCGCTGTGGCCGTTCTCGACCCTCGGCTGGCCGGAGAACACCGACGCGCTGAAGAAGTATTACCCGACCTCGGTGCTGGTCACCGGCTTCGACATCATCTTCTTCTGGGTCGCCCGCATGATGATGATGGGCATGAAGTTCATGGACGGCCAGGTGCCGTTCAAGGACATCTACATCCACGCCCTGGTCCGCGACGAGAAGGGCCAGAAGATGTCGAAGTCGAAGGGCAACATCATCGATCCCTTGGACCTGATCGATAAATTCGGCTGCGACGCGCTGCGCTTCACGCTCACCGCATTGGCCGCCCAGGGTCGCGACATCAAGCTGGCGGAAAGCCGCGTCGAAGGCTTCCGCAACTTCGCCACCAAGCTGTGGAACGCGTCGCGCTTCTGCGAGATGAACGAGTGTAAGCCGGTCGCCGGCTTCGATCCCTCGACCGCCCGGCAGATTGTCAATCGCTGGATGGCGGGCAAGGTCGCCGAGGCTTCGGCCCGCGTCGCCGACGCGCTGGACGCCTATCGTTTCAACGATGCGGCGCAGGGCTTGTACCAGCTGGTGTGGAACGTGTTCTGCGACTGGTATCTGGAATTCGCCAAGCCGATCTTCCAGGGCACGGATGACGCCGCCAAGGCCGAAACCCGCGCCACGGCGGCTTGGAGCCTGCAGCAGATCCTCAAGCTGCTGCATCCGGTCATGCCCTTCATCACCGAGGAGCTGTGGGAGCAGTTCGGCACCGGCGGTTCGCTGATGCTGACCGGCTGGCCGCAGCTGTCCTTCCGCGACGAGCAGGCCGAGTCCGAGATCGACTGGCTGGTCCGCACCATCTCGGAAATCCGCACCGTGCGCGCCGAGATGAACGTGCCGCCGTCGGCCAAACTGGCGCTCAAGGTCAAGGATCAGTCGGCACAGACCGCCGACCGCCTGGCGCGCTATCAGCCGATCATCCTGACCCTGGCCCGCCTCGACTCGATCGAGACCGGTGTTGCCGAAGGCGGCAAGGGCGCGGTGCAGGTGGTGGTCGACGAGGCGACCCTGTTCCTGCCGCTGGGCGACGTCATCGACCTGGCCGCCGAACGCACCCGTCTGGAGAAGGAGATCGGCAAGCTCGACGCCGAGATCGCCAAGCTGGACGGCAAGCTGAACAACGAGGCATTCGTCGCCAAGGCCAAGCCGGAAGTGGTCGAGGAGCAGCGCGAGCGCCGCGCCGAGGCCGACGCGGTGCGGTCGAAGCTGGCCGATGCGGTCAGGCGGATCTCCGGCTGAAATTCCCAGCGTTTCCGAGGCTTTCGCGAGCCTCGGAAACGAATGCTTCGAGCGCGCTCGACGAGCGGGAATCCCGTCGGCGGATGAACTGTGTCTGGACCCGGGCCGTCTCGGGCGGCAGCTCGTGGACGGCCACGCGATCCTTCATCCAGTGCTGCTCGACCATGCGCCGCGGCAGCAGCGTCAGGCCGAGACCGGCGGAGACGCAGCCGATCACCGCCTCCAGCGTGCCGAATTCCAGCCGGCGCAGGCCGCTGATGCCGCGTTTGGCCAACAACCCCTCCAGCATCTGGCGATAGGAACAGCTGGCCCGGAGCACCACGATGCGAACGTCGGCGAGGCCTGGCAGCCAGGCCAACTGAGTAACCTTCGGCGATGTCAGCACCACCAGCTCCTCCTCGAAGATGGTTTCGGCGATCAGGTCCGGATGGTCGGTCGGGCCAGAGACGAACGCGCCTTCCAACGTGCGCGACACCACCTGCTCGACAAGCTCCCAGCTGGTGCCGGTGCGCAGGATCAGATCAACTTTCGGCCATTTCGCGACGTAAGCCGATAAGACCGGCGACAGATGGATCGCCGCCGTGGTTTCGAGAGACCCCAGGATCAGTGGTCCCTGTGGCGTAGTGTCGTCGCGCACGACGCGGGCAGCCTCTTTGATCAGCGCGGTCACCTGCTCGGCGTAAGGCAGCAGCCGGCGTCCGGCCGGCGTGAGGGCGACGCCGCGGCTATGGCGCTCGAACAGCGGCGTCTCCAGCTGCTCTTCCAGCACCCGAATATGCGCGGTGACGTTCGATTGGACGGTATTGAGTTCGCTGGCGGCACGGCTCATGCCACCCAGCCGGGCCACTGTCTCGAAGATGCGAAGATCAACACTATCCATCACGATGTCCTGATATCTTAAATTAAGATGGATAATATCATATCTAATCGTTTTTAATGAATTCAAAACCGGCCTAGCTTGGGCGCATGGAACCCCAGAGCATAGCCGTCAACCCATGGCGCGCCACCGCTGCGGCGCTCGCCGCCAATCTGATCGCCCTCGGTCTGGCGCGCTTCGCCTTTGCGCCGCTGGTGCCGGCCCTGGTGGCCGAGCGTTGGTTCAGCGCGCCCGAGGCAGCCTATCTCGGTTCGGCCAATTTCGCGGGCTATCTGGCCGGTGCGCTGCTGGCCCAGCCGATCGCCGCCCGCGTCGCCCCGGTTCATGTGCTGCGGGCGATGATGCTGCTGGCCGGTCTGTCCTTCATAGCCTCGTCCCATGCCGCGCCGTTTCTGTGGTTCGTTCTTTGGCGGGTGGCGGCTGGTATTGCCGGCGGGTTGATCATGGTGCTGTCGGCGACGCTGGTGCTGCAGCATGTGCCGGTGCAGCGCCGCGGCCTGGCGGGTGGAGCGATCTTTGCCGGCATCGGGCTGGGCATCGTGTTCGCCGCCGCGATCGTGCCCCGCCTCGTCGCCGTCGGCCTGCCGCTGGCGTGGGACGTTCTGGGCGCGCTGTGCATCGCGCTGGCCTTGCTGACCTGGACCAGCTGGCCGCGGGACAAGGCCGCCCGATCTGCCGGCGAGCGTCCGCCCCTCAAGGGACCGGTACTGATCCTGTTCGCCGTCTACGCGCTGAACGCGATCGGGCTGGTGCCGCATACCATGTTCCTGGTCGACATGGCGGCGCGGGAATTCGGCTATGGCCTCGCCGCCGGGGCCGGGCTATGGCTGTTGTTTGGCATCGGCGCCATGGTCGGCCCGCTGGCGGCGGGTCGCGCCGGCGATTCTTTGGGCTTTCGACCGGTGCTGCTGGGCATGTTTCTTCTCCAGGCCGGCATGGTTGGGCTGGCTTATCTGTCCAGCAATCTGTGGGCGCTCGCTTTTTCCGCCCTCGTCATTGGCGGCTGCACGGCGGCCATCCCGCCGGTGGTGTTGGGCCGGGTGCGCGAGCTCATTCCGCACAATCCACATGGCCAGCGCGCCGTGTGGAGCCTGGCGACGACCGCTTTCGCTATCGGCCAGGCGGGCGGCGCCTTCGCCCTGTCGGGCGTGCTAGGATCGGTCGGCCATTATTCACCGCTGTTCGGCATCAGCGCCGCCGCTCTGCTGCTCGCCTTCGTGATCAAGCTTTTGGGGAGGAAATAAGATGACCGATCTGCTCGCTTTGCTGGGGATCGATCTGCCGATCATCCAGGCGCCGATGGCCGGAACCTCCTCGCCGGCCATGGCCGCCGCGGTCGCCAATGCGGGAGGATTGGGCTCGGTCGGCGTGGGGGCGACGAACGCGGCGGGAGCCGCCAAGATGATCGCGGAAATCCGCGAGCGCACCAACCGCTCCTTCAACGTCAATGTCTTCTGCCACAAACCGGCCAAGGCCGATGCGGCGGTCGAGGCGGCCTGGATCGAGACGCTGCGCCCTCACTTCGAAAAATTCGGCGCCGCGCCGCCCAAGGCCCTGACCGAGATCTATAAAAGCTTCGTCGAGGATGACAACATGCTTGCCGCCCTGCTGGCCGCGCGGCCCAAGGTGGTCAGCTTTCATTTCGGCATTCCCTCGGCCGAGCGCGTGCGGGTCTTGAAGGATGCCGGCATCGTCCTGCTCGGTTCGGCGACCAGCCTGGCCGAGGGCAAGGCTTTGGCCGAGGCCGGCATCGATGCGGTGGTGGCGCAGGGCTACGAGGCCGGCGGCCATCGCGGCATCTTCGATCCCGCTGCCGAGGATGGCCGGCTGGGTACCCTGGCCCTGACCCGCCTGCTGGCGCGCGATCTGCGGATTCCCGTGATCGCGGCGGGCGGCATCATGGATGGCGCGGGCATCGCGGCCGTGCTGCGTCTCGGCGCTTCGGCCGCACAGCTGGGAACCGCCTTCGTCGCCTGCCCGGAATCCCTGGCCGATGCCGGCTATCGCGCCGCGCTGGCCAGCGATGCGGCCCATCATACGGTGATGACAGCAGCCATCTCCGGCCGTCCGGCCCGCTGCCTGGCCAATGGCTTCACGGCGCTGGGGGCGGATATCGCGCCGGAAGAAATCCCGGCCTATCCGATCGCCTATGACGCCGGCAAGGCGCTGAACGCCGCCGGCAAGGCGGCTGGCCAGACCGGCTTCGGCGCGCAATGGGCCGGGCAGGGGGCGCCGCTGTCGCGTCCGATGCCGGCGGCGGAGCTGGTCGCCCTGCTGGCCGCAGAGATGCGGAACCTCTGAGGCGCTGAAGACCCCGGCGGCGCGGGCGATCACGCGGAAGGCAGGGCTCGATCCCGCGCCCTGGGCGCCACTTCCACCCGGTTGCGGCCGTTTTCCTTGGCGGTGTAGAGAGCGGCGTCGGCGCGTTCGACCGCATGTTCCAGCGGTTCGCCGGCGGCCAGCTCGGCCACGCCGAACGAAGCGGTCTTGGTGCCGACCACCGGGAATTCATGCGCCTCGATGGCGGCGCGTACCTTCTCGGCCACCACGCAGGCATCGTCCAGCTTGGTGGCCGGACACAGGATCATGAATTCCTCGCCGCCCCAGCGGCCGACGAAGTCGGACTCGCGCACGGTCTCGTCCAACACCACGGCCACATGTTGCAGGATCTGGTCGCCGACCTGATGGCCATAGGTGTCGTTGACCGATTTGAACTTGTCGACGTCGATCATCACCACCGACAAACGTTCGCCATGGCGCTTCACCCGCGCCATCTGGATCGAGCAGGCTTCCTCCAGGCGGCGGCGGTTGGGCAGGCCGGTCAGGGTGTCGGTGGTGGCCAGGCGTTCCAGCGCGTCCTGCTGGGCCTTCAGCTCGCTGCGCATGGATTCCAGCGCCGCCAGCAGCTGGCCCGGTTCGTCCAGCCGCTTGACCTGGATGACCTTGCCGAGATCGCCCGAGGCGATGCGCCGCGCATGGCCGACCGCGTCGCTCAGATGGCGCAGCACGTCATTCACCAGCAGTCCGGCGAACAGTCCCAGCGCGATCGTGCAGGCGCTCATCGCGGCGATGATGGCGGCGGCATTGCCGACCACATGCTCGACATCGGCGACCGCCGTATCGGAATCGGCCTGGGCGCCCTTCACATTGGCGTCGATGTCGGATTGGATCATGGCGCTCAGCTGATCCAGCCGGTGCTCGCGGTCATGACCGCCCTCGGTCGCCACCAGCTCCCATTCCAGTAGCAGGCGGGCGGCATGCTCGGCGTGGGTCCGCATGGTGCCGTCGGTCGAGGAATGCATGAACAGATCGAGGCTGCGGCGCACCGTCTCCAGGCGCTGCTTCATATGCGGCAGGTCGGGGTCTTTATGCTCGGCCAGCAGCACGCGCAGCTGCAGAAAGTCGCGCTGCGCCGACAGGCCGGCCTCGACGGCGCGGAACGGGCCCTGGCGCAGATCGACCACCGCCTGTCGCACCGTTTCCACGTCGTGCCAGGCGCCGGTCGACAGCGCCACCATGCAGGCCAGGATCAAGGCGAAGACGCCGAAGAATTTGACGCCGATCGGTAGTCTTTTCACCAGGGCTTCCCCTAAGCCTTGAAGAGTTTCTTCAATCCGTCGAAGCGGGTTTCGATCGCCATCGGAACCGTCATGGCGAAGCAATCGAGGACGACGATGGCATTGATCATCGCATCCTTGTCGAACCCGTCCTTGATCCGCTCGGCCATCCCCTCATTGACCGTGCAGACGTCGGCCATCACCGCATTGAGGCGCGCCATATCGTGGGGTTCATCCGCAAGCAGGCCGCGCATCAGGAACAGGGACAGCACGCGGTACAGGGTCTCCTCTTCTTCGGCGAAGGGCAAGTGGAAGCGCGCCATCGGGCGATAGAAAGCGAGATGCGGACAGCCCGAGGTGGCGCCGATCAGCCCGACCATCGAGGCGATGCCGCTCTGCAGCGGCCGGCGGGCGGAAATATGGCGGCCCGGGGTGATCACCTCGATATCGACCTCTTCGTGCGAGACCATATGGCCGAAAGTGTCGACATAGCCCGACAAGGCGAAAGCGAAGGGGCAGGCCGGCGTTTCACCGGACGACAGCGGACAATGGCCGCATTTGTGGAAATCGAGTTTCGCCCAGGCCGGGGGCGGCGTATCCGGCAGGGTCAGCAGCAGGAAACTGTCGGGATCGAAATCGAGACGGATCTCCTCGACCCCGCTCGGGAGATGAAAGCGATAGACGATCTCCGTCACGGCGCCGTCGGGACGGAGGGCGCCGTGCGCGCGGATGCAGCTGCGGCCAGTTGCGACAAGGCGCGGTCGGCGGCCAGGCGCAGCCGGGCCTGGCGCAGCCAGTCGCCGGCGGTGTCGAGATAGGGGCCGGGCAAGGCGCGCAGGGCGTCGACCGCCTTGTCCCAGTCACCGTGGCGCAACGAATCGTCGGCGCGGGCCAGCACGGCCTCGGCGTCGTTGCCCTGGCCATCCATGCGGCGGAACGAAACCACCTTGCGCAGATGGCGGGCGATCATGTGCCAGAAGCCGGGCTCTGCGGAGTCGGCCTCCTGCTGGATCAGTTTCTCGGAGAGCGGCTTGAAGTCGCGCAGCAGCTGGTCGCGGCGTGCGATGCCGGTCTCGGCGCCCGGCGCGAAACTGTCGAGCAGGGCGATTTCGTCGCTCTTGGCCAGCTGACGGGCGGCGGCCAGTTCGGCGGAGAAATGGTCGCCGCGGTCGACCGCGTCGCGCAACTGGCCGATGGTCAGCAGCAGCGCATGGCCGTGGCCCAGTTCGCGCTCGGCGCGTTCGGTCGCCTCGACACGCTCGGTCAGGCGCAGGATCAGGCCCTCGGCGGGGATGGAGCGCTTCAGATCGGCGATCTCGCCTTCCAGCTTCACCGTGTCCGGCGGCTCATGCGATGCCTGGGCGGTCTGGGCGGCGAGCTGGTCGAGGCGCAGCGACAGTTCGGCGACGCGGCTTTCCAGATGGGACAGGCGCACATCCTCGTCCGCCAGCAGCCAGCTGCGCAGCTGGTCGCGCTTGTTGTAGCCGGCGGCGGCGATCACCACGACGGCGAACAGGGCGCCGATGATGCCGCCGAAGATGGTCGCCGGCCAGCGGTGGGTGTTTTTCGGGACGCCGCCTTCCATCGCCATGATCCTTTAGTCCTTGGCCTTCAGCAGGGGGCGGACCATGGCGAGGAACCGCTCGGGGTGCTCGGCATGGGGCCAATGGCCGGAATCGGCGATCACCTGGATCTCCGAATCGGGGAAATGCCGCTGGATCGCGTCATTGTCGCGCGGCCGGATATAGTTCGAGCGCTCGCCGGCCAGGA
>JAJPHO010000177.1 GCA_021325215.1 Alphaproteobacteria bacterium
AAGAAATTCGCATGATGGCAACCCTTTGAACAGGTTTATGGGGGGATTTATCGCCGCAGATTTATGCGACGATTAAGCGCAACTCAATCGGGAAGAACGTAAAAACCGTCAATGTCACAAATATCTTACTGATCTGTGGCCTAAAAGTCACGCTTTCGGATGACTGTCGTCACTTTGCAACGTTTCGGCTGGGCGCAAGAGGTCGGTCTGACGCTTCAGCTTTGCAAAAGATGCAGCGCTCAGTGGAATGGTAGCTGCATAGATCAGCGCCACCGCGGTAACCGTGCTCCATGGAGCCGTAACCAGGAACGCGGCCAGAAGTGCCATCACCAGCATGACCGGCAGCACATAATTGTGCGGAATGCGGAAACGCTTGCCGGAATAGGTCGGAACCTTGCTAACCATCAAGAAGGAAACGACGATCAGCAGGATGCCGCAGATCAGCGGATGCTGGAAGAAACCGTTCAGATCGAGCTGGAAGCTGGCCATCATCGGCAGCAGAACCAATCCTGCGGCGGCCGGGGCGGGAACCCCGGTGAAGAAATTGTAAGCCCAGGACGGCAGATCGGGCTGGCCCAGCATGGTGTTGAAGCGGGCCAGGCGCAGCGCCATGCACACCGCATACAGCATCACCAGCGCCCAGCCGACGCCGCCGGCATTCTGCATGCTCCAGAAATAGAGCAGCATGGCCGGCGCCACGCCGAAGCTGACGAAGTCGGACAGGCTGTCCAGCTCGGCGCCGAACTTGCTGGTGCCTTGCAGCAGCCGCGCGACACGCCCGTCGAGCCCGTCCAGCACGCCGGCCAGCAGGATCGACAGCACGGCGCTTTCCCATTTCTGGTGCAGGCCGAAGCGGATCGCCGTCAGACCGGCGCACAGCGCCAGCAGCGTCAGGATGTTCGGGATCAGCTTGTTGATGGACAGCCCGGTGATGCGGCGCGGGCGGCGGCTCTTGAACATTAAGCGCGGGTCCCCTCGCGGGCCGGCTCGGCACTGGTGAGATCCGCCAGAACGGTCTCGCCGGCGGTCGTCACCTGGCCGGCGATCACCATCGGCACCACGTCGGACGGCAGATAGACGTCGACCCGGCTGCCGAAGCGGATCAGGCCGAAGCGCTCGCCGGTGCGCACCGCATCATTGCGCTCGAGGTCGCAACGAATGCGCCGCGCCACCAGGCCGGCGATCTGCACGAAGGCGATGTCGCGGCCGTCGGCCATCTTCAGGCGCACGGCGTTGCGCTCGTTGAACACGCTGGCCTTGTCGAGGGCGGCATTGAGGAATTGGCCGGGAATATAGGCCTTGTCGACGATGGTGCCGCTGATCGGGATGCGGTTCACATGCACGTTGAAGACGTTCATGAAGACCGAGATGCGGGTCATCGGCGCGTCGCCCATGTTCAGTTCGGGCGGCGGCGGGGCCTGCACGATCATCTGCACGACGCCGTCGGCCGGGCTGATCACCAGGCCTTCGCGCGACGGAGTGACGCGGGCGGGGTCGCGGAAGAAGCAGGCGCACCAGACGGTCAGCACCACGCCGATCCAGCCGAGCGGCGCCCACAGCCAGAACAGCACCAGCGTCCCCAGCGCGAACAGGGCGACGAAACGCCAGCCTTCGGGGTGGAGCGGCATGAGGAACTGTTCGAACGAGGATTGGTCCTGCGACGACACGGATGGTCTCCCTGAAAATCTGTCAGACTATTTTAACTGTAAATTGCCGGTGCGCCAGTTTTCCGCAAACCGGCACCATGCTAGCTTGGCTCTCCATCCAACCTCAGTCGGACCCGCAAATGCCGCAACTCTCCGAATTTTCCCTGTCCATCGGCGAGATGCAGCTTCCGCTCGACATCTCCTCTATCGTCCATGCGCAGGGCGGTCAATTGGGGAGTCCGATCCATCCGGCGTTCAATTTCCGCTTTCGCTATCGCGAGACCTCGTTCGGCGTTAAGTGCCAGACCGGCCCGGACCATGCCCTGGCGCACGTCACGGCGACGCTGGGCACCATGCCCTTCAGCGCGGAATCGGTGCAGCGCCGGCAGTTCCTGGCGCAGATCATCGAGGGCATCAACCAGCATTTCGGCCCCATCATCGTTCAGTCGCGCGGGCGCATCCTGCTCGAAACCGATCTGACCCTGCCGGCCCCGATCACCGCGGTCGGACTGGTATCGGAGCTGGCCCGGCTGCTGGTGCAGCTCAAGCCCTATCTCAGCCTGATGGCGATGATCAGGATGCTGCCCGGCTGACCGCCGGGCGCACGTCACACGGCCGCTTACTGGGGCTTGCTGGCGCCCGGCAGCTCGATCACCTGGCCGGGATAGATCAGGTTGGGGTCGCGAATCTGTTCCTTGTTGGCCTGGTAGATGGCCATAAATTCGAAGCCCGAGCCATAGATGCGGCGGGCGATGCGCCACAGGCTGGCGCCCGATTCCACCGTGATCTTGCCTTCGGCAGGCACCTGGCCGGCCGGATTGAAGGTGACCTCGATACGGTGCGCCACCTTGCCGTCGCCGCCCAACTCGTCGACGCGGATCTTGTGGTCGCCGGCGGCCAGGGCCAGCTTGGGCCCGACATGCCACTTGCCGTCTTCGTCGGCGCGCGTCTTGCCGACCAGCTTGTCGTCGAGATAGACCTGCACGCGGTCCTTGGCGGTGGCGCGGCCGGTGACGGACAGGCGGTTCGAGCTGTCATAGCGCACGCCTTCGACGCGCAGGTCGCCGGCGCCTTCCAGCGCGGCCGGGCCTTGCAGCACCTCGATCGAGCCGTCCGGGCGGACCTTGACCGCCAGGGCCTCGCCCTTGCCGTTCTCGCGCTCGGGCACCACCAGCACGACCGGGCTGTCGGTCTGGCTCTTGCTGCCGTCGGGATTGCTGGCCTGCAGGGTCAATTCACGCGTGCCGGGCGCCAGCGGATGGTCGGGCACGAACACCCATTCGCCGCGATTGTCGGCGATGGTGCGGCCGATTTCCTTGCCGCCATCCAGAATGACGATCTCGGCGCGCGGCATGCCGCGGCCGGCGATCACCGTGTCGCCCTGCGGATTGATCCGCACCACGTCGAAACTGGGTTTGTTGCTTTGCTCGGCGACGGTCTTGCTCTGGCCGGCGGCCGGCGGAGTCGGCCCGGGGGCCTCCTGCCGCTTGACCCACAGGCTTAGTCCGATGGCGACGGCAATGACGGCTGCGCCGGCAACGGCGATCAGCACGGGGCGGGAGGGCTGGGACAACGATCCTCGCAGGATTCAGTAATTGGTTGGTTTGAAAGGTAATACGGGCGGCAGGAGTGCGCAACCGGCGTTCTCGGTCTGGCGCGAAGGCACGAAGCCGTGTATTTCGGAGGGCTTGCCTGGAAAATCGGTGATTGGGAAGGTCATGTCAGTGCGGTCGCTGTGCGTGTTTTGCGGTTCCTCCTTCGGTCATGACGAGAAATGGGCAGCCGCCGCGCGGCGGCTGGGCGCGGGGCTGGCCAAGGCCGGCATCACGCTGATCTATGGCGGCAGCCGCTCGGGCCTGATGGGCGCGGTGGCCGAGGGAACGCTCGATGCCGGCGGCCGCGTCGAGGGCGTCATTCCGAAATTTTTCCTGCCCAACGAGGACCCCTTCGCCGAGGTCAGCGAACTGACCGTGGTCGACGACATGCACACCCGCAAGAAGCTGATGTTCGACAAGGCCGATGCCTTCTGCGTGCTGCCCGGCGGGCTCGGCACTTTGGACGAGACGTTCGAGATCCTGACGTGGAAGCAGATCAGCCTGCACGACAAGCCGGTCATCATGCTCAATATGGACAGCTATTGGACGCCGTTCCTTGACCTGGTCGACAAGATCGTCGCGCATGGCTTCGCCCGTCCGACCGTCACCGGCTTCTATGAGGTGATCGACAGCGTCGACGACGTGCTGACGCGCTTGAACTCCCTGAAAGAGCCCCAACATTCGGATTTCTCGAGGCTGTAAGGCGGTTGCCTTCCCCCGACTGATTGCCTAATCTTCCGCCGTCCGTCGCCACCTCTGGCAGAGCGCGGGGCGCACCCCAACGGACGCGGGAAAGACCCCCCTAACTCGAAAGGATTCCAACAATGGCGAAAATCAAGGTCGCGACCCCGGTCGTCGAGCTCGATGGCGATGAGATGACCCGGATCATCTGGAAGTTCATCAAGGACAAGCTGATCCTCCCCTATCTCGACATCGACCTGAAGTATTACGACCTCGGCATCGAATATCGCGACAAGACGGACGACCAGGTCACGATCGACTCGGCCCGCGCGATCAAGCAGTACGGCGTCGGCGTCAAATGCGCCACCATCACGCCGGACGAAGCGCGCGTTAAGGAATTCAGCCTCAAGAAGATGTGGAAGTCGCCGAACGGCACCATCCGCAACATTCTCGACGGCACCGTGTTCCGCGAGCCGATCATCTGCCGCAACGTGCCGCGCCTGGTTCCCAACTGGACCCAGCCGATCGTCATCGGCCGCCATGCTTTCGGCGACCAGTACCGCGCCACCGATTTCAAGGTGCCCGGTCCCGGCAAGCTGACCATGTCCTTCCAGCCGGCCGACGGCTCCGCTCCGATCCATCACGAAGTCTTCGACTTCCCGAGCAGCGGCGTCGCCATGGGCATGTACAACCTGGATGAATCGATCCGCGGTTTCGCCCGCGCCTGCTTCAATTACGGCCTGCAGAAGAAGTGGCCGGTCTATCTGTCGACCAAGAACACCATCCTCAAGGCCTATGACGGCCGCTTCAAGGACCTGTTCCAGGAAGTGTACGAGCAGGAGTTCAAGCCGCAGATGGATTCTGCCGGCATGACCTACGAGCACCGCCTGATCGACGACATGGTCGCCTCGGCCCTGAAGTGGTCCGGCGCCTTCGTCTGGGCCTGCAAGAACTACGATGGCGACGTGCAGTCGGACACCGTGGCGCAGGGCTTCGGCTCGCTGGGCCTGATGACCTCGGTTCTGCTCTCGCCCGACGGCAACACCGTCGAGGCCGAAGCGGCGCACGGCACGGTGACCCGTCACTACCGCGAGCACCAGAAGGGCAAGGAAACCTCGACCAACCCGATCGCGTCGATCTTCGCCTGGACCCGCGGCCTGATCTATCGCGCCAAGTTCGACAACACCCCCGACGTCGCGCATTTCGCCGAGACGCTGGAAAAGGTGTGCGTCGAGACGGTCGAAGCCGGCTTCATGACCAAGGACCTGGCCATCCTGATCGGCCCGGACCAGCCCTGGCTGACCACCACTCAGTTCCTCGACAAGCTCGATGAGAACCTCAAGAAGGCGATGAAGCTGTCGTAATAACCTCCGGTCGGTCGCTGGGCCCGGCCACCTCGTGTGGCCGCGCGAAGGCGACCGACCGGCTTTTAAGCCGGTGAGTCGACGAGGCGGTAGCCAAGCCGCCTGAAGGCGGCGCCCGGCGCTTGAGGGACTAAAATTGGAAGCCACTCGCGAATTCATGTATGGGAAGATCCACCGGTGCACCGTCACCGGGGCGGATCTGAACTATGTCGGATCGATCACCATCGATCCGACGCTTTTGCGGGCTGCGCATCTCCTGCCTCATACCGCCGTCGACGTGGTGAACATCACGAACGGCGCGCGGCTGACGACGTATGTCATCGAAGGACCGGAAGGGAGCGGCGCCGTTTGTCTGAACGGCGCCGCCGCCCACCATTTCAAGACCGGCGACCTGGCCATCATCATGGGCTATGAGCGGGTGCCGCTGTCGCAGATTCCCGGACGGGTGTCCCGCGCCGTGCATGTCGACGAGAGCAACCGCATCCTGTCGGTCGCCGAGCATGTGACGCCTGGCCTCGACGAACTCGGCCAACCCGAGAATAATCGTCTGGCCCAGCCCTATCTGAAATCCGTCGTCTGACGGCACCGGGATTTCCCGGCTGGCGCGTGTTATCACCGGTTACACTTTGAAACCGGCACGCCGTACTGGCGTGACCGTCGGCGGCTAGGCTGGCCCTATCTTCACTTCGAAGGCAGGGTTTCATCATGAAGCAAGCTTTGATCGCCGCTTCCCTCTCGGTCCTGCTGGCCGCGGCCCCCGTTCTGGCTCAGGACGTTCCCGGCCATCCGCGCGAGAACGAGGTCAATACCCGTCTGCAGACTCAGCAGAACCGCATTTCCAACGGCGTGGCCGACGGCCAGATCAACGCCCGGCAGGCCGCCCGCGATTCCGCCCGCGACGCCAAGGTGGCGCGCGAGGAAAGCCGCGACGAGGCCAAGCATGAGGGGCACATCACCAAGGCCGAACAGGCCAAGATGAACCGCCAGCTGAACAACGACAGCGCCCACATCCACGAACAGCGCGACAAGTAATAAGGAGAGGGGGGCGCAAGCCCCCTTATCCGACGATCTGGTAGATGCCGACTTCGCGGCTGGTCCGGTCTTCCAGATCGAGACTGCAGGCGATGGTGATCTTGGACAGGCGCATCAAGCCGGTTTTCGGCAGATAGGCGCGGCCGGGATCGGCCATCAAAGCTTTGGCGCCTTGCGCCGAGCAGCGGCGCAGCCAGGCGAAGGTCGTTTCGGCCATCGGCTTTTCATAGCAGACGTCGCCGGCGACGACGACGTCCCACGGGCAATATTGATCATCCAGCACATTATGGTCGGACGCCTGGATGGTGACGCCGTTCTCCGCCATGTTCAGATGGATCGATGCCAGCGCCACCTTGTCGATGTCGGTCGCCAGGACCTGAGCGGCGCCGGCCATCTTGGCGGCGATGCCGACCAGCCCGCTGCCCGAGGCGAAATCGAGCACCGACTTGCCGGCGACCAGCGACGGATTGTCGAGGATGTGCCGCGCCAGCGCCTGTCCGCCGACCCAGGGGAAGGCCCAGTAAGGCGGCGGGACATTGTTCTTTTCGAGATAGGCCTCGGTCGCCTCCCATAGGGGAGTCACTTCCGAGGCCAGATGCAGGCGCAGCTCCGGGCATGCCGGCGGTGACGACACCGCCGTATGCGCCAGGATGAACTCGGTGGGCGTCACAGGACGCGGTCGAGGATGATGGCGGCCCAGAGGATCAGCCCGAAGATCCGGTTCGAGCGGAACTTGGCCAGGCAATCGGCCGGATCGTCCATCCGTAGCGTGCGGACCTGCCAGGCGAGATGCGCGCCGGCGGCCAGGATGCCGAGAATGAACACCCAGCGCAGCCCGGCCACCAGCCCGGCCAAGGCGAACAGGGCCAGGGCGGCGCTGTAGAAGCGCATCAGCCACAGGGGCGTGTCGTTGCCGAAATGCAGCGCGGTCGAACGGACGCCGACCACCGCGTCGTCCTCGACATCCTGCAGCGCATAGATGGTGTCGTAGCCCAGGGTCCAGAAAACGCCGCCGGCATAGAGCAGGATGGGCTTGATCGACAGATGCCCGGTCACCGCGGCATAGCCCAGCAGCGCGCCCCAATTGAAGGTGAGGCCCAGCCACAGCTGCGGCCAGTTGGTCAGGCGCTTCATCAGCGGATAGGGGAACACCAGCGCCAGCGACAGCACGCCCAGCCAGAAGGCGAAATGATTGAGGGTCAGCAGGATCACCAACCCGGCGCCCAGCAGAGCGGCCAGGAAGACGACCGCCTGATTGAGGCTGACCTCGCCCGAAGCCAGCGGGCGGGCGGCGGTGCGCTCGACGGCGCGGTCATATTTGCGGTCGAGGATGTCGTTCACCACGCAGCCGGCGCCGCGCATGATCACCGCGCCGACGGCGAACAGCAGCGACAGCCACAGGCCGCGCCAGAAGCCGGCGGACAGCGAAATGCTCCACAAGCCGGGGAGCAGCAGCAGCCAAGTGCCGATCGGGCGATCGAGGCGCATCAGGCGCATATAAGGGTGCCAATGGGGCGGAGCCTTGCGCTCCAGCCAGCCGTCGGTGGTGATGTCGGTGAACGAGTCGAGGTTAAGAGTCATGGTTGTAAGAATAAGGGCAACAGATGCTGGCGCAAAGCCGGATTTGCGTTGCTGCTATGCATCATCCTGTCACATTAGGACTTGCTCTTTGGGGTTTTAGAGATCATATAGCTGCTACCAAACGAGATTTGGGTCTGCCTCACCACCGTCCACACCGTCGGTACTGAAGTCTCCCAGAACGCGATTTGTGCCCTAGCGGCATGTTGCCCTGGGCTAGGCTTAAAAGTATCGGAGAACAGTCATGTCGACTGGTGTTGTCAAGTGGTTCAATGCGACCAAGGGTTTCGGTTTCATCACCCCGGATGAGGGCGGGCAGGATGCATTCGTGCATATCTCGGCCGTTCAGCGTTCGGGTCTCGATGGCCTGGCCGAAGGTCAGAAGGTCTCGTTCGACCTGCAGAAGGGCCGCACCGGCAAGTCCGAAGCGACCAATCTGAAGCCGCTGTAAGATAAGAAGGAAGAGCCTGCTTTGGCCAAGGAAGATCTCGTCGAATTCGAAGGTGTCGTCAGCGAAGTCCTGCCGGACGCCCGTTTTCGTGTCGCCTTGGAAAGTGGGCATGAAGTGCTGGCATACACTTCGGGCCGTATGAAAAAGAACCGCATCCGCATTCTGGCGGGCGATCGGGTCACCGTTGAGATGACCCCGTACGACCTCACCAAGGGGCGCATCAATTTCCGTCACCGGGATGATCGCGCTCCTACGCCGGGCGCGCAGCGGGGCGGACCGCCCCGCCGCCCTCGCTAAAAGCGATTTCGGTCACATCGACCGCCGGGCTAAATCCCGCCCGCTCCAAGGGATAAGCTATTCTACTTTAACGGCCGCAGAGGGGCATTCGACCCGGCGGCCGTCTTTCATGTGAAAGATCATACGATATGACGTCTTTTTCCGATCTCGGCCTTATGGCGCCGATCTGCCAGGCAGTGGCCGCCGAAGGTTACGAGACCGCCACACCGATCCAGGAGCAGGCGATTCCCGTCGTGCTGTCCGGCCAGGACGTTCTGGGCCTCGCCCAGACCGGCACCGGCAAGACCGCCGCGTTCAGCCTGCCGATCCTGCATCGCCTGGCCGAAGCCAAGAAGCGCCCCGGCCCCAAGAAGGTGCGCTGCCTGGTTCTGACCCCGACCCGTGAGCTGGCCGTCCAGGTCGGCGCCTCGTTCGCCACCTACGGCGTGCATCTGCGCTTCAAGCGCACCGTCATCACCGGCGGCGTCGGCTTCACCCCGCAGATGAACGCCCTGGCCGGCGGCCTCGACATCGTCGTCGCCACCCCGGGCCGCCTGCTCGACCTGGCCCAGCGCGGCTATGCGCAGCTCGACGAGGTCGAGTGCTTCGTGCTCGACGAAGCCGACCGCATGTTCGACATGGGCTTCATCAACGACATCAAGAAGATCATCGCCATGCTGCCCAAGCAGCGCGTGAATCTTCTGTTCTCGGCCACCATGCCGCCGGCGGTGGCTCAGCTGGCCGAGCAGACCCTGAAGAACCACAAGCGCATCGAAGTGACTCCGGCCTCCTCGACGGTCGAGCGCATCGAGCAGAAGGTGATGTTCGTTCAGAAGGACAAGAAGAAGGACCTGCTGGTCTCCGTGCTCAAGGAGCAGGACATCAACCGCGTCATCATCTTCACCCGCACCAAGCACGGCGCCAACCGCCTGGCCGAGCAGCTCGCCAAGCAGGGCATCCCGGCCGAGGCGATCCACGGCAACAAGTCGCAGGGCGCGCGCCAGCGTGCGCTTTCTGAATTCCAGTCCGGTAAGGTGCGCGCTTTGGTCGCCACCGACATCGCGGCGCGCGGCATCGACGTCGAGGGCGTCAGCCACGTCGTCAATTACGAGCTGCCGAACGAGCCGGAAAGCTACGTCCACCGCATCGGCCGCACCGCGCGCGCCGGCGCCGAGGGCGTCGCCCTGTCCTTCTGCGAGATGGAGGAGATTCCCTATCTCCGCGCCATCGAGAAGGTGATCCGCCAGGCCGTTCCGGGCGACGACGCCCATGCCTTCCACGACGCCTCGATCGCCAGCCAGCGCAATTCGCCGCACGTCAAGCCGCCCCAGTTGCAGCGCGGCGGAAACAAGGGCCGCGGCGGCCATGGCGGCCAGTCCGCCGGCGGCCAGAAGCGCCAGGGGCAAGGCCAAGGCCAGGGGCATGGTCACGGCCAGAATCGCGGTTCCCAGCAGGGCCGCGGCCGCAATGGCGGCCAGGGCCGTCCGCGCGCGACCCGCGCCGCCTAAGCAATGACGGAGCCGGCCCCGCGTCATCGCCTCTTCATCGAGGCGGGCCTGGCGGCCGGCACCGACATCCAGGTCAGCGAACAGCAGGCGCATTACCTGCTGAACGTGATGCGCTTCGCCGTCGGCGGCGAGGTTGCCCTGTTCAATGGCCGGGACGGCGAATGGCGGGGCGTCATCGCCGAAACCGGCAAGAAGAAAGTCCGCCTATCCGTCGCCGAACAGCTGCGGCCGCAAGCCGTGGAGCCCGATCTGTGGCTGCTGTTTGCCGCCGTCAAGCGGGCCCGCATCGATCTGATCGTCGAGAAGGCTACCGAACTGGGCGTCTCGGTGCTGCAGCCGGTTTTCACCGAGCGCACCGTGATGAGCCGGGTCGGCGAGGAGCGTCTGGCCGCGATCGCCATCGAGGCGGCGGAACAATGCGAACGTCTTACGGTGCCCGAGCTGCGCGCCCCCTTGTCTTTGCAGGCCGCACTCACCAAATGGCCGGAGGGACGCGTTCTTCTGTTGATGGATGAGACCGGCGCCGGGCGGCCAATCGCCGAGGCGCTGGGCGAGCTTCCGCCGGGGCCGGCAGCCGTGCTGATCGGACCCGAGGGCGGCTTCGCGAAATCCGAACTTGACGGGTTTTCGCGTCTCACGTTTGCTGTCCGCGTCGGACTGGGACCGCGTATTCTGCGGGCCGACACCGCCGCCATAGCTGCCTTGACCTGCTATCAGGCCATCCGCGGCGACTGGCGCGACCCTCCCCCTTAAGTCTTACAGCCAATTCTACCAGGAGCTCCCGTCTGCATGTCCGCGCCGGCCAAACCGAACGTCGAGCCCATCCACTCCAAAGCCCAGCTGGTCGAGTACATCGCCGAAGGATCGAAGCCGCGCGAGAGCTGGCGGATCGGGACCGAGCACGAGAAATTCGTCTTCCATCTGGCCGACAACAGTCCGGTCGCCTATGAGGGCGATAACGGCATCCGCGCGCTGCTGCAGGGGCTGACCCAGTTCGGCTGGGAGCCGGTCGAGGAGAATGGCCACGTCATCGCCCTGACCCAGAACGGCGCCAACATCACGCTGGAGCCGGGCGGGCAGTTCGAGCTGTCGGGCGCGCCCTTGCTGAGCGTCCACCAGACCTGCCGCGAGACCAACGAGCATCTGGCCCAGGTCAAGGAGATCGGGCAGAAGCTGGGCGTCGGTTTCCTGGGTCTGGGCTTCAATCCGAAATGGAAGCGCGAGGACATCCCGTGGATGCCCAAGGGCCGCTACGCCATCATGCGCCGCTATATGCCGCTCAAGGGCAATCTCGGCCTCGACATGATGCTGCGGACCTGTACCGTGCAGGTCAATCTCGATTTCTCCTCCGAAGCCGACATGGTCAAGAAGTACCGCGTCGCTTTGGCGCTGCAGCCCATCGCCACCGCGCTGTGGGCCAATTCGCCTTTCGTCGACGGTAAGCCCTCGGGCTTCGAATCCTTCCGCGCCAATATCTGGACCGACACCGATCCCGACCGCACCGGCCTGCTACCCTTCGTGTTCGAGGACGGCATGAGCTTCGAGCGCCATGTCGATTACGTGCTCGATGTGCCGATGTATTTCGTCTATCGCGACGGGAAATATATCGATGTGGCCGGCTCGTCCTTCCGCGACTTCATGCAGGGCAAGCTGGCGGCGCTGCCCGGCGAGCTGCCGACCATGGGCGACTGGGCCGATCACCTGACCACGGTGTTCCCCGAAGTGCGCCTGAAACGCTATCTGGAAATGCGCGGCGCCGACGGCGGCCCGTGGCGCCGTCTCTGTGCGCTGCCGGCCTATTGGGTCGGCCTGCTCTACGACACGGTGGCGCTGGATGCCGCCTGGGATCTGGTCAAGGACTGGTCGATGGAGGAACGCGCGTCCTTACGCGCCGGCGTTCCGCGCCAGGGCCTCAAGACGCCGTTCCGCAAGGGCACGGTGCTCGACATCGCCCGCCAGACGCTGAAGATCGCCCGCGACGGTCTCGACCGCCGTGGCGAGCATGATCAGTTCGGCCGCACGGAAGCGATCTTCCTGGAAACGCTGGATCGCTCGGTCGAGACCGGGATGTCGCCGGCCGACGAGATGCTGGCCGACTTCGCCGGCCGCTGGAAGGGCGACATCGACGAAGTCTACCGCGAGCATTGCTACTGAGCGATGCGCCGATAGGCGTCTTCGAGAGCGCGGGCGAAGCGATCGGTGTCGAATAACGGCGCCGTATCGCGGTTGCCCGCGAGCTTTTCCCTCAACCCGGCCAGCCTGGCGGCGTCCGTCGCCAGGGCCAGGGCCGTCGCCTCATACTCTTCCAGCGACGAGGTGATCAGCTCGGGCAGCCCAACCGCCGTGAGCAGGCTGGCGGCGACCCGTCCCGCGAAGGTTTCACCCCGGCAGGTCAACAGGGGCAGACCCGCCCACAGCGCGTCGCTGGCGGTGGTGTGGGCGTTGTAGGGCAGGGTGTCGAGAAACAGATCGGCCTGGCGATGGCGCGCCAGATGCTCGGGCAGGGGCAGGCGGGGCGCGAAGATCAAGCGCTCCGGGCCGATGCCGGCCTTTACCGCTTCCCGTTTCAGATTTTCCGTGGCCGGGCCGTCGAGCAGCCACAGCACGCTGCCGGGTATCTTGGCCAGCAGCCGCATCCAGATCGCGAACAGAGCGGGCGTGATCTTGAAACTGTTGTTGAAGCAGCAGAACACGAAGCCCGTCGCCTCACGGGGCAGCGTCTCCGCGATCTCGCGCTGCCGGTCGTTCGGCTGATAGCAATCCGGCAGACGGATGACCGTCTCGCTGAAGAAGATTTCGTCGCCCGGC
The DNA here is from genome assembly GCA_021325215.1 of Alphaproteobacteria bacterium. Lineage (GTDB taxonomy): Bacteria > Pseudomonadota > Alphaproteobacteria > Rhodospirillales > Magnetospirillaceae > JAJPHO01. Next base: position 12,940 of record JAJPHO010000177.1, read on the forward strand.
GGAATACAGACCGCATCGGCGATGATGTAATCGATGAAATCCGCCCCCATCGTTCCCGGATAGCCGAGGAAACTCACCTGCACGGGTGCGGGCCGCCGAGCCAGGATCTGGGGGCGTCCGCCGCGCGTATAGCCATTGAGGTCGACCAGGATGTCGATGCCGTCCTGCCGGATGGTTCGGGCGGCGCCAGCATGGGTGGCGGCGCGAAGGTCGACGAAGCGGTCGAAGCTTTCCGCCAGCCTGCGCCGGATCGGGCTGCCATCGTCGGGACCGAAGGAATAGCCGATGATGTCGAAGTCTTGCCGGCCATGACGCTCGATCAGTTCAGCGATCAATTGGCTGGTCGGATGGATGCGGAAATCGGCGGACATATAGCCGACGCGGATTTTCGGGCCCTTGCGCCGCGGCGGGATCGGCGCACCAGGCAGTTTGCTCGCGAAGTTCCTCGCCGCGATGAGCTGCTGTTCGGCGGTGAGGCCGAAGGTGAGCAGCGGGAATTGCGGAATCCTCTCTCCGTGGGCCGGAATCAGGCGCAGCAGCTCCTGGCGGCGCTGGTCCAGCCCGTCCCACAGGCAGAGGCTTTGCAGGCAATGGAGAAGCTGGCTCGCCGCTTCGGCGTAATCCGGTTTGAGGCGCAGAGCGGCCTCATAGGATGCGCGTGCTTCGTCGATGCGGCCCAGCTCATAGAGGGCGGTGCCGCGGTTGTAATGGGCCTGGGCATGGTCCGGCCTGATGCGGATCACCGCATCGTAGGAGGCCAGGGCGTCTGCATAGCGGCCCAGATCGCACAGGGCGGGCCCTCGATTGGAAAGCGCATCGGCATGATCGGGCACGAGGCGGAGCGCGGAATCATAGGACGCCAGGGCCTCTTCCGCGTGGCCGAGCAGATAGAGCACGATGCCGCGGTTCGACAGCGCCAGGGCCTGATCGGGATCGAGTTCGAGCGCGGCGTCATAGGCGGCCAAGGCTTCGTCGAGACGCCCGAGAGCATATAGCGCGGTCCCACGGCCCGCCCGCGCCTGGGCGTGGTCCGGCAGGCGGTCAAAAGCCGTCACGGCCTCGTCCAGTCGGCCGAGCTCGTGCAGGATGAGGCCGCGATTATACCCTGCATCGATATGGCCGGGCGAAAGCCCCAGCGCCGCATCGCAGGCCGCCAGAGCCTCTTCGATCCGGCCGAGCTTCATCAGCGCGGCGCCGAGGTTCGCCTGATAGGAGGGAGCGTTGGGATTGACCGCGATCGCCTGGCCGATCAGGTCGGCGGCGATATCGTGCCGCTTGACCTGATGGGCGATCAGCCCGAGCAGATGCAGCGCGTCGGCGTGGCGGGAATCCTGCGCGAGAATTTCCCGATAGAGCCGTTCGGCATCACCAAGCCTTCCGGCCCGGTGATGGTCTACGGCCTGTTCGAGACGTTCTCTGACGGATGTCAGGCGGTGCCGCCCACGGTCAGGCCGTCGATGCGCAGGGTCGGCTGGCCGACCCCGACCGGCACGCTCTGGCCGTCCTTGCCGCAGGTGCCGACGCCGTCATCGAGCGCCAGGTCGTTGCCGATCATCGAGACGCGGGTCAGCACGTCGGGGCCGTTGCCGATCAGGGTGGCGCCCTTGACGGCGGGGCCCAGCTTGCCGTTCTCGACCAGATAGGCCTCGGTCGCCGAGAAGACGAACTTGCCGCTGGTGATGTCGACCTGGCCGCCGCCGAAATTGACGGCGTAGATACCCTTCTTGACCGAGGCGATGATCTCGCCCGGGTCCTTGTCGCCATTCAGCATGAAAGTGTTGGTCATGCGCGGCATCGGCTGGCTGCCATAGGATTGGCGACGGCCGTTGCCGGTCGGGCGCACGCCCATCAGGCGGGCATTCAGGCGGTCGAAGATATAGCCCTTGAGGATGCCGTCCTCGATCAGCACCGAGCGCGACGAAGCGGTGCCTTCGTCGTCGATCGAGATCGAGCCGCGGCGGTCGGGCAGGGTGCCGTCATCGACCACGGTGACGCCCGGCGAGGCGACGCGCTCGCCGATGCGCCCCGAAAAGGCCGAAGTGCCCTTGCGGTTGAAATCGCCTTCCAGGCCATGGCCGATGGCTTCGTGCAGCAGCACGCCGGGCCAGCCCGGCCCCAGCACCACGGTCATGTCGCCGGCCGGCGCCGGCACCGAATCGAGATTGAGCAACGACTGGCGCAGCGCTTCGTCGACGGCGGCCTTCCAGGCGGTCTCGTCGATCAGGCCGTCATAGGTGACGCGTCCGCCCATGCCATGGCTGCCGGTTTCGCGGCGGCCGTCGCGTTCGGTCATCACCGACACGTTGAGGCGCACCATGGGGCGGACGTCCGAGGCGAACTGACCGACGGCGCGGATGATGCGCACCGCCTGCCACGAGCCGAGGATCGAGGCCATCACCTGCACCACGGACGGGTCCTTGGCGCGGGCATAGGCATCGATCTTCTGCAGCAGGGCGACCTTGGTCTCGAAGGGAATAAGATTGATCGGGTTGGCGTCTGTGTAGAGTTGGGTGTTGGTACCGCCCGGTCCGACCGCGGCCTCGCCGCCCCGGCCCGAGCGCACCGCCTTGACCGTATCGGCGGCGCGCTTCAGCGCACCTTCCGAGAATTCGCTGGCATGGGCGAAGCCGGTCGCCTCACCCGACACCGCGCGTAGGCCGAACCCCATGGAGGTGTCGAAATTGGCCGATTTGATCTTGCCGTCATCGAGGCTGATGCTCTCGGATTGGCGGTATTCAAGGAACAACTCGCCATCATCCGCCCCGGTCAGCGCATCGGCCACCAAGGCGTTGGTCGCGTCGCGGTCGAGCCCGGCGCGCTGAAAAAAAAGATCTTCGGTAGTGGCATCATGCGACATAACAGTGCTCCAAACTCTTCTTTCCGGGCCGCGACTGCGGCCCCGCGCTACCAACAGCGTCGATCACACAGACGCTATAGCTTGGCGCGTAAGCCAAGCGGCCGGAGGCCGCGCCCGGCGCTTGAGGGAAAAAAACTAAGCATGCCCGGCATCGCCGGACAGCATGCTGAAGTCCACGCCGATCTTGGAGATGGCGCGTTCCCATTTGTGGTCGATGTCGGCGCCGAACAGCAATTCATTGTCGGGCTCGACGCTCAGCCAGGCATTGTCGCGGATCTCGTTGTCGAGCTGTCCGGCGCTTCAGCCGGCATAGCCCAGCGCGAGCAGGCTGCGGGCCGGGCCCTGGCCGTTGGCGATCGCTTTCAGCACGTCGATGGTGGCGGTCAGCCCGACCTCGTCATTGACCACCAGGGTGGTTTCCTGAACATAGTCGGTGGAATGCAGCACGAAGCCGCGGCCAGCCTCGACCGGGCCGCCGAAATGGATCTTGATCGGATCGCACAGCGGGGTCGGCTCGATGTTGAGTTGTTCCAGCAGGTCGGGGAAGGACAGGCCGTTGAACATGCGGTTGATCACCAGCCCCATGGCGCCTTCGGCCGTATGGGCGCACATATAGACCACCGCCCGGGAAAAGCGCGCGTCGCGCATCTGGGGCATCGCGATCAACATTTGGCCAGCCAGATAGCCTGAGGGGTTGATGAGCGTAGACATATTCATCAGATATGCTTCTGCGGGGCTTAAAGCAAGGTTAGAGCAAGGGTGAGATTGATGGTTAAATGGTTGGCCGCGCTTCTGATCGGCCTGATTTCGGCACAGGCGGCGATGGCCGAACCGGCAGCCTCGAACTGGGTGACGACGGAGCAGGGACGCATCCGCCTGGTGTCGGCCGTAACGGCGGTCGGCGACGCCGGTTCGGTGCAGCTGGGACTCGAGTTCGAGCTGCAGCCAGACTGGAAAATCTACTGGCGCTCGCCCGGCGATGCCGGCTATCCGCCCGCCATCGATTGGAAGGGGTCGGACAATCTGGCCGACACGGTCATCTCGTGGCCGGCGCCCCATCGCTTCAGCATTTCCGGCCTCGAAACGATGGGGTACAAGGGCCATGTGATCCTGCCGCTGGCGGCCCGGGTCACCGATTCGTCGCAGCCTTTGATCCTGCGCGCCGCCGTCGATTACCTGACCTGCGCCGTGGTGTGCGTCCCCCAGCATGCCGATCTGTCGATGTCGCTGCCCAACGGTCCGGCTTCGGCGACCCCGCATGCCCATGATATCAGCCGCTTCGCCGCCAATGTGCCGGGCGACGGTCCGCGCGCCGGCTTGTCGCTGGTCTCGGCCGAGGCCTCGGAATCGGGCGAGCTGGTGGTTACGGTTGCCGCCAATCCGGCGCTGAAAGACCCCGACCTGTTCCTCGAACGCGCCGACCAGATGCAGTTCTCGCGGCCGCGCGTCGAGCTGCAGCAGGGCGGCAAAAAGGCGGTGTTCCACGTCAAGCCGGTCGAGAATACCGGCGAGGGCGGCCTGCTCGGCAAGCCCGTCGTGCTGACCGTGGTTGATGGCGACCGCGGCATGGAGATCGAGGCCGATCCCGCCGCGCCCCAGCCCGGCATCCGTTTCCCCCGTCTGCTGGCCATGCTGGGCGTGGCGCTGCTGGGCGGGCTGATCCTCAATCTGATGCCGTGCGTGCTGCCGGTGCTGTCGCTGAAGGTGCTGGCCCTGATCAGCCATGGCGGCGCCGAAAAGAGCGAGGTGCGCTCCAGCTTCCTGGCCACCGCCGCCGGCATCATCGTCTCCTTCCTGGCCCTGGCCGCCGTGACCAGCGTGGTCAAGCTGGCCGGTTCGGCGGTCGGCTGGGGCATCCAGTTCCAGCAGCCCTTGTTCCTGGGCATCATGATCGCGCTGGTGACCTTGTTCGCCGCCAATCTGTTCGGCTGGTTCGAGATTCCGCTGCCGCAATTCCTCGCCGACATCGGCGCCAATGCCGGGCCGAGCAAGGGCTGGGGCGGCCATTTCGCCACCGGCGCCTTCGCCACCCTGCTGGCGACGCCCTGTTCGGCGCCGTTCCTCGGCACCGCCGTCGGCTTTGCTTTAGCACACGGCACCGTCGAGATCTTCTCGATCTTCCTGCTGCTGGGCGTCGGCATGGCCGCACCCTATCTCGCCGTGGCGGCCTGGCCGCAGCTGGCGCAGAAGCTGCCGCGCCCCGGCAATTGGATGATCATCGCGCGCAAGATCCTCGGCCTGGCCCTGCTGGCGACCGGCATCTGGCTGCTGTCGGTGCTGGTGATCGTGATCGGGCTGCAGATCGGCCTGACGGTGGCCGCGGCGATGGCGCTGGCGCTGGTCCTGCTGGCCCTGGCGCATCGCATTCCCGCCATTCCGCGCGGTCTGGTGATGGTGGCGACGGTGGCCGCCGCCGTCGGCCTGTCGGCGTTCGGCGATGCGCCGGCGGCGGAAGACCGCCATGCCGCGGCCAAGGGATTGTGGAAGCCGTTCGACCAGGCCGCGGTGGCGACCGAAGTGGCGGCCGGCCATGTGGTGTTCGTCGACGTCACCGCCGAATGGTGCCTGACCTGCCAGGTCAACAAGGCGACGGTGGTCTATCGCGGCGAGGTCGCCAAGCGCCTGCACGCCCCGAACGTGGTCGCGATGCAGGCGGACTGGACCCGTCCCGACGAAACCATCTCCAATTACCTGGCGGGCTTCGGCCGGTACGGCATTCCGTTCGATGTGGTCTATGGTCCGGGCGCGCCGAACGGCGTGGTGCTGCCGGAATTGCTGACGGACGATGCCGTGTTGCAGGCGCTGGATCAGGCGGCGGGCAAGCCCGGAGCTTAACATTAGCCCCTCAGGCGCCGGGCGCGGCTTCCAGCCGCTTGGCTACCGCGCCAAGCTATGTTGCCTGTGTGAGTGCGGCCATCGGCAGCGCGCCGGCCGCGAGCGGCCGCGGAACGATTCCCGGGGGAATCGTTCCGTCCTTGGGTTTTGTTACTTGCCCGTATAGCTGACCCGCCAGATCGACCCCGACGCGTCGTCGACCACCAGCAGCGAGCCGTCCTTGGCGACGGTCACGCCGACCGGGCGGCCCCAGACATGTTCGTTGTCGATGACGAAGCCGGTCAGGAAGTCCTCGTACTCGCCGCTGGCCCGGCCGGTCTGGTGGCGCGGCACGCGGATCACCTCGTAGCCGACGCGCACCGCCTTGTTCCACGAGCCGTGCTCGGAGGCGAAGATGTCGCCCTGGTACTCGGCGGGGAACTGTTTGCCGTCATAGAAGGTCATTTCCAGCGAGGCGTTGTGCGGCTGCAGCACCACGTCCGGGGTGATCACCTTGTCCTTCAGTTCGGGGTGCTTGCCCTGATGGCGCGGGTCCTGATGTTGGCCCATATACCACCACGGCCAGCCATAGAAGCCGCCCGGCTCGACATGGGTGATGTAGTCGGGCACCAGATTGTCGCCCAGCCCGTCGCGCTCATTGACCGAGCACCACAGCTCGCCGGTCTTGGGATCGACCGCCAGGCCCACGGCATTTCTGATGCCATAGGCGAAGATCTTCTTGTCCTTGCCCTCGGGCGTGAATTGCAGGATGTCGGCGCGGTCCTTTTCCTCGGGCGAGGTGTCGGTATCGTCGACGTTCGACTTCGAGCCGACCGAGACGAACATGGTCTTGCCGTCCTTCGAGAACTGCACGTCGCGCGAGGTGTGGCCGGTGCCGCCCGGGATCTCGGTCAGCTGCTCGGCCGGGCCGCGCGCCTTCATGTCGCCGGCCTGATAGGGGAAGCGCATCACCCGGTCGAAGCCGGCGACATAGACCCATTTCGGCTTGTCGGCCGGATAAAAGGCGATGCCGAACGGCTTGGCGATGCCCTCGGCGAAGATCTCGACCTGTTCGGGCTTGCCGTCCGCGGTGATGCCGCGGAAGACGCGGACGCGGCCGGCATTGGTCTCGGCCACGAACACGTCGCCATTGGGCGCGGTGCGGGTCAGGCGCGGATTGGTCAGGCCCTCGGCATAGAGCTCGACCTTGAAGCCGGGCAGGGTCTTGGGCCAGGCGCCTTCGGGACGCGGCACCACTTTGGGCGGATTGCCGGCCGAGTCGGTGGCGAAGGGCTGCGGCAGATCGCTCACCGTCACCTTGTGGATGGTGCCCGGCGATTCATAGCGGAAATCGGTGAAGGGCGGCGTCGGCGGCGGGGCGTTGAGCGGAGACGCGGCGGTGACGGTCGACTGCGCCGTGGTGGCGACCGCGCCGGCGGGGAGGGCTTTCACGAAGGCCACCAGCTGGCGCCGTTCGGTCTCGGGCAGCTGGGCCCAGGACGGCATGCCGTTCGACGGATTGCCCTTGGTGATGAAGTCGAACAGCGCCTGCTCGCTTTGCTGCTGCGCATGGGGCGTGGTCAAAGCGGGGATGTTGGCCCCGCCCTGGCCGCGGTCGCCGTGGCAGGCGGCGCAATGCTCGCCGAACGAGGCGGCGCCTGGCGTCTGGGCGAAGGCGAAGAGCGGCAGGGTCGTCAAAACGGCGCCGAGGGCGCCCGCAAGCGTACGATGGGTCATGATGTCCTCCTACGCGGCAAATCTGCTGTCGCGCGGTGGACAATTCAATAGGCCGGCGTCAGAAGCGGATGCTGAGCCTCGCCGCGCAGGGGGCGCCGCCTTCGGAACCGCCTTCGACGAAATCATGCACCAGCGGGGCCGCGCATTCGGGAACCGTCAGCATCAGGAAACTCGGTGCGCCTTCGATGGCATAGGTGGTTACCGGCGCCTTTTTGTCGAGTTCCGCGGGCGGGGGCGTGGTCGCGTCGCCTTGCAGCACCAGGGTCCGGGGCGGAGAGAGGTCGAGGCCCTGTTCCCCAGGCGATGGGGTTTGTTCGGGGGCGATGCCACCCACGGTGAGGGGCGGGCTGTCGAGAATGACCGCCTCGATCCTGTGCGTGCGCACCAGCGGCAGCGCTTTGAGGACGACCTCGCTTCCCTGTGTCGCGCCATACAGCAGCGTGGCGCCGCCGCCTGCGTAGTGATCGATCTCGGCTTGCAGGTCGAGGGCGGCGGTATGGGCGGAGCCGCGGCGGTCGGGAACGATGAGGTCGTAGCCCGGGAATGCCTTCCGCAGCGTGCCGATGAGGGGGTAGAGCGTCGAGCCGGATTCGCCCGCCAGCAGCCAGACCTGGCCGCGCGACGGCGCTGCGGATGGGAATTGCCGCAACAGCAGGGTTCCCTTGCCGCCGGGGATCGGGAAATGGGCGCAAAGGGAGCCGGCCAATTCGGGGCCGGTGCCGGCGTCCGTGCAGGGGGCGAAATCCTCGTCCCGCGAAGCCGGCGTCGCCTGTGCGAGCGCGGAACAGGCCAGCAGGAACAGGGCGGCGATGCGGAGTTTCATGATTTTCCTCGATGCTGGTTGCGCGATGCTTGCCCATTGGTAGCGCCCCGGATGTCCCGCCGCCTTGATTCTCGTCAAAGCGCTGGCCGTCCAACCCGCTTTAACGCAATTGTTAGTGGCGCTTCCCTCCGGCCGCATGGTTAGGTCGGGCTTTCTGACAAGGACAAGACAATGCACGCGCCGATGCAACGCGCTCTCGCCAAGGTTCCCGAAGTCACGTTCGTCTTCTGGCTGATCAAGATCGCCGCCACCACCTTGGGCGAGACCGGCGGCGATGCCGTCTCGATGTCGATGGATCTCGGCTACCTGGTCGGCACCGGCATCTTCGCGGTGATCTTCATCGCCGCCGTGACGGCGCAGATCAAGGCGCGCGCCTTCCATCCGGCGCTCTATTGGCTGACCATCATCGCCACCACCACCGTCGGCACCACCCTGGCCGATTTCGCCGACCGCAGCCTGGGCATCGGCTATGCCGGCGGTTCCTCGCTGCTGCTGATCCTGCTGCTGGCCTCTTTCGCGGTGTGGCACAAGGTGATGGGTTCGGTCTCGATCGACACCGTCAGCTCGCCCAAAGCCGAGGCGTTCTATTGGGTGACCATCATGTTCTCGCAGACCCTGGGCACGGCGCTGGGCGACTGGATGGCCGACGATGCGGGCTTGGGCTATCTCGGCAGCATCGGCGTGTTCGGCGGGGCGCTGGCGGTCCTGGCGGTTCTTTACTTCGCCACCAAAATCTCGCGTACGGCGCTGTTCTGGGGCGCCTTCGTGCTGACCCGTCCGCTGGGCGCGGTGGTCGGCGACTTCTTCGACAAGCCGGCCGAGGAGGGCGGTCTGGAACTGAACCGGTTTGTGGCCAGCGGCATCCTGCTCGCCGTCATGATCGTGCTGATACTGGCCTTCCGCCAGAAGCCTGCCGCCGAGGCGCACTGACATGAAGACGCTGTTCGCTCTCCTCCTGTTCATCGCCGCCGTGTCGCCGCTGGCGGCGGATGAGCCGCTGCGGCTTACCCTGCGCGACCACAAATTCGTTCCCGAGCAGATCGAGGCGCCGGCCCACGTCAAATTCAAGCTGCTGATCAAGAATGACAGCGCCGGCACGATCGAATGGGAGAGCGACGAGCTCGACCGCGAGGAGGTGATCGAGCCGGGAGAGGAGCGGGGCATTTTTCTCGGGCCGCTCGACCCCGGCAATTACCCTTTCTATGACGATCGCCATCAGGCGACCAAGGGTCTGTTGATCGTCAAATGAGGAACGTAGTGGCCGCGGCGCTGCTGTTCGCCGGCGCCGCGCGCGCCGACGAATTGCGGCTGGTCTCGCCCAACGAGATCGATTACCGGGAAATCGAGATTGAGCATGAGGGTTCCGCCGATCGGGACGGCGGGCGAGTCTATTCGCTCGATCTCGGCACCGGCATCACCCGCTGGTGGCATGTCGGCGCCGAACTGGAGTGGGAGCGCGAGGCGGGGCCGGGCAATCCGACGCAGATCGACGGCGTTCAGCTGGAGACGCTGATCCGCCTGACCGAACCGGGCGAGGGCTGGGTCGATGCCGGCCTCTATGCGGAATATGACCGGTCTGCCCTGCATGGCCGGGAAAATCCCGACGGGGTGCTGGTGGGAGGCGTCTTCCTCAAGGATATCGGCCGCACCACCCACACGTTGGACCTGTTCTTCGACAAGGGCTTCAGCCCCGACGAGGACGTGTCCGGCCTGCGCTTCTCCTATGCCTGGCAGAGCCGCTGGAATATCTGGCGGCAATTCGCGCCGGCCGTCGAGCTATTCGGCCAGGCCGGGCGCGTCGATCAGCCGGACCGGTTCGAGCGGGGACAACTGATCGCCGGTCCGGTCGCGACCGGAACCTTCCTGCTGGGATCTGCCGGCCGCTTGCGTTACGAGGCCGGTTATCTGTTCGGCGCCACCGACGCCAGCCCATCCGGCACCGTGCGCTGGAAGGTGGAAATGGAGATTCCGCTATAAATTCATGCGCTAAGCATGGACAGGCCGCGTCTTTCCGCAGAGAATGGCGCCGCATGCCAACTGGGGGGTAAGGCTGGGGCGATGGTCGATTTTCTGGAACCCATCGAAGACAGCGACATGGATTCGCTGTTCATGCTGCCTCTCAGCATCATGCCGATCGAGACGCCGATCCTGCAGGAAGCGCGGATGATCAAGAATCATCAGCTGCAGAGCGTGGTCGAGGTTTTCCGCGACGATGTGGCCGGCTCCGGGCAGCTCGACATCGAGGTGCTGCCGCAGAAATTCAATTGGCCCGAAGGCACGATCCATCCCGATCACGCGCTGCTGCGCAAACTCGCGCTGCTGCCCAGCTTCGACATCTATTCGCTGCGCATCGCGCTGCGCAACCAGGGCATCCAGGTCAACGACGTCAGCGCCTTGCGCCTGTCCGACGCCAAGCAGGCCGAACTCGGCAAATATATGGTGGCCTTCACCCGTCCGCTGGTGAAGGTGCTGTTCGCCGGCGAGGATGTCGAACTGGCCAATTTCCAGGACGTGCTGAAGCTGTTCCAGGACCCGGACGTGAAAAAGGTGCGCGAGCGTCTGTTCGCGATGGCCAGGACGCTCAGCGTCGAGGTCCATGAGGTGCCGAAATTCCTCGAGGATTACGGCGACACCTTCCTGTCGCTGTCCTATTTCCGCCATTGCCTGGACCGTCTGGCCCCCTATTTCGACAGTGTGGTCGGGGCGCTGAAAATGATCCGCAGCAGCTACCAGCTGAAGCAGAACGGAGCGCTGATGCGCACCTGCGACGTGGTCGAACAGGCTCTGCAATCCTTGCGCGGCGGCCTCGCCAAGCGCCTGAACCTGATCGAGGCCCGCACCAAAAAGCTGTTCGAGAACATGACGCAGGAGGAGTTCCGCTCCGTCCGCTCCATGATCGAACAGCAGCATGTGGCGATCGGCGCCATCCTGTGCGGCCTGACGGTCAAGATGAACATCTTCGCCCGCCAGTTCCCGCACGACAATGCCGGCGGCCCGGTCAAGCGCGCCGACTTCATCCAGAACGAGATGATGAAGGGCCTCGATTTGATGCGCGACGCCGAGCGGCGGGCGATCGGCTAAATCGTCCGCGCCCAAGCGCTTTTGAACTCGATGGCGAAGGCGGCGCAGACCGCATTATCTCGACACCAAAAGATTGTTTGCGGGTTCGCCTCGGCGGCAGCTGACGTGCTGCAACTCGTGGAGGATCTGTGTGTCGAAGTACGGAAGACCCTCTCGGGTGCTTTCATCCCTGAGACGCTCACGGAGCCTTGTTTGTGATCTTATGCGAGGCCGGTTTCCTGAGCTGACGCCCAGAGTTCCTATTCCCTAATGCGACAGCAGGGTGCAACGGTTGCAGCGATGTAGAAGCGTGCGGGTCATCCCGCCCAGTACCCATTCGCTGGCGCGGCTATGGCCATAAGCCCCCGCGACGATTAATTCGGCTCCCTTCTCCTCGGCCAGCTCGAGAAGTCGGTCGCCATCCTGGCCCAAGGGCGATGCAATATGGGGAACGGCCTCGATTCCTTGGCGCGCCAGCCATCCGGTTATCCTTCGCAGCCGCGCTTCGGCATCCTCGGGGGACGCCTCGTCGGTGATCTCGGCTACGACGACCCGGTTCATCAAGCGGAGAAGGGGCAGTGCTGCCGCCAGAGCAAGCCGCGCTTCGCGGCAGTCCTTCCATGCGACGAGCGCCCCGCCGAAGGTGAAGCGCTCGATGCCGGGAGGAACGACGAGCACCGGCCTGCCGGCCCGCATGATCAGGTCGCCGGCATCCGGCCGCCGCGACGAGTTGGAGAGGTCGTCCCTGTCCTGCGCCAGGCCAACCATCAGAATATCGGCCGCGCAGGCTAGATCGGCGATTTCACGCGACAGCGAATGAGGCGTGAGGGCCATGTCCCACTCCAGCCTTTGGGAGCGGGTCTTCATTCGATTGCGGAATTCCGCTTCGGCGGCCATGGCCTCCCGCTCGATGCGATCGATGTCCTCGCGGACCACATCGCCGGCCGAGATGCCGACGGGAGCAATCATGGCCTCGATGGGTCGGGCCCGGGCAACGCCGATTATCGAAGCATGAGTCCGCTTGGCAATGTCGTGGGCCACCGCAAGAAGCGATGCGTTAGAGCGCCCCAGTTCGGCCAAAACCATCAGGGTCGGACAATTCATGATGCATCCTCACCACACGTCGCGAGCCCGGTGGAGAATAAGGTCACGGCGGGTGTTCCGATTTGCGCCATATCAATGTTCGATGGGGCGCCGGGCGGGACAATCACCGCATGCCCTGGAACGGTCTTGCCACGACCGAGGCCGCTCAGCGCCTTGCTGCGGAGGGCCTCAACGAACTTCCACAGGAGCGTCGCCGCATGGTCGGGCGAATCGCCGTCGATGCGTTGCGCGAACCGATGCTGCAACTGCTTCTGGCCGCTGGGCTGCTTTATCTGATTCTGGGCAATCCGGCCGAAGCATCGATCCTCCTGGCTTTCGCAATTCTCAATGTCGTGATGGTGATTCTCCAGGAAAGCCGTTCGGAAAGAGCTTTGGCCGCCTTGAGAGACCTTTCGGGTATCCAATCGACGGTCATTCGCGGGGGCGTTCGCCAAACACTCGATGCGCGCCGGCTGGTCCGCGGAGATCTGATCGTTCTGGCGGAGGGCAATCGCGTTCCCGCCGACGCCCTGGTGCTCGAAGCGGCAGGCCTGCAGGTCGACGAATCCATCCTGACCGGAGAGTCCGTCCCCGTCCTGAAAGCCGTCGGAGGCGACGACCATGTCCGGTCCGGGTGTCTGGTGGTCGCGGGTACCGGACTTGCCGAGATCGTCGCCACGGGGGCAAACAGCGAACTCGGCCGCATCGGCAGGAGCCTCACGGTCCTGGAGAGCGCGCCGACTCCGCTGCGGCGCCAGACCCGATCGCTCGTCCGCTTCTTTGCCGTGGCGGGCATCGCTTCGTCTCTCTTGCTGGCTGGGACGTACGGCGTGCTTCGCCACGACTGGACCGCCGCAGCTCTTGCGGGCATCACCCTGGCCATGGCGACCCTGCCCGAAGAATTTCCGCTAGTCCTGACGATCTTTGTGGTTCTCGGCGCATGGAGGATGTCGCAGCGCCGCGTCTTGACCCGTCGGGCCGAGGCGGTCGAGGCGCTGGGAGCGGCGACCATCCTGTGCACCGATAAAACCGGCACTCTCACCATGAACCGCATGCAGATCGCCGTGCTGCGCGCCGGGGGAGCGGAACTCCCCATCACCGGCGCCGCCCTCGACTCGCTTCCCGAAGAGTTTCACGAGCTCGTCGAGTTCGCCATCCTTGCCAGCCGGCCCGATCCTTTCGATCCGATGGAACAGGCGTTCATGGCGCTTGGCGCCGCGGCTCTTGCCCGTACCGAGCATTTGCATGCCGACTGGTCGCTTGTGCGTGATTACCCGCTTTCACCCGAACTGATGGCCATGTCGCAAATCTGGCAGCCCCGCGAAGGGCCGCCCTGGATCATCGCCTCGAAAGGCGCCCCCGAGGCGATCGGGAATCTCTGCCATCTTTCTCCCGACCGCTTGAGCCACCTCGAGCGGGAGGCTTCGGAACTGGCCGGGCGCGGTCTGCGGGTACTGGCCGTTGCGAAAGGCCGAGCCGTCGATGGCCGGATGCCAGACCGCCAGCACGATATCGACTTCACCCTCATCGGCCTGATCGGCCTTGCCGATCCGCTGCGGCCGGGCGTGGCCGAAGCGGTGACGGCCTGCCATACCGCCGGAATCAAGGTTGCGATGATCACCGGCGATCATCCGGTGACGGCTCAGGCGATCGCCCGCCAGGCGGGGATTCCGGATAGCCCCGTCATGACCGGAGACGAGCTCGCGGCGCTGGACGATGAACAGGCGCTGGAGACAGTCAGGCGGACCTGTATTTTCGCGCGCATCGCGCCCGACCAGAAGCTCCGCCTCGTACAGATCCTGACACGCGGTGGCGAGGTGGTGGCGATGACCGGCGATGGCGTCAATGATGCGCCTGCGCTCAAGGCCGCCCATATCGGCGTGGCGATGGGCGGCCGGGGGACCGACGTAGCCCGCGAATCGGCAGCGGTGGTGCTGCTCGATGACGATTTCTCCAGTCTGGTCGCCGGGGTCCGCTGCGGCCGCCGCATCGACGACAATCTGCGCAAGGCATTCGGCTATATCCTAGCGGTGCATGTGCCGATCGCAGGCCTGTCCCTGATCCCCGTTCTGCTGAACTGGCCCATCCTGCTGGGACCGGTCCATGTCGTCTTCCTTGAATTGATCATCGACCCGGTTTCCTCGATCGCCTTCGAGGCGGAGGCCGAGGAGCCCGATATCATGGAACGTCCGCCCCGCCGGCCCGGCGCGCCTTTGTTCGACCGGCGGCTGATCGTCCGTTCTCTGCTCCAAGGCACCATCGTGCTGGCGGCGGCGCTGATCGTCCTGGTGGCGGGAGGACAAGGGATCGACGGCACGTCGCGCTCGATGGCTTTCCTGACGATGGTTTTGGGAAATTTCGGGCTGATTCTCGCCAATAAATCTTCGTCCGGCATGATCGTGCCGGGCAGGCTGAAGCCCAATCGCGTCCTCGGTATCGTCGCGGCGGCTACGGCCGCGGCGCTAGGGCTTGCCTTTTCGGTGCCTCAAATTCGTTCGCTGTTCGAATTCGTTCCCTTGAGCGTGTCGCAGAGTGCTCTTTCCCTTGCCGCCGCGGGCGCCGCCCTGGCAGGCATCGAACTGATCGGTGCGGCCGTAGGACCCTTGAGCAAAGGTACCTTTTCAAAGCTCCGGAGGGGCCGCCATGGTTCATCGAAACCTCGGTAAATCGGCGATCGGGTTGGGAGAGTTCGTGCGCCGTGTCGCCATCACCCTGCTGATGATCGGCATGGCCCTGGCGCTATGGCGCTTGGCGGCGCTGGCCATCATCATCTTCGGCGCCGTCCTTCTCGCGATCGGGCTGCGCGCGGCGACCCGCCTGATCAGGCAGGGAACCGGTATCGCCGACGGAGCCGCACTCGGTATCGCCATAACCGGCGTGGTCGCCGTCTCCGCGCTCATCCTGTGGCTGTTCGGCAGCATCATCGCCGGACAGGTCGACGAATTGAAACGGCAGGTGCCTGCCGGGGTTTCCCTGTTCGTCGAGTTGATCCAGACCAACCGTTTTGCCCGCTTCGCCTTCGAACAGGCGCGGGAGATGCCGGTGCCGGACACGACCGGAAAGGTGGCGCTGTTGCTGGCTCAGGCGGTCAGGTCCCTGGCGGCGGCCGTGGGGTACGCCCTGATCATGCTGGTGGTGGCGATCTATATCGCCGCACAGCCCGCACTCTATCGGGATCTCATGCTGAAGGCCGTGCCCCCGGCCTACCATGGCCGTCTCGACGAGTTGTTCCATCGGGTGGAGACGCTTCTGCGGCGCTGGCTGGTCGGTCAGGCGATCGTGATGGCCTCGATCACGGTCCTGTCCAGCATCGGCCTGTGGCTGCTGGGCATCGATGCCGCCCTGGCCCTGGGATTGCTGAGCGGGATACTGAGTTTCATTCCCTATGTCGGCACGATCCTGTCCACGGTCCCGGCGATACTGGTCGCGCTTAATGTCGGACCTTTGCATGTGGTTTGGGTCGTGCTGCTTTTTTGCGGGGTGCATCTGGTCGAAGGGGACGTGATCACGCCGCTGGTTCAGGCCGAGGCGACGGCCCTGCCTCCCGTCGTGTCGCTCATCTCGATCATCGTGTTCGGCACTCTGTTCGGCCCTGCCGGCGTCCTGCTTGCGGCGCCGCTGTCACTGTTTTTCTCGGCCGTCCTGCAAACCCTGTACATTGACCCGATGACGGAAAGGACAAACCGATGACCGAGCCGATCGAACTCAAGAACTATGATTCAGTTGCCAAATTGCTCCATTGGAGCATCGTCCTGCTTCTGGCCGTGCAATATGCCGTTGCCTGGACGATGCCGGAAATCCACCGGGATATGCGGGCCGAGGGTTTGATCTCGCTTCACCTCTCGATCGGCACGGTGATCCTGCTGATCATGCTGCTGCGGCTGGCCTGGCGGCTGTTCCACCCCATTCCACTGGCGACCGAGGGGTTTCCCGTCTGGCAGGTGAGGGGCGCATATATAGCGCATCTGTCGCTTTATGGTTTGCTGATCGCGATGCCGGCCCTCGGTTGGGCCAACGCCAATGCGCGGGGATGGGATGTCACCCTTTTCGGAGTCTTCGGGCTGCCCAGGCTGGTGGAGGCGCACAGCTCCATCGGCCATTTGGCGGGCGACATCCACACCGTGCTCGCCTATGCCGCGCTGGGGATCATCGGGCTGCATATAGCCGGCGCGCTCTACCATCATTTCCGCCTCGGCGACGGTACGCTGGCGCGCATGCTACCCCGTTAGGGCGGTGTTATCGCGGTTCTCCGCTCATGGCGATCCGGGCGAGTTCGGCGGCTTTTCGCTTTGCCTCCGATTCCTTGCGTTCGCTGTAGCGGTCTACCATGTAGTCCGATCGGTCGCGCACCAGCAGCGTGAACTTGACCAGCTCCTCCATCACGTCGACCACGCGATCGTAGTAGGCGGACGGCTTCATCCGGCCGTCCGGCTCGAACTCCTGGAAGGCCTTCGCCACTGAGGATTGGTTGGGAATGGTTACCATCCGCATCCAGCGCCCCAGCAACCGCATGGCGTTGACCGCATTGAAGGATTGCGATCCGCCGCTGACCTGCATCAGCGCCAGGGTGCGGCCCTGGGTCGGGCGGATGCTGCCGATCTCCAGCGGCAGCCAATCGATCTGGCTCTTCATGACGCCGGTCATCGCCCCATGCCGCTCGGGCGAGCACCAGACCTGGCCTTCGGACCAGGCAGATAGTTCGCGCAGCTCGGCCACCTTGGGATGGCTGGCTGGCGCGCCGTCGGGCAGCGGCAGGCCGGCCGGATCGTAGATCCTCGTCTCGCAGCCGAAGTGGTCGAGCAGGCGGGCGGCCTCCTGGGTCAGGAACCGGCTGTAGGAGCGCTCCCGCAGCGAACCGTACAGCAGGAGGATTCGGGGTGGGTGCGTCGAGACCCGGGGCGGGGCCAGCTTGTCCAGGGTGGGGATGTCGATCTGGCCGGCGTCGATATTGGGTAAGGAATCGATGGTCATGATAGGCCTCAGAGGGACGACTGGCCGATCTCGTCCAGGCGAGACTTCAGGGCCAGATGGTCGAGGGCGTCGAGGCGAAGATTCGCGAAAATGCCGATGCGGTTGTTCAGCATGCGATAGATGTCGGCGATCTTCAGCGCTCTTTCCGCGTCGCTTCCGGTGACGGCGGCCGGGTCCGGCACACCCCAATGCGCCGTCATCGGATGACCCGGCCAGACCGGACAGACCTCGCCGGCGGCGGCGTCGCAGACTGTGAAGATGAAATCCATCGCCGCGGCGCCTAGCTGCGCGAACTCGTCCCAGGATTTCGATCGGGCCTGCGACAGATCGTAATTCAGCTTGGTCAGCAGCTCGACGGTGCCGGCGTGCAGATGTCCCTTGGGAAAACTGCCGGCGCTGAAGGCGCGGAAGCGGTCGGCCCCCTCCCGGTTCAGGATGCACTCAGCCATGATGCTGCGCGCCGAATTGCCGGTGCAGAGGAACAGCACATTGTAGATCTTGTCGGTCATTCGGGGGCTCCGGGGCGAGAGGAACGGGGTGATCAATCAGCAGCAGGCGGCGCGGTTGGCGATCTCGCCCAGGGGGGCGCAGACCTCAGGCCGTCCCTGGCAGCAATCCTCCATCAGATAGGCCAGCAGCTCGGTCATTCCGTCATAGGCGGCGGAATAGATGATGGAGCGGCCGTCACGCCGGTTGTTGAGGAGGCCGGCATTGGCGAGGACCGCCAGCTGGGCCGACAGCGTGTTCTGCGGCAGCTCCAACGTCTCGGCGATCGCGCCGGCGGCGATGCCGTCCGGTCCGGCCTTGACGAGGAGCCTGAAGACGGCCAGCCGTCCTTCATGGGCGAGCGCGGAGAGGCGCCTGGCGGCGAGTATTGAATCCATATATCCAGATATCTCGAAATATGGATTTGAGTCAATCGGGCCGGTGCCGACAGCGGTTGTTCCAGACTCGCTTTACGGAATCGGCGAGTTGTCCCGTGCTTCCTGCAATCCTTTGCGGGCCAATTCGTCGGCGCGTTCATTCTCGGGATGGCCGGCATGCCCCTTTACCCAATGCCAGCTGACCTTGTGCTTGCGGACCAGCGCGTCGAGTTCCTGCCACAGATCGGCGTTCTTGACCGGCTTGTTGTCGGCGGTCTTCCAGCCGCGCTTCTTCCAGCCCCAGATCCATTCGGTGATGCCCTTCTGCACGTACTGGCTGTCGGTATAGACATCGATCGTGCAAGTACGCTTCAGCGCTTCGAGGCCGGAGATCACCGCCTTCATTTCCATGCGGTTATTGGTGGTGTCCGGCTCGCCGCCGCACAATTCCTTTTCGACACCCTTGAAGCGCAGGATGCAGCCCCAGCCGCCCGGGCCGGGATTACCCGAACAGGCGCCGTCGGTGTACAGCTCTACGGTGTCGCTCACAGCGTGATCCCATAATCGGCGACGCCACGGATGCCGGCGTGGAAGCGCAGCTTGCGCTCATATTCCAGCGGGTCCTTGCGCTTCACCATCGCTCCGGCCGGCGTATTGAGCCAGTCATAGAGGCGGGTTAGCAGGAACCGCATCGCCGATCCGCGCGCCAGCACCGGCAGCGCCGCCATCTCGGCCTCGCTCATCGGCCGGACCTTCCGATAGGCCGACAGCATCGCACTCGCCTTGGTGACGTTGAATTCGCCGGTCGGCTCGAAGCACCAGGCATTCAGGCAGACCGCCACGTCATAGGCGAGGAAGTCGGTGCAGGCGAAATAGAAATCGATCAGGCCGCTGCAGGTGTCGCCCTGAAAGAAGACATTGTCGGGGAACAGATCGGCATGGATCACGCCCGAGGGCAGGTCGCGCGGCCACTGGGTTTCCAGGAAATCCAGCTCGGCGCCGATCTCGACCGCCAGGCCGGGCTTTACCTCGTCGGCGCGGTCGGCGGCTTTTTCGAACAAGGGGCGCCAGCCCCACAGGCCGAGGCTGTTGGGGCGGGTCATCGGGAAGCTTTGCCCCTCGGCGTGCATCCGTGCCATCGCGCCGCCCAGCCCGGTGCAATGCGCCACCGAGATGCGGCGCGGCCACAGCCCGGTCAGGAAGGTGACGATCACGGCCGGGCGTCCGCACAGGGAGCGCAGCGCCACGCCGTCCCGCCCGTGCAAGGGAGTCGGGCAATCGAGCCCGCGGGAGGCCAGATGGTCCATCAGGTTCAGGAAAAAGGGCAGGTCGGCCGGATCGACCCGCTTTTCGTAGAGGGTCAGGATGTAGCTGCCGGTGGTGGTCTGCAGCAGGAAGTTGGAGTTTTCCACGCCCTCAGCGATCCCCTTGCAGGAGGTCACCTCGCCGATGTCGTACGCTGCTACGAAGGCTTCGAGCTCCTCGTCGGAAACTTCCGTGTAGACCGCCATGAAAAGCTTCAGACTCCTAGTGTTCCGTTCCCGAAGTTCGAACCGATGGCCCAGAGGCTGATCGAACTTCGGGAACGATCAGAACACTAGATTTTATAATAGGTCCAGGGGTGCTGAATGATTTTGAGGTTCCGAAAATTCTCCGCGCAAAAGCTGTCGGAACCTCAAAATCGCACCACTGGCTCGCGGTGGCTTGTGCCGGCTTCGGCTGTTCTCTAAAGTCGCCACCAATATCAGAATCGCTTTTGTGGAGATAGGTGTGGCTGTTCTGTCTGGTTGGATGTCCCGCGCCGCGGTGTGTACGGCTCTGCTGGCCCTGTCGGGATGCAAGATCTGGGTCAAGGATGAGCCGCCGCCGTGCCCCCGCGTTTCCGTGCTCGAAGACGCCTCGAAGCTGGTCCGTTTCACCGGCGCCGGCAAGACCGCCAAC
Organism: Alphaproteobacteria bacterium; assembly: GCA_021325215.1. GTDB lineage: Bacteria > Pseudomonadota > Alphaproteobacteria > Rhodospirillales > Magnetospirillaceae > JAJPHO01. The sequence goes on from JAJPHO010000177.1 coordinate 33,089, forward strand.
GACATCGAGATGACCGCCGAGATCACCAAATATCGCGGCAGCTGTTTCTATGACAAAGACGACAAGACCATGCAGGTCTCGCTCAAGGTCGGCATCAACGCTTTGCCCGGCCCGGCTTTCGCCCAAGGCCCGCATCAGCTCGATTATTTCGTCGCCATTCCCGCTTTCACCGGCGCCGACGGCAAGAAGATCTTCCCGGTCAAGCTCGATCTGAGCAACGATCCCAAGGGCACCCATGTCGACGATGCCGAGGTGTCGCTGACCTTCCCGGTCAAGGACGTCAAGAAGCTGGAGGCCTACGAGATTTTCGTCGGGTTCCAGCTGACCCCGGCCGAACTCGACTTCAACCGGAAGCACGATCACCGCTGAAGGTTTCGTGATGCTTGATCAGAGCCCGCGAGAAGAACCGGAAATCGAAAGATCCTCGGAAGGACGGCGCGGACCGTCGCCAGTTACGTTGCTGGTGGCGTTCGTGCTGCTGATCGGTCTCGGCTATTTTCTGGCGATCAAATTGCGTGAGATGGGACGCATCCAGGATTGCGTCATGTCCGGGCGCACCAATTGCGCGCCGGTTTCGGGAGGAAAACAGGAATGAGCCAGGAAGAGGTTTTGCGGACTCCGCTCAATGCGCTGCACCGCGAACTCGGCGGCAAGATGGTGCCTTTCGCCGGCTACGACATGCCGGTGCAATATCCGGCCGGCGTACTGGCCGAGCATGTCCATACCCGCGCATCGGCGGGGCTGTTCGACGTCTCGCATATGGGCCAGGTGCGCCTGTCCGGCGAAGGCGTCGAGGCGGCGCTGGAAAAGCTGGTGCCCGGCGACATCCAGGCCCTGGCGCCCGGCAAGGTCCGCTACACCATGTTCACCAACGATCAGGGCGGCATCCTCGATGACCTGATGGTCAGCCAGACCGGCCGCGACCTGTTCATGGTGGTCAATGCCGCCTGCAAGGCGCAGGACATCGCCCATCTCAAGGCCGGGCTCGGCGCAGGAATCAAAGTCGACGTGATCGAGGACCGCGCGCTGCTGGCGCTGCAGGGGCCCGAGGCCGCCAAGGTGATGGCGCGCCATGCGCCGGGCGCCGGCGAGATGGGCTTCATGACCTGGACGGAACTCAAGGTCTGCGGTTTCGATTGCTTCGTCACCCGCTCGGGCTATACCGGCGAGGATGGCTACGAGATCTCGGTGCATGAGGATCATGCCGTCGAATTGGCCAGGACGCTGCTGGCCGAGCCGGAAGTGGCGCCGATCGGCCTGGGCGCGCGCGACAGCCTGCGCCTCGAAGCCGGGCTCTGTCTCTATGGCTCGGACATCGACGAGACCACCTCGCCGATCGAGGCCGGGCTGAACTGGACCATCTCGAAGCGCCGCCGCGCCGAAGGCGGTTTCGCCGGTGCCGCGACCGTGCAGAAGCATCTGGCCGAGGGCGCGCCGCGCCTGCGCGTCGGCATCAAGCCGGTCGACAAGGCGCCGGCCCGCGCCCATACCGAAATCGTCGACGCCACCGGCCGCAAGATCGGCGAGGTCACCAGCGGCGGCTTCGGTCCGACCCTTGGCGGCCCGCTGGCAATGGGATATGTAGAGGCCGCCTTTGCGGCGCCGGGCACCGAAGTCCAGCTGCTGGTGCGCGGGACCCCGCGCCCGGCCCATGTGGTCGCCATGCCTTTCGTCGCTCACCGTTACGCCATTTCAGGGAGAAAAACCCCATGAGCAAGACTTACTTCACCAGCGAACATGAATGGATCAAGGTCGAGGGCGACGTCGGCACGGTGGGCATCACCGACCACGCGCAGGG
>JAJPHO010000145.1 GCA_021325215.1 Alphaproteobacteria bacterium
ATCAAGCTGGCCAAGGGCTACCGCGGCCGCAGCAGCACCAATTTCCGCATCGCCATCGAGCGCGTGGAAAAGGCGCTGCGTTATGCCTATCGCGATCGCCGCAATCGCAAGCGCCAGTTCCGCGCCCTGTGGATTCAGCGCATCAATGCCGGCGCCCGCGTCAATGGCCTGACCTATTCGCGCTTTATGAACGGTCTGAAGAAGGCCGGGATCGAGCTGGACCGCAAGGTGCTCTCCGACATCGCGACCCGCGAGCCGGACGCCTTCAAGTCCCTGGTCGACCAGGCCGCCAAGGCCCTGAAGTCCGCCTAAGGCAGTTCGCCGTCAAGGTTGAGAGAAGGGGCCGTCTGCTCTAGGGCGGCCCCTTTTTTTATGCTCATTTCTCCCGGAAGCTCCCGATGACCGATCTCGACACGCTCGTCTCCAAAGCCCGCGCCGACATCGCCGCCGCCGCCGACCTCACCGCGCTGGACACTCTGCGCGTCGGCCTGCTCGGCAAGAAAGGCGACATCAGCCTGCTCATGAAGACTCTGGGCGAAATGGGCCCCGAGGAGAGGAAGAGTTTCGGCCAGCGCATCAATGTGGTGCGCGACGAGGTCTCGGCCGCGCTCGACGCGCGCAAGATCGTGCTCGAAGAATCGGCCCTGGAGGCCCGCCTCGCCGCCGAGACGATCGACGTCACCCTGCCGATCCGCCCGGAGGCCGAAGGCCGCATCCATCCGATCAGCCAGACGATCGACGAAATTGTCGCCATCTTCGGCAATATGGGCTTCGCCGTCGCCGAAGGGCCGGACATCGAGGACGATTTCCACAATTTCACCGCGCTGAACTTCCCGCCGGACCATCCGGCGCGCCAGATGCACGACACCTTCTTCCTGCCGGAAAAGGCGGACGGGTCGCGCATGCTGCTGCGCACGCACACCTCGCCCGTGCAGGTGCGCACCATGCTCAGCCAGAAGCCGCCGATCCGCGTCATCATCCCGGGCCGCACCTATCGCTGCGATTCCGACATGACCCACACCCCGATGTTCCATCAGGTCGAGGGGCTGGTGATCGACGAAAAGACCAATATGAGCCACCTCAAGGGCTGCCTGATCGAGTTCGTCCGCACCTTCTTCGAGATCGACGACGTGCCGGTGCGCTTCCGCCCCAGCTTCTTCCCCTTCACCGAACCGTCGGCCGAGGTCGATATCGGCTGTTCGCGCGCCGGCGGGGAGCTGAAGATCGGTGCCGGCGCCGATTGGCTGGAAATCCTCGGCTGCGGCATGGTCCATCCCAACGTGCTGAAGAATTGCGGCATCGATCCCGACAAGTACCAGGGCTTCGCCTTCGGTATGGGCATCGAGCGTATCGCCATGCTGAAATATGGAATTCCCGATTTGCGCACCTTCTTCGAAAGCGACCTTCGCTGGCTGAAGCATTACGGCTTCGTGCCGCTCGATGTGCCCACTCTGGCGGGAGGGCTGGCGCGATGAAATTCACCCTGTCCTGGCTGAAGACCCATCTCTTCACCGACGCCTCGGCGCAAGAAATCGCCATCAAGCTGACCGAGCTGGGCCTCGAGCTGGAATCGCTCGAAGATCCGGCGGCGCGTCTGGCGGGCTTCGTCGTCGGCCATGTGATCGAGGCCGGCAAACACCCCAATGCCGACCGCCTGAAGCTGTGCAAGGTCGATGCCGGCAACGGCAAGATCCTGCAGGTCGTGTGCGGCGCGCCGAATGCCCGCGAAGGCCTGAAGGTCGTTCTCGCCCAGCCCGGCACGATCATTCCGATCACCGGCGAAGCGCTGAAGGCTGGCAAGGTCCGTGACGTCGAATCCCAGGCCATGATGTGTTCGTGGCGCGAGCTGAAGATGGGCGAAGAGCATGACGGCATCATCGAGCTGGCGGCGGATGCTCCGGTCGGCGCGCCGATCACCGACGTCATCGCCATCGACCCGCTGTTCGACATCTCGGTGACGCCGAACCGAGCCGATGCCCTCGGTGTGCGCGGCATCGCCCGCGACCTCGCCGCCATCGGCGTCGGCACGCTGAACGACCTGCCGCTCGACCCGGTGCCGGGCGTGTTCGACAGCCCCTCCAAGGTGATCCTGGAGGAATCCGGCTGCCCGCTGTTCGGCGGCCGCTGGATCAGGGGCGTGAAGAACGGCGAAAGCCCGCAATGGCTGAAGGACCGCTTGACCTCGATCGGCCTCAAGCCGATTTCGGCGCTGGTCGACATCACCAATTTCTTCACCTTCGATCTGAACCGTCCGCTGCATGTGTTCGACGCGGGTAAGCTGGCGGGCGACCTGACCGTACGCTATGCGCGCGACGGCGAGACCCTGGTCGCGCTGAACGGCAAGGCTCTGACCCTGTCGTCGCAGATGACCGTGATCGCCGACAAGAACGGCGTGCAGTCGATCGGCGGCGTGATGGGCGGCGAGCAGACCGGCGTGTCCGAGACCACCACCGACATGTTCCTCGAAGCCGCTTTGTTCGAGCCCAACAAGGTGGCCGTCACCGGCCGCACGCTGGGCCTGGACTCCGATGCCCGCCATCGCTTCGAGCGCGGCGTCGATCCGGCCTTCGTCCTGCCCGCGCTGGATCTGGCCACCCGCATGATCATCGACATCTGCGGCGGCGAAGCCTCGCATCCGCTGGTCGCCGGTTCCGTGCCGCCGGCCAAGGCTCCGGTCGCCTTCCGTCCTGCCCGCGTCAAGCAGCTGGGCGGCGTCGATGTCGAACCGGAAGCCATGCGCCGGATGCTGGCCGCCATCGGCTGCGGCGTGTCGGGCCAGGGTGACCTGTGGGAAGTCTCGTTGCCGTCCTGGCGCCTGGATATGACCGCCGAGCACGACCTCGTCGAGGAAGTGCTGCGCCTAAACGGTTACGACAACATTCCGGTGGCCAGCCTCGACCGTCCGGCGGTGCCGCGTCCGGTCCTGACCACCACCCAGCGCCGTACCGCGTGGCTGCGCCGGGCCCTGGCGTCGCGCGGCCTGAACGAGACGGTGACCTGGTCGTTCCTGTCGCAGGACCAGGCCAAGCTGTTCGGTGGCGGCCAGCCGGAGCTGATCCTGGCCAACCCGATCGCCAGCGATCTCGACACCATGCGCCCGTCGGTGCTGCCCAATCTGCTGGCCGCCATCGCCCGCAACGCGGCGCGCGGCTTCAAGGATGCCGGCCTGTTCGAGATCGGCGCCGCCTTCAAGGGCGAGCGTCCGGAAGACCAGCAGAGCATCGCCGCCGGCCTGCGCGCCGGCCGCGCCAGCCCGCGGCATTGGTCGGGCACGCCGCGCCTTTATGACGCGCTGGACGCCAAGGCCGACGCCCTGGCCGCCATCGGCGCGGCGCAGGGTCCGACCGAGTCCTTGCAGGTATTCGCCGAGGCTCCGGCCTGGTATCATCCCGGCCGTTCGGGCAGCCTGAAGCTGGGCAATAAGACCGTCGCCTGGTTCGGCGAAATCCATCCGCGCATTCTCTCCGCCTATGGCATCGAAGAGCGCGTCGTCGGCTTCGAGATCGATCTCGGCATGCTGCCGCCGATCAAGGTCAAGGCGACCCGCGGCAAGGGCGCGTTCAATCCGCCGTCGCTGCAGGCGCTCGACCGCGACTTCGCGTTCGTGGTGGACAGCAAGGTGACAGCCGAATCGGTGCTGCGCGCCGCGAAGAACGCCGACAAGGCGCTGATCGCCGGCGTCTCGCTGTTCGACGTCTATGAAGGCCAGCATATGGAGCCGGGCAAGAAGAGCCTGGCCATCCAGGTGACCTTGCAGCCGACCGACAAGACCCTGACCGACGCCGAGATCGAAGCGGTGGCGGCCAAGGTGGTCGAGGCTGTGGTAAAAGCAACCGGCGGAGTGCTGCGCGGCTGACGGGACATTCGATGGTTTTCCGGGCCGCAAGGCGGCCCCGCGCTGCCAACAGCGTCGATTACACCGGCAACATAGCTTGGCGCGGTAGCCCAGCGCACGGAGTGCGCGCCCGGCGCTTGAGGGACACATTTTATGACTTCCGATATCAAGAAAATCCGCAATTTCGCGATTATCGCCCATATCGACCATGGCAAATCGACCCTGGCCGACCGGCTGATCCAGAAGTGCGGCGGCATCGAGGAGCGCGAAATGCGCGACCAGATCCTCGATTCGATGGATATCGAGCGCGAGCGCGGCATCACCATCAAGGCGCAGACGGTGCGCCTGCACTGGAAGGCCAAGGATGGCGAGACCTATCAGCTGAACCTGATGGACACGCCCGGCCATGTCGACTTCGCCTATGAGGTCAGCCGGTCGCTGGCCGCCTGCGAAGGCTCGCTGCTGGTGGTGGATGCCAGCCAGGGCGTGGAAGCGCAGACCCTGGCCAATGTCTATCAGGCCATCGAGAACAATCACGAGATCGTCCCGGTCCTGAACAAGATCGATCTGCCGGCCGCCGAGCCGGACCGCGTCAAGCAGCAGATCGAGGACGTGATCGGCCTCGACGCCTCGGACGCGGTGATGATCTCCGCCAAGACCGGCATCGGCATCGAGGATGTGCTGGAGGCGCTGGTCACCCGCCTGCCGCCGCCGGAAGGCAATGCGGACGAGCCGCTGCAGGCGCTGCTGGTCGACAGCTGGTACGATTCCTATCTCGGCGTGGTCAGCCTGGTGCGCGTCAAGAACGGTATCATGCGCAAGGGCCAGAAGATCCGCATGATGGCGACCAACGCGTCCTATGTGGTCGATTCGGTCGGTTATTTCACGCCGAAGATGGTGCAGGTCGACGCGCTCTATCCGGGCGAGATGGGCTTTTTGCAGGCCGGCATCAAGGCGGTGGCCGATTGCCAGGTCGGCGACACCATCACCGACGAGAAGAAGCCTGCTTCGACGCCGCTGCCCGGCTTCAAGCCCAATGTGCCGGTGGTGTTCTGCGGCCTGTTCCCGGTCGATGCCGCCGATTTCGAGTAGCTGCGCGACAGCCTCGCCAAGCTGCGCCTCAACGACGCCAGCTTCGAATATGAGGCCGAGACCTCGGCGGCGCTGGGCTTCGGCTTCCG
>JAJPHO010000191.1 GCA_021325215.1 Alphaproteobacteria bacterium
CAGATGGTCTATTTCACCTATTCCGAAGGCTTCCGCCCGGGCGCCTTCAGCCGCTCGGCCAAGACCGGCCTGCAGGACGGCGCCGGCCAGCCGCAGTTCATCGCGCCACTGGGCTATGCCCCCGATTATCTGACCAATTATGAAATCGGCACCAAGAGCGAGTTCTTCGACAAGCGCCTGCAGTTCAACGCGTCCGCCTATTACATGCAGTGGACCAACGTTCAGCAGTTCCTCTACAACCCGACCTACGGCCTGAACAACACCGTCGGCATCAACGGCGCGGATTACGACATCAAGGGCATCGAGACCCAGATCGTCGCCAAGCCGCTGGAAGGCTGGACCTTCAACAGCGCGGCGTCCTGGAACCTCAACACCCAGGCCTCCTCGCCCTGCTTGACCAACGACAATCCGCTGACCGCCACCGACGGCAACACCATCGGCGCCAAGCCCGGCCAGTGCATCACCCAGGCCAAGTTCAACGGCGGCATCAACCCGGTGCCGAACGTGCTCGGCCAGATCGGCTCGATCGCCCCGTTCTCGCCGCGCTGGCAGGGCAGCGCCCATCTGCGCTACGACACCAAGATCGCCGACTACAAGGCCTATGGCTCGTTCGGCGTCAGCTACATCGGCGCCATGAACAGCCAGCCCGCCAACTACACGTCGGGCGACGGCGTGCTGGTTCCCAACACCACCTTCCTGCTGTATCGCCAGCCGTCCTACTACACCCTGGACGCCAATTTCGGCGTGATGAAGGACAATTGGAGCATCGGCCTGTTCGGCTCCAACCTCAACAACAGCCATGCCAGCATGTTCACCTCTTCGGCCCAGTTCATCAAAGCCGAGGTTCCGGTGCGGCCGGCGGTGGTCGGTCTGAAGATCGGCGCGACCTTCTGAGCCTCTCCTCAGCAGGATCGCCGACGGGCGGGCCTTGTGCCCGCCCGCTTTATTTGTATCGTGGGGATCATGGAAGCTGACGTCATCAGGCTGCGCGAGTGGCAACATCAGGGCCGGCACGAGCAGGTGCTGGCGGAAACCACCGTCCATCTTCAGGCTTTTCCGGAAAACCGCGATCTGCTGCTGCTGGCCGCGACCAGCCTGCGCCATCTGAAACGGCTCGACGAAGCCTATGCCCGCCTCGACCAGCTGGAAGCGCTTCACCCCCGCCTCAGCCTGCTGCATCAGGAACGCGGCATGTGCCATGTCCAGCGCCGCGACGCGCCGGCGGCGATCGAGGCGCTGCTGTGGGCGGTCAACATCAATTCCGCTCTGCCCGCCAGCCGGAGCATGCTGGAAGGGCTGTACCGCCTGACCGGCGACAGCGAGAACGCCGCCACCGCCGCCGCCCATGTCGCCAAGCTGAGATCGCTGCCGCCGGTGGTGGTGCAGGCCTATGCCCTGTTCCATGACGGCGAGCTCGCCTTGGCCGAACCGATGATTCGCGACTTCCTGCTGCGGCATGGCGACCATCCGGAGGCGATGCGCCTGCTGGCCAAGATCGGCCTGGCCCACGACGTTCTCGACGATGCCGAACTGCTGCTGGCCGCCGTGCTGCGCCTGGCCCCGGATTTCCGCGCCGCCCGCCACGATTACGCCGAGACCCTGGTTCGCCGCCACAAATACCGCGAAGCCGCCATCGAGACCGCCCGCCTGCTGGAACTCGATCCCGGCAATCCGGAATTCCTCATGCTGGCCGCCACCACGGCGATCAGCTCGGGCGACAATGACCGCGCCCTGGCGATCTATCGCGGCATGATCGTCGGCGTCCCCGATGCGCCGGACACCTATCTGTGGCACGGCCACGCGCTCAAGACCGTGGGCGATGCCGAAAAGGGCGTGACCGCCTATCGCCGCGCCGCCTTCCTCCGCCCGGATTTCGGCGACGCCTATTGGAGCCTCGCCAATCTCAAGCGCTATCGCTTCACCGATGACGAGATCGCCCGGATGGGCGCGGCGGAGACCTTGCCCAAGATCGCGGTGCCCGACCGTTATCACCTCAGCTTCGCCTTGGGCAAAGCCCATGAAGACCGCGGCGATTATGCCGAATCCTGGCGCTATTATGCCCAGGGCAACGCGCTGAAGCGCGCGGAGAGCCGCTATCGGCCGGAAATCATCGAGACCAATACCCGCCTGCAGAAGGCGGTGATGACCCCGGACTTCCTGGCCGCCCGCCGGGGTTGGGGACATGACGCGCCCGATCCGATCTTCATCGTCGGCCTGCCGCGCGCCGGCTCGACCCTGCTCGAACAGATCCTCGCCTCACATTCCCAGGTGGAAGGCACGCAGGAACTGGCCGAGATCCAGCGCAACGTGGTCGAGCTGAACGGCCGTGACGCCGATCTCGACAACCCGCCTTATCCCGGCGTGCTGGCCGATCTGAAGCCCGAGGATTTCGTCCGGCTGGGCGAGGCTTTCATACGCGACACCCGCATCCATCGCGGCGACAAGCCCTTCTTCATCGACAAAATGCCGAACAATTTCCGCCATATCGGGCTGATCCACCTGATGCTGCCCAACGCCAAGATCATCGATGCGCGCCGCGAGCCGATGTCCTGCTGCTTCTCCAACCTCAAGCAGCTGTTCGCCAAGGGCCAGGAATTCACCTACAGCGCCGAGGACATCGCGCGTTATTACCGCACCTATCTCGACATCATGGCGCATTGGGACGCGGTCCTGCCCGGCAAGGTGCTGCGCGTCCATCACGAGGATGTGGTCGACGATCTGGAAGGCAGCGTGCGGCGCATCCTCGCTTATTGCGGCCTGTCCTTCGAACAGGCCTGCGTCGAGTTCCACAAGACCGAGCGCAGCGTCCGCACGCCCAGCTCGGAGCAGGTGCGCCAGCCGATCTTCCGCGACGGGCTGGAGCAGTGGAAAAACTTCGAACCCTGGCTGGAGCCCCTGCGCCTGGCACTGGGCGACGCTCTGATCCGCTATCGCGCCCAGCCATGAAGCCGATCGGGCGGCGGGCCGTCCTTCGTCAGATCCTGCCCGCCGCCGCGGTGCCGCTGCTTGGCGGCATCGCCCTGCCCGCTTGCGCCCAGACCGCGAAGATCGCCGACGCGGACCGGGCTGTCGGCGCGGCGTTGCGGCAGGCGATGATCGCGGCGGATATGAAGACGTTCCCGGTGGGCGGCGTCCTGCTGCACAACGCAACGGGCGCGGTGCTGCACGCCATCCCCAACCGGGTCATGGGAAGATTGCCCGACGGCAAGACCGCCACCCGCGATCCGACGGCGCACGGCGAGCGGCAGCTGGTCTCCTGGTATTACGAGAACAAGCGGCGGCTCGACCTGCCCGAACCGGGCGAGCTGACGGTGATCACCTCGCTCGATCCCTGCATCATGTGCGCCGGCGCTTTGCTGGCCGCCGGCTTTCATGTCGGCGTGGGCGCGTTCGACAGCTGGGTGGGCGTCAATTACCGACAGGATTGCCAGTTCCAAACCCTGCCGCCCACTCTGGCGGAGCGCGCCAGGAACCGGTTCGGCTATTACCAGGCGGGCGACAGCCGCGCCGATCCGCCGCTCTATGTGCGGCCCTATCAGGGCACGCCGACGCTTCCCTTCCACGACAGCCGGATCAGCCCCGAAACCTATATGGGCTGCGGCGCCCTCTTCACCGCCGGCCTCTCGGCGGTGAACGCAGCCAAGGGCAATGACGGCGGCCCGCCCGACACGCTGTCCGATCCCTATTACCTGCCGGAGAATTCGCGGATAAAGACGATCTACCGCGAGATCTATCCCGACGCTTTCACGCTGAAGGTTCCCGGCTGGCGGCAGACCCGCACGCCGGATCGGGCCGTGCTGCAAGCGCTCGACCGCGTGGGCGGTTCCAACGCCGTCGCCTTCATCGATCCGTTCGGCAATGTCGTGCTGTGCCTGGGCGAGGAGGACGGCATCGACACCGCCTTGCTGCGTGTCACCCGCGCCTATGCCGAACGCCGCTTCTCTCTGCGCGAACAGGACCGCGATTACCCGCCGGACCAATGGTCGACGCGCTATCTCACCCAGCCGGGCTATGGCGCCTTCGTCTATCGCGACGCGCCCGACCCACAGGATGCGCGCACCATCCTGTCGTTCGGCGCCTATGGCTCGACCATGGCCGGGCCGATCCCGGCAGGCTATGAGCGGAATTTCCTCTATTACCGCCTGCGCGGCGGCGTTAGTCAGGCCGATATCGACAAAACCATCGCCGCGCTGCCGCCCTTCTACACCCAGACGGTCAAGATGGAATTAGTCCACATATCCAGCTGACTAATCACCCATTTAAATCCACTATTTTTGTAGATGAATAGTTCCTATCCATCCCAGACAGGGTTGTTCTCCCCAACCCGTCCCGTCTTCGAGCCGTGCTTCCGTCCAGGAGCACGGCTTTTTTAGTCGGCATCACTTGGACAGAAGAGCGGTGATTTCCTTCTGGCGGGCCTTATCCAGCATAGAGTTCTGCTTCATCATCGCCAGCGGGGTCTCGCCATAGGAATTGCGCAGACTCTTGTCGGCGCCATGGTCGAGCAACAGGCGGATCGCCCCGAGATAGCCCCGATAGGCGGCCCAATGCAGAGCGGTCAGCTTCAATTCGTCCGTGGCGGCATTCACATCGGCGCCGCTGTCGAGCAGCAGTTTGACGGCCGCCAATTGGCCATCGGACTGCTCGACATTTCCGCCATGGCCCGCCGCGAGGATAAGCGGCGAATTTCCGTTGGTGTCGCGAAGATTGACCTGGGCGCCATGACTCAACAACCAGCGCATGGTCTCGATCTGCTGCGTGTCGTTGTAGCCGAGGATCTGCATCAGCAGGAAGGTGATGACCGTATCCCCGCTGTGATTGCGGGCATTCGGGTCGGCGCCATGCGCCACCAGGGTCTTGACGGTTTCGAGCTCGCCGGTCGAAGCGGCCTCGATCAGCTGCTCATTCCTGTCCGCGGCCGAGGCGGCGCTGAAGAATGCGATCAATCCCAGGACTGGAAACAGCCTGCTGGCCATCCGAAACATCATTTTCCCCCGCCATATCGAAGCGCCCGTATTGGTAGCACGAACAGGCGATAATCGCCGACAAGCTTTACGGCGACCGCAGGCTAGCGCTTTAAGTGAGCAATTCCGGTGCTCCGCATGAAAGCGTCACACCGATAGATGAGCAATCGAGACAGCTATAGATGGGCATAAGTCGCATATTTACAGCTTTAAATGAGCGCGTATTTGTTGAAATTCTATATTTATCAATAAGATGACATTAACATCTTACAAGATTTTTCGCCCGTTAAATAAGGCGCACCCCAGCTCAGACGGGAAGATCTCGGCCGTCAAGCCTATAAGTACAATGCAAGGAAAAGGCGGGATGAAATGACCCCCAGTGAATATGCGATCCTCAATACGTTATTTATCGGATTAGCCCTACTCCTATTCTTCATAGTCATGATACCTTACAGAGCGCTTCAACCAAAAGGATACGGGCTGCTGTTCTACGCCCTGTTGCTTACACTCTGCGCCTGCTTGACCTATGGACTCTATAATGACGAATTGCAGGTGCTCGCAGATTCGATTGCCTCTTCGTCGGTTACTGCGAAACTCGCAAGCAATTTACGCATCTTGGTATTCGTTGTGCCCGGGCTGATGTTGGGGGTGGCTGCGAACTTGATCACCGCCTACTTGCAAGCGCCGAAAATCAAGTGAGCCCCCCCCCTTCAAGTGAGGCCCCTAGCCATCGGTCACGTTCCGTTCTTCGGCAAGCCGGATAACTCTCGCAATCATGCATGGTCTTTGAGAAACGCGCTCAAATCGAGTATGCTAAGGCTATGCAAATCGCGCCGCTCATATCCAGGGCTACCGAAGTTGCGGCTCTAATAGCCGCGATGGCGCTTAGTTTGCGTGAGCTTACGCGCCTTCTATCCGCTTGGAACTCTTGCATGAATGTCGTGCATATTAAAAAAACCTAATTTTTGCACACATTTGCACAACCACAGACACTTTCCCTCCGCTGAAAAACTCTTTTTGGGCGCAATGATTTTGCACCTGGAGCCTCCCTGCTTCCCACGAAGCCAACAGCGCAATACTCCCGATTTAGGTGTATTTTAGTTTTAGCCACCCCGCAGGCATCTATCTGCGTCCCGATTGAAATACCCTCTATATCCCTTACCTTCCTGCCTTTAGGCACTTAAGCAGGGAATGCAGGCTCTCGATTTTGCAAACAACCCATGGTAGTTTTCGCCATGGGAGAAGGTGAGTGAATTCTAAAGAAAAAATAGGCCGAGTGCCGGCGGCACTGATGGTTGCTCCAGCTACTCGGGCGAATCAGTGCCACTAATCAACAAACTGGGGCTCGCCCTCATCGCTGACGTGATGGATTGGAGCACGGACGAAGCCACGCGTGAATATGCCTGGCTGCGACTGATGGCATCCGTGAAATATGATGGCTACTCCGATTTCCGTGCCGGAGTGCGGTTTCTCGAAAATCTAGCCACCTGGCTTCGGCAGTTCCAAAAGGAAGATCGCACCACCGCATACACCTTCGTAAAGGAGCGGATGAGCTATTCGGCAGCAGCAAGAGAGGTAGCTTTAGCGCCGCCCAATTCAGATCGCAGCTTGGTGCGAAGCTCCATTAGGAGTACGCCCAACATGTTGCGCCCTACACCGTTGACTTCACCCCACAACCGGTTGACCTCGTTGTCGACGGTTGCGGTCTCGACCAGGCGGGCCTCGCCGGTCGAAAGCAGTAATTCCTTCAGATCGCTATGCTGAGTAAATTTTGCGTAGAGTACGGCGCGCATGCGATCGAATTTGCTCGTCGACCATCCGGGCGCCACGTCCCAATAATAAAGACCGTGCGCTGCCATGGCCAGCAATGCTGGTGAGGGTGCTTCCATGAGCCACTTCTTCACGGCGGGCTTGCGGGCTTTACCGGCCTGATACGCGTGTTCGCTGGTCGCGAACGCCTCATCCTCGAACACGATCTCGCGGCGGTAGAGATTGCTGAAGGCGCCATAAGGCTTTTCGCTGGCCCGGTAGAAGCGGATCTCGTCGCCCATCGTCTGCTCCTTGCAAATTTGCAATATATAAATAATGCTAATTCGCATGAAGCCGACAAGCAAGCAGTTAGACGATCTGAAGGCCTCGATTGCGGCCGCGAAGGGAGAAAAAGGGCTCTCGAATGCGGAAATCGCGCGAATTTCAGACGTTCACCCCAGCCAGGTAGGGCGAATCTGCGAAGGCGGCTTCAGAACGTTCAGCTTCAATGTTGTGCGAATCTGCAAAGCGCTCGACGTCACCGTGCCGCACCTCGAGGCGAACCGCGGCAAGATGGACCCCGCGCTAGCGCAAGCTTACTCGAATGTGCGCAGACTCTGGGAGGAGACACCGGAAAGTGCGGCGGCGATCACACGAATCCTCAATTTGATCCTCGATCTGCAAAATCCGCGCAAGCGCAAGGACCGCACTCCCACTCCCCAAACAGGGGAACAGAAGGTCTAAGGACATACCCCCCCTAAATCTAAGCGATCGACCATAACCCACCTATAAAGGATCGGGCGGCAATAGATCCGTAGGGGAAACTCCAAGCGCTTGAGCCAACTCGTAGACCGTAACTACGGTCGGATTGCGGCGGCCATTTTCCAAGCTGCTCACATAGTGCTGCGCAAACCCTGGCCATCGCCACACGGGCGAACCATGAAGAGAAAGTCTCGTCTCGCAGAGGCCGCGGGCGGCCTAGCCAAAGCTGATCGGGCATACTAGCCCCGCCGGCAAGTTGAACGCAGCGGGCTTCTACCCGGAAAAGTACAACTTATAGTTAATATTTTTCCGATCCAGAGAAGAGCTGGGCTCTCTCGCTCAACAAAACGCTGAAGCTCGTTTGCTGTTGGAAGCGATGCCAATCCATTGATATTCAAATGGATGGACAAACACCTGTTCATCTATGGACGGAAATTGCTCATTTATAGCTGTGATTGCTCATCTATAGATGTTTCCGACAGCGACGGAATGGATCAGCTTGTCTGGAAGGCTGGCTGGGGCGCCAGGGATCGAACCTGGGAATGGCGGTACCAAAAACCGCTGCCTTACCGCTTGGCTACGCCCCATCAGGGAAGGTGCGGCACCATAAATTAACCGCCGCGCGGATGCAACCCGTCGCTTTGCCCCTGCAACAAAGCTGCAATCCACTGCAATACACTGACATCCGGCGGCAAAGCCCGCTTGGCATTCTTCCCCCTCGGCGACGGGCCCTATGGCCGTCGCCGCCGTTCGCTCAAAGGGGAACAAAATGCGCAATGAGGAAAGAAAGCTGAGCCGCGAGCTCGGCTGGATCGTCGGGCTCGGACTGCTCGGGGTGATCGCCGCCTATCTGATCGATCCCGGTCCGTGCGAAGAGGCGGAACAGGATCAGGCCGGATATTTTCTCGATCCGGCGATCAGGACAAGATAGGCGCCGGGGAAACCCACCAATCCGGATAGGCTTCGGCCAAAGCGTCGGCGGCCGCGTCGGCGGCTTCCTCGTCGGCATAGAGGCCGAAGCAGGTCGCGCCGCTGCCGGACATGCGGGCCAGCAGGCAATTCTCCGTCTCGCCGATAGCGTCGAGCATGGTCTTGACCGCCGGCTCCAGCATCATGGCCGGCTTGGCCAGGTCGTTGCGGCGGCCGACCAGAGCATCGGCCAGGGCACGCGCATCGACAGGAACCTCGGTCAGGGGCGCTGCCGGGGTGAAATCTCCGGCGCGGGCGCGGAACACCGCCGGGGTCGACAAGGCCAGGCGCGGATTGACCAGCACCAGCCAGGCGGCCGGCAATTGAATGGCGGGAACCAGGGTCTCGCCGATGCCCGACATCTGGGTCGGACGGCCGGCCAGACAGACCGGCAGATCGGCGCCCAGGCTGAGGCCGATCCCGGCCAGGGTTTCGTCGTCGAGCTCGGCATCCCACAGCGCCATCAATCCGCGCAGCGTGGCCGCCGCATCCGCCGAACCGCCGCCGATGCCCGAGGCGACCGGCAGGTTCTTTTCCAGCGTGATGGCGGCCTGGGCCGGACGGTTCAGCGCCTTGGCCAGCGCATGGGCGGCCTTCAGCACGATATTGTCGTCATCGGCGGCCAGGGCTTCCGCGCCCGGGCCCTCGATGGTCAGGCTCAGCGTCTCGGACGGGGAGAAGCGCAGCGTGTCGCCGGTGCCGGCGAACACCACCAGGCTGTCCAGCAGGTGATAGCCATCGGCGCGCTTGCCGGTGACATGCAGATAGAGATTGACCTTGGCGGGGGCGAAAAGTTCGACCGCGGCGCGGTCGAGGAGCGACGTCATGGGGTGTCCTTACCCTGTCTATTGCTTCAATTTGGCGTCGAGCTGAGCGCGCAGCTCGGGATCGGGATCGGAGAGCAGCGCGTGCTGCCACTGGAACCGCGCCTCCTCCTGCCGGCCGGCGCGCCACAGCGCGTCGCCCAGATGATCGTTGATGGTGGCGTCGCCCGGCACCAGGGTCACCGCCCGCTGCAGCATCTCGACCGCGCGGCCATATTGGCCGCTGCGATAGAAGGCCCAACCCAGGCTGTCGACGATGAAGCCATCGGACGGACGCATCAGCACCGCCCGCTCGATCATCTGCGTGGCGCGCGGCAGATTGGTGCCCTGTTCGACCCAGCTATAGCCGAGGTAATTCAGCACCTGCGGCTCGTTCGGCTGCAATTCGAGGGCATGCAGCAGGTCGGCCTCGGCGCGCGTCCATTGATTGGCGCGCTCCAGCGCGACGCCGCGGGCATAAAAGACCGGCCATTCGCCCGGCGTGCCCTGCAGCAGGGGCAGGGCACGGTCGTAAGCCTTGACCGCGTCGGTCCAGCGATGCTCGCGGCGATAGAGATCCCCCAGCGCCAGCAGCGCGTCGGCGGGATCGATCTTGCGGGAAATCAGGCCTTCGAGCTGGTGCGCCGCGCCATCGACGTCGCCCAGATCCTCGTCATTATGGGCGATACGCAGCTGCACCATGGCGTAGAGCGGCGAGCTCGGCGGCACATGCGCGTAAGCCTCGTTGCTGGCGCGGAACTGATTCAGCGAGGACAGCACGTCGCCGGCCATCAGGCGGGCCAGGTCGAAGTCCGGCTGGAGGTCGATGGCGAACTGGCTGAACAGCAGAGCGAGATCCGGCGCATTGCCCTGGCGCATGGTGCCGGCGGCGCCGAAAAAGGCCTCGGCCAGCCCATCGGACGGTCCGGCCACGGTCCTGCGCCCGCCGAACGTCACCTGCGGTAGATCGGGATGCTCCTGGTGCAGATTTTCCACCAATTGCCGCGCCTCTTCGGCCCGGCCGTTGCGGACCAGGAAATCGCCGATCACCTCGATGGTGCGCAAACTATGGCCGGACGGCGCGGTCAAGGTCGCACGGTAAGCCGCCTCGGCCGCGTCATTGCGGCCGGCCAGGTCATTGACCAGCCCGACATTGAAATCGCGCAGGACGCCGAGTCCGGCCTTGGGATCGAGCCCGGCCAGCGCCTCGAGCGCGCCATCGGTATCGCCCTGGCCCTGCTTGGCCCAGGCGCGCACCAGCGGCGTCAGGTAATTATTGAGACCGCGCGGGGGCAGATGCTCGACCGCCTCTTCGACGCCGTGCCAATCGCCCTGCTTGGCTTTGCGCTCGGCCAGCAGCAGGGCCGGAATGGTGGATTCCTCATCGAAGCTGCCGAGCCGCGCCGCCACCGCCTCGGCCTCGTCCAGCCGCCCTTCGAGGGCCAGCGCGATGGTAGCGCGCTGCAGCAGCTCGACATTTTCGGGGTCGTTGTTGAGGGCCCGCAGCAGATAGAGCGACGCCAGCGACAGATCGTGCCGGCTCTGCGCATCGCGGCCGGCCAGATAAGCTCCGGAGCTGCTCTCGCCGAAGGCCGGCGCCGCCGCGGCCGGCGGAACAATGGCCGGAGCCGCCGGCGGAGGGGCGTCGGGCATGGCACAGGCCGCCAGCAGCAGCGTCAGCCCCGCTGCCGTCGAGCGCAACATTATCCGGCGCGATGAACCGCGCAGGCTGAACTCCATGCTCTCACACCCCTTCGTGCGTCTTCTCTTACATATTGGGATAATTCGGCCCGCCGCCACCTTCGGGAACGACCCAATTGATATTTTGTGTCGGGTCCTTGATATCGCAGGTCTTGCAGTGCACGCAGTTCTGCGCGTTGATCTGCAGGCGCGGCGTTCCTTCCGTCACGATCTCATAAACACCGGCCGGGCAATAGCGCTGCTCGGGCGCGTCATAGACCGCCAGATTGACGTCGATCGGCACCGAGGCGTTCTTCAGCTGCAGATGGACCGGCTGGTTTTCCTCGTGATTGGTGTTCGAGATGAACACCGAGGACAGGCGGTCGAAGCTGATCTTGCCGTCCGGCTTGGGATAGGCGATCCGCTGGCTTTCCGCGGCCGGGCGCAGCGTTTCATTGTCCGGCTTGCCATGCTTCAGCGTGTAGGGAACCAGGAAACCGAGACCCAAGGATTCCAGCCACATCACCAGACCGCCATGCAGCGTGCCCAGCTTCATGCCCCATTTCAGGCCCGGCTTGACGTTGCGGACCTTGCGCAGATCCTCGTAAGCCCACGAGGCGCGGAAGGCGGCCGGATAGTCGGTCAGCTCGTCATGGCCTTCGCGGCCGGCGGACAGCGCCTTGGCGACGGCCTCGGCGGCCAGCATGCCGCTCTTCATCGCATTATGGATGCCCTTGATGCGCGGCACGTTGAGGAAACCGGCCTCGCAGCCGATCAGCGCGCCGCCCGGAAACACCAGCTTGGGGATCGATTGCAGACCGCCCTCATTGATGGCGCGGGCGCCATAGGCGATGCGCTTGCCGCCCTCGAAGGTGGCACGCACCGAGGGATGGGTCTTGAAGCGCTGGAATTCCTCGAAGGGCGACAGGAAGGGGTTCTTGTAATTGAGGTGCACGACGAAGCCGACCGCCACCTGATTGTCTTCCAGGTGATACAGAAAGGAACCGCCGCCGGTCTCGCTGTCCAGCGGCCAGCCCTGGCTGTGGATCACGGTGCCGGGCTTATGTTTGGCCGGGTCGATCTGCCACAGCTCCTTGATGCCGATGCCGTATTTCTGTGGTTCGACGCCCTCGCGCAGTTGGAAGCGCTCCATCAGGCTCTTGCCGAGCGAGCCGCGCACGCCTTCGGCGAACAGGGTGTATTTGGCATGCAGCTCCATGCCCGGCGTGTAATTGCCGGTATGCTCGCCATCGCGGCCCACGCCCATATCGCCGGTCGCCACGCCCTTGACGCTGCCATCCTCGTGATAGAGCACCTCGGCGGCGGCAAAGCCGGGATAGATCTCGACGCCAAGGGCCTCGGCCTGCTGAGCCAGCCAGCGGCAGACATTACCCAAGCTGACGATATACATGCCGTGGTTCGACAGCAGCGGCGGCATCAGCAATTGCGGCATTTCCGAATGGCCGGTCTCGGTCAGGGTCAGGAAATGGTCTTCCTTGACCGGGGTGTTGAGCGGCGCGCCCTTTTCCTTCCAGTCGGGAAACAGTTCGTTCAACGCCTTGGGGTCCATCACCGCGCCCGACAGGATGTGGGCGCCGATTTCCGAACCCTTCTCGATAACGCAAACCGAGATGTCTTTGCCGGTTTCGGCAGCCAGTTGACGTATACGGATGGCCGCAGACAGCCCGGATGGGCCGCCGCCGACCACGACGACATCAAACTCCATCGATTCGCGTTCCATTTCTTCCCCTTCCTTCCTCCGCCTCGCGGGTGCGGGATATTGGCCTTGCATTCCTTCCTATAGCATAGTCAGTTTCTAAGGCTAGACCACAACCTTGCGCCCCCTTTGGCGATGTAACCGATGCACACCTCACCCCTCTCTCCCGCCGACGCGCTCCGCTGGTACATCGCTGCCGGCGTCGATGAGGCCATCGGCGAGCAGCCGGTCGACCGCTATGCCCTGTCCGCCAAGCCGGCGGCCAAAGCTCACGCCGCGCAGGGAGGCGTGCCCGCCGCCCCACAGCAGCCGGAACCGGCCAGTTCGGCCCATCTGGCGATGGCCGCGACCAATCTGGCCGAGCTGAAGACGGCGATGGAGGCTTACGAGGGCTGCAATCTCAAGCGCACCTGCCAGCAGACCGTGTTCGCCGACGGCGATCCCTCGGCGCGGCTGATGATCGTCGGCGAAGCGCCCGGCGCCGACGAGGACCGTCTCGGCCTGCCCTTCGTCGGCGCCAGCGGCAAGCTGCTCGACCGCATGCTGGCGTCGATCGGGCTGGACCGGACCCAGGCCTATATAACGAACGTCGTGCCCTGGCGCCCGCCGGGCAACCGCAAGCCGGAGCCGGCCGAGGTCGAGCTGTGCCTGCCCTTCATCACCCGCCATATCGAGCTGGTCGATCCGGCCGTCCTGCTGCTGCTGGGCGGCGCCTCGGTGTCGGCGCTGCTGGCGCGCACCGACAGCATCACCCGTCTGCGCGGCGGCTTCATCGATTATTCCTCGCCGCGCCTGTCGCGGCCGATCCCGGCCATGCCGACCTTCCACCCCGCTTACCTGCTGCGGACTCCCCTCGCCAAACGCGACGTCTGGCGCGATCTGCTGCTCGTGCGGCAGAAGCTCGATTCGGCTCCCTGATCCTGACGTTTGTCACAAAACTTGAATCTTTCGCCCGATCGATTTATAAACCTGAAGACAAACATCGGAAAAACCGATCACCTGGCTTCTTTTGAGTATCTTGGGGGAGAGGAAAGACGATGCTGCAAGGCAGGCTTAAGCCCGCCCTGACGGTTGTCGCCGTTCTTTTGGGCGTCCTTCAGTCAGCACCAGCGTCGGCCGACATGGCCGCCACCGAGCTCGCCGCCATCGGCAGCGCGGCCGGCAGGGCTGCGCGCCCCGCGTCGCTGCCCGCGATCCTGTCCGACGCCGACCTCGCGACCTATCGCCAGGCGCTCGATCACCAGAAGCAGGGCCAGTGGTCCGCCGCCGACCGCGACATCTCCCATCTCGAAAATCCGATCCTGGTCGGCCACCTCCTGGCCCAGCGCTATCTGACGCCGGGCTATCATGCTTCGGGCGAGGAGCTGGCCGGCTGGATGGCGCAATATGCCGACCTGCCCCAGGCGCAGCAGATCTATGCCATGGCCAAGACCCGTCTCGGCAACCGCAGCACCGCGCTGAAGCCGCCGTCCCGCCCGACCGCGGCCTCGGCCCCCTCGCTGCCCTCCTATCTCGACGAGCTGGGCCAGTGGGACGAAGGCCTGGTCGAGCCGCCGCATGGGATGGCCGCCGCCGACCGCCGCAAATGGCAGGTCCTGCGCGACCGCGTGCGCTGGTCCATCCATCACGACCGCCAGGACCAGGCCGCCGCGATGATCGACAGCGACGACGCCAAGCGCCTGCTGTCGGCCATCGACATCGATCACCTCAAAACCAATCTGGCGATGTCCTATTTCGCCAACGGCCAGGTCGAACAGGCCCGCCGCATCGCCGAGGAAGCCTGCGACCGCTCGGGTGACAAGCTGGCCGAAGCCCATTGGGTGGCCGGCCTGGCCGAATGGCGCGCCGGCGACCGCGCCGCCTCGGCTCATCATTTCGAAGTGGTGGCCAACGCGCCCGGCAAGTCGAGCTGGACCGTCGCCGCCGGCGCCTTCTGGGCGGCGCGCGCCAATCTCGCCGCGCACAAGCCCGAGGTGGTCAATCACTGGCTGCAGCAGGCCGCCTCCTATCCGCGCACCTTCTACGGCCTGCTGGCCCGCCGCTCGCTCGGCCAGGACATCGAATATTCCTGGGAATCGCACCCCTTCACCGAGGCCGACGCCGAAGTGCTGCGCAAGGTGCCGGCGGCCCAGCGCGCTTTGGCGCTGATCCAGCTCGGCGACCGCGAAACCGCCGAGGACGAGTTGCACCAGATCCTGCCCTCCGCCGGCCCGGCCCTGGCCCGTTCGCTGCTGGCCGTCGCCAATGACGGCAACCTGCCCGGCCTCGCCGTACAGGCCAGCGGCGTGCTGGCCGAGCGCGACGGCAAGCTGCGCGACACCGGCGATTATCCGCTGCCCGATTGGAAGCCGCATTCCGGCTGGTCGATCGACCGCGCTTTGATGCTGGCCATCGCCAAGCAGGAGAGCGGTTTCAACCCGCATGCCCGCAACCCGTCGGGCGCGCTCGGCCTGATGCAGCTGATGCCCGCGACGGTGCGTACCCTGGGTCCGGCCGGCCGTCTGACCGATCCGCAGGTCAATCTCGATCTCGGCCAGAAATATGTGCGCCGCCTGCTCGATGCCGATGGCGTGAAGGGCAACATGCTGGCCCTGGCCGCCGCCTATAATGTCGGCCCCGGCACCGTGTCGCGCTGGATGCAGGCGATCAAGCCGGGCGACGACGCCCTGCTGTTCCTGGAAAGCATGCCTTTCCGCGAAACCCGCTCGCTGGTCGAGCATGTGATGACCAATTTCTGGGCTTATCGCAATCGGTTCGGTCAATCCTCCCCTTCGCTCGACGCAGTCGCCGCCGGCCGCTGGCCGATGTATGATGCGCCCGAATCGAAAGCCCGGATGACCCCTGATGCCAAAAATTGACGACCGTTTTCCTTTTCTGCCCGTCAACATCGCCGTTCTGACCGTTTCCGATACCCGCACCGCCGAGAACGACACGTCGGGCGACACGCTGGCGCAACGCATCGTGGAAGCCGGCCACAAGGTGGCCGCCCGCACCATTCTCCCCGACGACAAGGACAAGCTGGTCGCCCAGCTCAATGCCTGGATCGACAATCCGGAAATCGACGTGGTGATCTCGACCGGCGGCACCGGCGTTACCGGCCGTGACGTCACGCCGGAAGCGTTCCACGCGGTCTATGACAAGGAAATCGTCGGCTTCGGCGAACTGTTCCGCCAACTCTCCTACGCCAAGATCGGCACCTCGACGATCCAGAGCCGCGCCACCGCCGGCGTCGCCCGCGGCACCTATCTGTTCGCCCTGCCCGGCTCGACCTCGGCCTGCCGCGAAGCCTGGGACGACATCATCGTCTGGCAGCTCGACAGCCGCCACAAGCCTTGCAATCTGGTCGAGTTGATGCCGCGTTTGATGGAACACGTCAAATCGACGGAATGATTTTCCTTAAAATCATTCCGCGCTGCGACTGCAGCGCCGCGAAGCGAAGCCCAGGGCGCCTTGGCGCCCGCCCGGCGTTTGAGGGGCTAACAGAGTCTCATTGACTCTGTTCCTTGTTTGTTCTCATTATAGGGCATGCAAAAGCCTGCCCTACAGCCTCGGGGCGCCCTGACCAATCCGGAGGGGCGCTTCGAAACCTATACCACCCGCACCGAGGATGATGGCTGGTGGCGCGAGGAGGATTTGCCTCCGCTGCGCACCACGGTGAGCGAGGATTCCACGCGGACCATCATCGCCCGCAACGACTCCCCCGATATCGGCTTCGACCGGTCGATCAATCCCTATCGCGGCTGCGAGCATGGCTGCATCTATTGCTATGCGCGGCCCAGCCACAATTTCCTCGGCCTGTCCGCCGGCGCCGATTTCGAGACCAAGCTGTTCGCCAAGCCCCAAGCCGGCAAGCTGCTCGAAGCGGAATTGCGTCGAAAGGGCTATGCGCCGGCGCCGATCGGCCTGGGCACCAACACCGATCCCTACCAGCCGGTCGAGCGCAAGCTGGGCATCATGCGCCAGATCCTCGAGGTGCTGTCGGCCTTCAACCATCCGCTGACCATCGTCACCAAATCGGCGCTGATCCTGCGCGATCTCGACATATTGGCGCCGATGGCGGCCAAGGGGCTGGTCAATGTCGGCATCTCGGTGACCACGCTGGATTCCGACCTGGCCCGCCGGCTGGAGCCGCGCGCCAGCGTGCCGGCCAAGCGCCTGGCCGCGATCGAGGCCCTGGCCGATGCCCGCATTCCGGTGCGGGTGATGGTATCGCCGCTGATTCCGGCCTTGACCGATCACGAGCTGGAATCGATTCTGTCGGCCGCGGCGGAAAGGGGCGCGACCAAGGCGTCCTGGATACTTCTGCGCCTGCCCTACGACATCAAGGACCTGTTCGAGCAATGGCTGGAGCATCACCGACCGGAGCGCGCCGCGCATATCCTCAGCCTGATCAGGCAGGCGCGCGGCGGCAAGCTCAACGATCCGGAATTCGGCAAGCGCTTCCGCGGCGAAGGGCCCTATGTCGAGATGATCGGCAAGCGCTTCGCCGTGGCCTGCAAGAAGCTCGGCCTCAATCAGGCGCGGTACGGGTTCGACATGACGCCGTTGCGCATCGATCTGTTCAAGCCGCCCCCGAAAGCCGGCGATCAGCTGGGGCTGTTTGATGGCGGGGCGTCCTGACTTCTCCTTCGAAAAGGCGCTGACCGGCATCGTCTGCGGCGTCGACGAGGTCGGCCGCGGTCCACTGGCCGGGCCGGTGGTGGCCAGCGCCGTGGTCCTGCCGCGCCGGCTGCCCAAGACGCTGAAGGATCATCTCAACGATTCCAAGAAAGTCGCGGCGAAACGGCGCGAGGAATTGTTCGGCATCATCCTCGATTGCGCCGAGGTCGGCATCGGCCGCGCCGACGTGGCCGAGATCGACAGCGTCAACATCCTGCAGGCGACCTTCCTGGCCATGTCCCGCGCCCTGGACGGCGTGCGGGCCGATCACGCCTTGGTCGACGGCAACCGTCCGCCGCCGCTGTCCTGCCCGGTCACCTGCATCGTCGAGGGCGACAGCAAATCCTTCTCGATCGCCGCCGCCTCGATCGTCGCCAAGGTCACCCGCGACCGCGAGATGGAGCAATTGGCCCTGGCCCATCCCGGTTATGGCTGGGAACGCAATGCCGGCTATGGCACGGCCGAGCATCTGGCCGCCCTGCGCAGCCTCGGCGTCACGCCGCACCATCGGCGTTCTTTCGCGCCGGTTACCAAGCTTCTTGTCGAAGAGCGGCCTCCCTTCGTCGAAACCTGATCGGGCGCAGCAACATCCTCATGGGAAAAGCAATCTCATGAGTTCACGCATTGCCTACATGCTCGATATCAACGGCCGGCGCCGCATCGTCGACGTCGAAGGCACCACCCCCCTGCTGTGGGTGATGACCGAGGAACCCGGCCTGTCCTGCATGCCCTTCGCCTGTTCCGCCGGCCTGTGCGGCGCCTGCACCATCGAGGTCGACGGCGTGACGGTGCGGGCCTGCAGCTTTCCGGTCGAGGAGGCGGTGGGCCGCCGCATCGTCAGCCCCGGCGGGTTGAATGAGACCTATCGTGTCGACGGACAGGGGTGAGTCCGCTCACGCGGATCGCACACTGTCACCTTGCCCATGAAGGCCAGCCATTCGTCGCTGGTCTGGGCCGGCAGCGGGATCTTGTCCTTGGGATAGGCCGGGCCGCTCCACAGACGTGAAATGACATAGGTGCGGTCCTTGCCCAGCACCACTTTCAGCAATCCGATCTCGCCGCGCCCGGCGCGCTTGGTCTTTGGACAGGCGACGGCGCGCAAGCCGGCGTCATAGCCGTTCTCGACAGCCAGCTGGGCCGAGCCGGCGCCGACATCCTCGCAATCCTCCTGCACCGCCTTGATCAGGCTGTTCAGCACGGTCTGCACATCGCCGAGCGGCTTGCCCTGGATCAGTTCGACTTTCAGCTTGTCGGTCCAGTTCTGCACCGTCTGACCGTTCGGGGCCAGTTCGGTCACCTCGGTGGTGTTCTTCACGTCATGCGAGACGACACCCCAACCGGTCGGCGGCATCAGGAACAATTGCTCTCCGCCCTGTTGCTGCGCCTGGGCGGAAACCGCGGCCAGCAGCAGAAGTCCCGTCGCGATCAGCTTGCGCATGGTCATTTCCATCCCGTCATGGCGTGGCGGACAATCTTCTTCATCACGGTGGGCAGAGCCTGGCCGCCGAAGTCGGACGGCAGCACCCAAAGACCGGTCGGACGGCGGTCGCGCGTCCGGCCCACCGCCACCGCGATCTGCAGGTGGAAGTGGGTGAAAGTGTGCGAGACCAGATCGGGCAGCAGCCGCCAATCGGCCGAAGCCGGCACGAACGGCTTGGCTTCGGCGAAGCTCCAGGGCTCGCCGCGCCATTCGGTCGAGGGAATTTCCATCATGCCGCCCAGCAGCCCCTTTTCCGGGCGGCGGCGCAACAGGACGGCGCCATCGTCATTGACGGTCCAGAACGCCACCGCATGACGCACCGGTCGCTCGGCCTTGGGCATTTTGCGCGGCAGGGTCTCGGCTATGCCGAGAGACTGCGCCCGGCACTGCGGCCGCCAGGGACAGAGTCCGCAAGCGGGCTTGCGCGGACTGCACAGACTGGCGCCGAGATCCATCATCGCCTGGGCGAAATCGCCGGGCCGCTTGTGCGGCGTGATCTGCGCCACCATCGCCTTCAGGGCCGGCTTGGCGGCGGGCAGCGGTTCCTCATGGGCGAACAGCCGCGAAACCACCCGCTCGATATTGCCGTCCATCACCGCCGCCGGCCGGTCGAAGGCGATCGCCGCCACCGCCGCGGCGGTATAGGCGCCGATGCCCGGCAGATCGAGCAAGCCTTCCTCGGTATCGGGAAAGACGCCGTCATGCCGCTCGACCACCGCTTTCGCGCATTTGTGCAGATTGCGGGCGCGGGCGTAGTAGCCGAGACCCGCCCAGGCGACCAGAACCTCGTCCAGCTCGGCGGCGGCGAGATCGCGCACACTCGGCCATTTGCCGAGGAATTTCGCGAAATAGGGCCCGACCGTCGCCACGGTGGTCTGCTGCAGCATCACCTCGGACAGCCAGACATGATAGGGATCGGGACGCTGGCCGCCTTTCTTGCGCCAGGGAAGATCGCGGGAATGGCGGTCGTACCAGGCCAATAATTGCTCGGCCAGCGGAGCGGTAGAACTATCGAACATTCGGTCACTCTAGCATAAGATTGGCATATGCAAGACCGCACCCTGCCCGGCCCGAAAGCCATCGCCGAATTCAGCCGCAAGCTGGCCAAGGACCATCTTGGCAAGCGCGGTTTCGCCGAGGCGTCGCTGATCACCAACTGGGCCGAGATCGTCGGCGCCGCCCAGGCGCTCGGCAGCATGCCGCTGAAGATCGCCTTCCCGCGCGAGGAGCGCAGCGGCGGCGTGCTGCATGTGCGGGTCTCGACCGGCGGCCTGGCCACCGAATTCCAATATCGCAAGGAACTGATCGTCGCCCGGGTCAACAGCCATTTCGGCTATGGCGCGGTGGCCGATCTGCGCATCACCCAGGGCCACGTCACCCCGCGCCCCCCCAAGCCCGCGCCCAAGCCCACCCCCGTCCTAGCGCCCGATGACGAGCGAAGCCTGCAGGACTGCCTGGCGGTGGTCGAGGACGAGGAGATCCGCGAAGCGCTCGCCCGGCTCGGGCGACGGCTTGCGGCCCGGCGCTGAGCCGGCCTAATATCCATCCCTTATTTTTTCTGGAGGTTGTGTCGTGCGGAAGTTCCTGTCGTCGCTGGCCGTTGCCGCCCTGATGCTGTCGGGGGGCACCGCTTTCGCCGCCACCGATAAGTCCTGGGGCATCGACGAAGTGCTGGGCAAGGCAAACGCCCCCATCACCGTCATTGAATATTCGTCGCTGACCTGCCCGCATTGCGCCAAGTTCCACTCCGACACCTTGCCCCAGGTGAAGAAAGACTGGATCGATACCGGCAAGGTCAAATACATCGTCCGCGACTTCCCGCTGGACGGCCTGGCCCAGGCGGCGGCAATGATCTCGCATTGCTCGGGCGACCGCTATTTCGCCTTCGTCGACACCTTCTTCCACAGCCAGGCCAACTGGGAGCACGCCGCCAACCCGGTCGACGCGCTGAAGGGCATCGCCCGCCTGGGCGACATGCCGGCCGACGAGGTCGACAAGTGCCTGCAGGACCGTCAGCTGCTCAACGAGATCGAGGCCCGCAAGGAAGATGGCGAAAAGGTCTATTCGATCGATTCGACCCCGACCTTCGTGATCAACGGCAAAGCGGTCTCCGGCGACAAGCCCTATGAGGAATTCGCCAAGCTTCTGAAGGACGCTCACTAAGCTTTGATCCACTTCAGGCTGCTCCGTCTTTCCGGGTTCAAGTCCTTCGTCGACCAGACGGAGATGGCGATCGAACCCGGAATGACGGGGATCGTCGGCCCCAATGGCTGCGGCAAATCCAACCTGGTCGAAGGACTGCGTTGGGTGATGGGGGAAACCTCGGCCCGCCAGATGCGCGGCGGCGAGATGGACGACGTCATTTTCGGTGGCACCGCCAGCCGGCCCGCACGCAATCTGTGCGAGGTCTCGCTGATGCTCGACAATGGCTCGCGTCAGGCTCCCTCGCAATTCAACGACCATGACGAGCTGGAAGTCATGCGCCGCATCGACCGCGGCCAGGGCTCTCTCTACAAGGTCAACGGCAAGGAGACGCGCGCCAAGGACGTGCAGATCCTGTTCGCCGACGCTGCGACCGGCGCGCGCTCGACCGCCATCGTCAGCCAGGGCCGCATCGGCGCGCTGATCTCGGCCAAGCCGGCCGACCGCCGCACCCTGCTGGAGGAAGCCGCCGGCATCGGCGGCCTGCATTCCCGCCGCCACGAAGCCGAGCTGCGGCTGAAGGCGGCCGAAGCCAATCTTGCCCGCCTGGAAGACGTGCTGGGCGCCCTGGACGGCCAGTTGCAGGGTTTGCGCCGCCAGGCTCGCCAGGCGGCCAAATACCGGTCTTTGTCCGAGCAGATCCGCCACACCGAGGCGCAATTGCTGGCGGTGTCGTGGATGCTGGCCCACCGCGCCATTCGCGAAGCCCAGGATTCCTCCGACCAGATCGAACGCCAGGTCGCCACCCTGACCGACCTCGCCGCCGAAGCCGCGGCCCGCCAGGTCGAAACCGCAGCCCGGCTGCCGGGCCTGCGTGACGCGGAAAGCCAGGCCGCCGCGCAATTGCACCGCCTGACCGTCGCCCGCGAACAACTCGATTCCGAGGAAAGCCGCCTGGCCACCGCCCGCCAGGACATGGCCCTGCGCGTCGAGCAGGCCAATGCCGATCAGGCCCGCGAAGCCGCCCGGTCCGAGGATGCCCGCGCCGCCCTGGCCCGCCTGGAGGAGGAAGCCGAACAGCTGGCCTCGGCCGGTGAAGAGGAACCGGCGCAGGAAGAGGAAGCCCAGGCCCGCGTCGATCAGGAAACCGAAAAGGCCCAAGCGGCGGAAGCCGAGCTCGGCCGCCTGATGGAAGAGGTCGCCGCCGCCGATGCCGAGCGCGCCGCCGCCATCCGCGCCTTCGCCGAGGCCGAGAGCCGCCGCGAAAAGCTGCTAGCGCGCCGGGAAGACATGGAGATGCAGGTCGCCCGCGCCGAGGAGGAGCTGGTCGATCAGTCCGAGCTGACCGGCGCCGAGATGGATCTCGAAGAAGCGGCCGAATATCTGGAAAGCTGCCGCGAAGCGGTGGAAAGCGCCGAGCATCGCCGCGCCGCCGCGCAGAATTCCCGTGAACGGGCGCGCGACCAGCAGCAGACCCTGTCCGCCGCCCGCGCCCGTCTGGCCGCCGAGGCCGACGCGCTGCGCCATCTGATGAAGGAAGCGGCCGGCAGCGCCGAAAATCCGGTGCTCGATCAGGTCACCGCAGCGTCCGGCTATGAAGCGGCGCTGGGCGCGGCGCTGGGCGACGATCTGTCCGCTCCGGTCGAGGCGCCGGAAGCGCCGTTCCGCTGGGACCGTCTGCCGCCGCTGGAAAATCCGCCCGCTTTGCCCGACGGCGTCGAGCCGCTGTCGCGCTTCGTCACCGCCCCCGCCGCTCTGGCCCGCCGCCTGTCGCAGATCGGCGTGGTCGAGGATGGCGAGCCCTTGCGCGCCGACCTGCGCCCCGGCCAGCGCCTGGTCAATCGCGACGGCGCGGTGTGGCGCTGGGACGGATTCGCCATCCGCGCCGGCGCGCCGAATGCCGCCGCCTTGCGCCTGCGCCAACGCAACCGCCTGCGGGAGCTGGAGGCCCAGCTCGACGATGCCGAGATCGGTCTCGAACAGGCGGCCGAACAGGTAGAACTCGCCACCGCCCAGGTCGAGAAGGAAACCGCCGCCGAGCGCCAGGCGCGCGATCAGGGCAAGGCTGCCGAAGCCGAACTGGCCAAGATCCGCGACGAGCACGCCAAATTGGCCCAGCGCGCCGCCATCGCCGACCAGAAGCGGGCCGCTCTGGTCGAACAGGCCAAGGCGCTGACCGCCGACATCGAGGAAGCCGGCGCCACATTGGAGTCGGCCCGGGCCCGCTCCGCCGCGTTCGACGCCGATGACGGCCGCCGCGAATCGCTGAACCAGGCGCGCGCCGCCCTGGCCGAACAGCGCCTGGTGCTGGTCGAGGCGCAAAGCGCGCTGGACCGTTTGCGCCGCGAATCCGGCGACCGCCGCCGCCGTCTGGAACTGATCACCCGTGAGCGCGACTCCTGGACCGAGCGCATGGCCAATGCCGAGCGCCACCGCCAGGAATTGGAGGAACGCCGCCAGGCCGCTCTGGAAGAGCTGGAACGCCTGACCGCCCTGCCCCTGGAGATCGCCGAGAAGCGCCAGGAGCTGATGGATCAGCTGGCCGCCGCCGAAGAATCCCGCCGCCTCGCCGCCGCCACCCTGGCCGATGGCGAGCAGGCGCTGGCCGCCGCCGACCGCATCGTCAAGGAAGCCGAGCAGAGCCTGGCCCAGGCACGCGAGGAACGGGTGCGCCGCCAGGCCGCCGTCGCGGCAGCCGCTCAGGCTGGGCAGGGCTTGGCCGAGCGCATCCGCGAGCGCTTGCAGATTTCGCCCGAACAGCTGGCCGAGGAGGTCGGCGAGGTCGATCCGGGCCAGGCCGAGACGCTGCAGCGCCAGTTCGACAAGCTGAGCGCGGAACGCGAGGCGCTGGGCCCGGTCAATCTGCGCGCCGAGGAAGAGGTCGCCGAGCTGGAAGCGCAGATGGAGGTGCTGAAGACCGAACGCGACGATCTGGTCGCCGCCATCGCCAAGCTTCGCCAGGCCATCGCCGAGATCAACCGCGAGGGACGGCAACGTCTGCTCGCGTCGTTCGAGGCCGTCGACCAGCATTTCCGCGAATTGTTCGTGCGCCTGTTCGGCGGCGGACGCGCCCATCTAACCCTGACCGAAAGCAACGACCCGCTGCAGGCCGGCCTGGAAATCATGGCCAGCCCGCCCGGCAAGCGCCTGCGGATCCTGTCGCTGCTATCGGGCGGCGAACAGGCGCTGACCGCCCTCTCGCTGCTGTTCGCCGTGTTCATGACCAACCCGGCGCCGATCTGCGTGCTCGACGAAGTCGACGCGCCGCTCGACGACGCCAATGTCGACCGCTTCTGCAGCCTGGTCGCCGAAATCGCCGAAGCCTCGAAGACCCGCTTCCTGGTCGTCACCCATCACCGCATGACCATGGCCCGCATGGACCGCCTCTACGGCGTCACCATGGCCGAACGCGGCGTCTCCACCCTGGTATCGGTGGATTTGAAGACGGCGGAGAAGCTCCGGGACGCTTAACTACAGGGGGTGAGATGTCTTTCCAGCCGCGCTTGAGCCTTTCGTTGCTGTTCCTCGTCGCTCTGCCGGCCTTGGCGCACCCCCCTCAACCCGCTCCGCCCGACCCGGAGGAGCAGGAAGTCGCCCGTCTGATCAATGAGGGCGCCAATCTCGCCCGGACCGGTCATGCGGCCGACGCCCTGACCCAGGACCTCGACCCGGCGGTGGCGAAAGCCGACGCGAAGATCGCGGCGCAACACCGCACGGTCTATGCGGCAAGAACACCGACGGAAGTGCTTTTCTATATGGCGAAGGCCGCCACCGAGAAGCAGGAGGCCGTGGCGCTGCCTGCAACCTGGAGCATGGCCTATTTCTTCAAGGGCTATCTGCTGAACGATCTGGGGCGCCCCGCCGAGGCGCGCGCCTTCATCCGGCGGGCCTTGGACATGTCGCCGATGAACGCCCAGTATCTGGACGAGATGGGCAATCTCGAAATCAAGGACAAGAACTGGGACGCCGCGCTCGCCCTGTTCATCAAGGGCGAGGAAGCCGCCAATTCCGTTTCACCGGACGTGGTGAAAAATAGCGATCTGGGCCGGTCGCTGCGCGGCGAGGGATTTGTCTATGTCGAGCAGCATAAGCTCGATCAGGCGGAAGCCGCCTATCGCCGGGCACTGTCCATCGATCCGAACGATCAGCGCTCCGCTAAGGAACTGAAGTTCGTCATATCCCTGAAGGGGCAGCCGGCACCGCCAGTCGCGACCATCCCTCCGGGTGGCGATCCTCGGATCAAAGCCATCTTCCTGTTCGGCCGGGCCAACTTTTTCCACGCCGCCGTCGCCGCGCGCAACTGCGCGGCGCTCGACCCGGCGAAGGTTTTCGCCATCAATCAGCGGTTCGACGCCGCGCGTGCCCGCCTGGCCGCCAAATATGGCGACACGGCTCTCCCGTCCAGCCAGATGGACGTCAAAAACGAACCTTGCGATCCGATGACCTTGGAGTCCTATTCGAACCACGTCGCCGAGGTCGAAGCCGCGCTGGCCGCCAATTAGGTCAAGCCTCCCGCACCTCGTCCAAGAACCCGGCCACGTCGGCCTTCAGACGCTCGGCCTGTTCGGTCATCGTGGCGGCGGCGCGGCTGAGGTCGTCGGCGACGGAGCGGGATTGTTCCACCGCGGCGCGGACATCCTCGATGCTGGCGCTGATTTCGTGAGTCGAGGCGGCGACTTCGTTGACATTGCGGGCGATCTCGCCGGTGGCGGCGCCCTGTTCCTCGACCGCCGAGGCGATGCCGGTGGTGATGCCGCCCATGGTGTCGATCACGTCGGAAATGCCCTGCACGCCGCGCACCGCCGTGTCGGTCATGCCCTGGATTTCCGCGATCTGGCGGGAAATTTCCTCGGTCGCTTTGGCGGTCTGGCTGGCCAGGGTCTTGACCTCGCCCGCCACCACCGCGAAGCCCTTGCCCGCCTCGCCGGCCCGCGCCGCTTCGATGGTGGCGTTGAGGGCGAGAAGGTTGGTCTGGCTGGCGATGTCGGAGATCAGGGTGACGATCTCGCCGATGCGGGCGCCGGCCCGGGCCAGTTCGCCGATCGCCTGGCCGGTTTCGCGCGCCTTGGCGACCGCCTGATCGGAGATCTCCGTCGATTGCGCCATCTGGCGGCTGATCTCGGAGATCGAGCTGGACAGCTGCTCGGCCGCGGCGGCCACCGTGTTGATGCCGGAGGACGCATCGCGCGCCGCATTGGCGACCGTCGCCGCCTGCACGCTGGAGCGGGCCGCCATGTCGGTCATCGCCGCCGAGGTCGAGACCAGATGGCCCGCAGCCGCCTCCATGCCGTCCAGCCCGGCCGCGGCCTGGCCGTCGAAACGGCGGCAGGAGCGGTCGAGGGCGGCGGCGCGATCCAGTTCGGCCTGGCGCGCGGCGGCGGCTTCACGCTCGGTCTCGCGGGCGGTGCGGGCCTTGTCGCGCAGCACGGTCAGCGCCGCGGCCATCGCGCCGATCTCGTCGCGCACGCGGGGTGCCGCGATCGACACGTCGAGATCGCCGTCGGCGAGACGGGTGACCGTACCGGTCAGCTCTTCGAGCGGACGGGTGACGCGGCGGCGCAGCACCAGCGCGACCAGAATTGTGATGCCGCCGACCACCACCAGCACCAGCAGGCACACACCCAGATGCCAGCGCGCCTGGGCCAACGCATCGTTATTCAGGCGGCGGGCGGCTTCGATAGCGCGGTCGCGCATGACCAGCGCATTGTTCAGCATCGGCGTCGTCCAGGCCCGCCAGGTCGCATTGTCGATCGGCGACGGCATGCCGCTGCGGGCGGCTTCGAGCACCGCCTGATAGCGCGGCTCGCCTTCGGCCATGAAACTGCGTTCGACCGAGGCCAGCGCCTCGGACAGATCGGGCGGGCTGCCGAGATTGGCCACGGCCTGGGTCTGCATCCGCCACAGGGTGGCGACCTGGCCGGTCATCTCGGTGGCCGAGGCCAGGCGTTTGGGGTCGAGCTGCTGGCCGAACACGAACAGGCTGAGAGTGGCCGACCGCACCCCGGCGACCGCGCGCAGCTCCTGTGCCAGTCCGGCGATCTCGAGCGGAACGGTCAGGGTGCCGTCGGCGACCGCGGTCTGGCGGAAGGCATGGTCGCCCGCCAGTTTCACCTGGGTTCCGGCGGAATTGATCGCGTCCTGCATGCGGGCCGCGCCGTCGGCGGAACGGTTCGCTTTGGTCAGCTGAAGAGCGCTGGCGGCGGCAGTGCGCATGTCGGACAGTTGCGCATCCGCTTTGGCGAGCGGCGCGCTATCGAGACCGGCGGCAGCCATCGAAGCCTTGGCGGCGGCCATGGCCGACGCGGTCGCCTGCTTCGCCTTGTCCACCGGCGAGCCCGCACTGAGATCGGCGGGCGCATCGAGGCTGAAGGCCGAGTTCCAGGCGCTCCGCTCGGAAGCCAGCAGGGCACCCAGGTTCAACGTGTCGTCATAGGCGGCCAGCCCGTGACCCGCTTCGATCTCCGCCGTCAATTGGCGGGCAGCGAACAGCGCTGTGACGCCGGCCAGCAGAATGGCGAGCAGCGCCAAGGCGCCGAGACCGGACAATATGGTTTTGCTGATGCTCATATGAACGCACTTCCATAGAACTGGCCGAGCGGACAACAGAGTACGCGCCGGCCTCCGGCGCAAAGGAAACTTCCCTTACAATCGTCACACCGCGACGGCGATCGCCGTGCTTCTGCTCCACGGATTGCGATAGAGCCCCTGCAGCACGAGCGCCGCGGCGCCGCGCGCGAGCACTTCGTCGGACCAGTCGTGGAAGACGATCTCGCACTTGCCGCGCAGCGCCTTGACCGAATAGGCCTCGACCGTCTGGCGGACGGCGGGAGCGATCAGGTCGGCGGTGCGCACGCCGCCGCCGGTGATGATCACTTTGCCGGGATCGATCACGTTGATCAGGTTGGCGATGCCCAGGCCCAGCGTTTCGCCGGCATCGCGGAAAATCTTCAGCAGGCGGGCATCGCCGGCGCGGGCGCGCTTGGCGACTTCGTGGGCGGTGCGCTCGATCGACACTTCGTCGGTGGTCGGCGGCAGGTCGATCACCTTGCGCGCCTCGCGCACGATGGCGTAATAGCCGGCATAGGCCTCCAGGCAGCCATGCTGGCCGCAGCGGCACAGCGGCCCGTTCAGATCCATCTTCATATGACCGAACTCGGCGGCCATGCCGTGCTGGCCCGAGAACAGGTCGCCATGGATGAACAACCCCATGCCGATGCCGCCCTCGATGGTGACCAGGATGAAATTGTCGGTGTCCTGGCCGTGACCGAACCATCGTTCGGCAAGAGCGGCCATGTTGGCGTCGTTCTCGATCACCACCGGGGTGCCCATCTGCTTTTGCAGCATTTCGGCGAAACCGATCGGCTCGGCGCCCAGCGCCGGGCTCCAATGCGAGATGCCGTGCGCCGCGTCGATGAAGCCGGGGATGCCGACGCCGACCCCGGCGATCTGCGACAGATTGAGGTTGGCCTGGTCGACCGCCGCTTTGATGCCGTCTTCCAGCATATAGGCCACCGTCTCGGCCGGATGGCGGGTGGTGCGGATCGGGATATTGACCGAGGCCAACGGATCGGCGCGCAGATTGGTGACGACGATCGACAGCTGGTGCACGGCGACCAGGGCGCCGATCACGAAGGCGGCGTCGGGATTGATCTGCAGCTTCTCGACCGGACGGCCACGGCCGCGCGCGCTTCCCTCGGGGGCATTGCCGACCACGCCCTCTTCCGACAGAGCGGTGATGATGTCGGTGACGGTGGTGCGGCCCAGTCCGGTCTGCTTGCAGATGTCGGCCCGGGACAGAGGTGCAAAACGCCGTATCGCGTCCAAAACGCGATAGCGGTTGATCGCCCGCAGCAATTCGGTGTCGACGGGTTGCATTCGTTTCCCCTGAGCCGGCCTCAGCTTATTCTATATTGGCTGACCGGTACGCAAAAATATTGCCGCCTTCGCAGGGCAAGCGCCAGTTTTTTCGCAGGGCTATGTGGTTTTTATAGCACAACCCCCCGGAAATAGTGTGTCCACCCTGCATGCTGTATCTTGACATCCGAGCTCATTCGCGGATTTATAACCGGGTCGTAACCATAAATCGGCGATAAAATCGCACAAAAAACTGGGGGAGGAGACGACGACGTCCGGCCGCAAGAGCGCATAAGCGCCTCGGCATCCCCCGCGCAGCGTGTTTTCGCCGGGAGGAATACAGAAATGCTGTACCGCAACAAGTTGCTCCTCGCCGCTTCCGCCGGCGTGATGTTCGCCATGACGGCCGACATCGCCAAAGCCGCGGAACCGAACGAACTCGACGAGATCGTCGTCACCGGCGTCGCCAGCGCCAAGGGCCAGCGCAAGCAGGACGCCCCGTTCGCCATCACCACCGCCACCGAAGAAGCCATGAGGGATGCGGCGCCGTCGAGCACCGCCGACCTGTCCAAGCTGGTTCCCGGCCTGTTCGCCGAAGTGACCGGCGGCCAGTCCGGTCCGAACATCGAAGTGCGCGGCTTCCCCACCGCCGGTGACGCGCCCTATGTGACCTTCCAGCTCGACGGTCTGCCGATCTATCCGGTCGCCAGCCTGTCGTTCCTCGACACTTCGACCCAGATCCGCACCGACGACAGCGTCAACCGCCTCGAAGGCACCATCGGCGGCCCCGCCGTGCTGTGGGGCGCCGCCCAGCCCGGCGCCACCATGAACCTGACCCAGAAGAACGGCCTGGATAACCCCGAAGGCGTGCTGCGCGTCACCACCGGCACCGGCGCCGAAGCGCGCGTCGACGGCTATTACGGCGGCAAGGTGGCCGATGGCTGGTATTTCAGCGTCGGCGGCTTCTACACCACCGAACAGGGTGTGCGTAACACGCAATATCCGAGCGACGAGGGCTATCAGTTCGAAGGCACCGTCACCCACACCATCGACGACGGCAAGCTGCAGCTCTACGGCCGCGTGACCAACACCAACACCCAGTTTTTCACGCCGATTCCGCTGCTGTCGACCGGCACGGGCACCAACACCAAGATCTCGGCCTATCCGGGCTTCAACCCGCTGACCGCGACCTTCTTCGGCAACGCCAACCGCAACGTCACCATCGACACCGCCCCCGGCCAGAGCCTGACCATGGACACGTCGCGCGGCCGCGGCGTCGATACCCATCTGGTCGGCTTCGATTTCGACAAGTCCTGGAAGGGCTTCGACTTCACCAACAAGCTGTCCTATTACGAAGGCACCACCTACTCGGTCACCCAGTTCACCGGCAACCTGCCGGAGACCCTGGGCCAGTTCATCACCGACTCGATCAATGGCGGCGGCGTCAACAGCCTGCCGGGCGCCAACAAGACGGTGCCGATCACGGCCACCGGCGCCCTGGCGACCTCGGGCACCGCGACCTTCGCCGGTTCGGGCCAGGCCATCACCAACCTGAACCAGCAAGTGATCGGCGTCGGCGACTGGTACGTCACCAAGGACATCACCGCCTTCCAGGACGAAGGCCGCGCCTCGCGCGATCTGTTCGAGGGCAACCGCCTGACCGCGGGCTTCTACTTCGCCCACTATACCTCGCACGACACCTGGTATCTGGGTAACCAGCAGCTGCTGACGCTGCAGAACAACGCCCAGCCGATCGCCGTCACCCTGAACAACGGCGTCAAGGTGACCAGCGCCGGCGGCACCTTCAGCCCGGTCTCCTACGCGGTGAACAATGATTATACCGGCGAGAACGAAGCCGGCATCATCGCCGACGACTGGCAGATCACCGACAAGCTGAAGGTCAATGCGGGCTTCCGCCTGGAGCATGAATCCATCAATGCCACGATGGAAAACCGCACCACCGGCAATGCCAGCACCAACCCGCTCGCGCTCTATGACTACAACGCCAGCGAGCTGACCGGCACCTATCAGGGCTATGACCATGGCTGGTGGGCGCACGCCTTCAGCGTCGGCGCCGATTACGAGGTCATGAAGAACCTCAACGCCTTCGTGTCGTACAATCAGGGCTATGTGATGCCCACCTTCGACGACGTGCGGAACAATAATGGCTCGCCCTACGAGGCGATCACCCACGTCAAGCAGGTCCAGGGCGGCTTCAAGACCTCGTCCGACATGTACAGCCTGTACCTGACCGGCTTCTACACCACCTTCTCCGGCCAGCCGGCCAGCCAGATCCTGACCGACGGCACGATCATCAACTATACCCTGGCCTCCGACTCGAAGGGCGTCGAGTTCGAGACCGCCCTGCATCCGTTCCGCGGCCAGGGCCAGTACATCCAGGGCCTGGAGCTGTCCTTCACCGGCGACTACCAGAAGGGCACCTACACCGCCGGCGGCCCGGGCATCACCGGCAGCGAAGTGGCCCGTCAGCCGGACTTCCAGTTCCGCCTGACCCCCAGCTACTCGCTCGACACGCCCTACGGCGCGGTCAGGCTGTGGGCCACCACCACCTATGTCGACTCCCGCTGGGGCGACCAGTTCGACACCCAGTTCCTGCCGGCCTACGTGACCGAGGACATCGGCGCTTCGCTGCAGATGGACAACGGGCTGGAGGTCCGCTTCACCGGCACCAACATCACCAACACCCTGGCGATCACCGAAGGCAATTCGCGTGTGGTGGGCGCCGGAACCGGTGCCGGCGGCGTGTTCCTGGGACGTCCGCTGTTCGGGGCTTCCTACGAAGGCAGTGTCGCGATCCACTTCTGACCGGATCTCGGCCGAAAAAGCACTATCATGGGGGCCCTTCTTCCAGGCATGGAGGAAGGGCCTTCATGTTTAATCAACAACGAACAAAGCCAGGGAACGGACCGATCGTGAACAGAACCTCCCCGTCGCAGCCTCTCGGCGACCTGCCGATCAAGCTGGCCCTGCTGCTGGTCTATATGGTCTTCGCCATCCTGCTGAACAGCGTCGGCACGGTGATCCAGCAATCGATCAATTCCCTCGGCGCCACCGCGCGCTCGGCGGCCTATCTCGACAGTTTCAAGGATCTGCCGGTCGCCGTCGTTTCCTTCCTGGCCGCCGCCATGCTGCCGCGCTTCGGCTATCGGCGCGGCATGATGATGGCGCTGGCCGCCGTCGGCGCCATGTGTATCGCCGCCCCCCTGATTCCCAGCTTCTGGACCATGAAG
Organism: Alphaproteobacteria bacterium; assembly: GCA_021325215.1. GTDB lineage: Bacteria > Pseudomonadota > Alphaproteobacteria > Rhodospirillales > Magnetospirillaceae > JAJPHO01. The sequence continues at coordinate 32,031 of JAJPHO010000191.1, forward strand.
CTGCTGTTCGCCATGGTCGGCGCCTCCTTCGCCATCGGCAAGGTGGCGGTCTATTCGACCATCGGCCTGTTGACCACGGACCAGCGCAGCCATGGCAGCCTGACCACCCTGATCGAGGCGATGTTCCAGATCGGCGTGTTCGCCGGCGCCTGGCTGTTCTCGGCCTTCATCGATAATAACGATCCGCAGTCGCTGGCCTGGTTCCATGTCTATTGGATCATCGCCGCCATCATCGGCGTGATCATCCTGCTGCTGGCCGTCTCGGACCTCGACGAGAGCGCCGCGCAGTCCGAGCGCGAAAGCCCGGCCCAGGATTTTATCGCCATGCTGAAGCTGGTGCCGAAACAGCTGGTGCTGGTCTTCATCGCCTCGGCCTTCCTCTATGTGCTGATCGAACAGGGAATCAGCACCTGGCTGCCGACCTTCAACAACAAGGTGATGCATCTGCCGGCGGCGATGAGCGTGCAGGCGGCCTCGATCTTCTTCGGCAGCCTGGCGGTCGGGCGCCTGCTGGCCTCGGCCATGCTGCGCCGCCTGGGCTGGTACGTGCTGTTGAATGTCAGCCTGGTGGCGATGGCCGGCCTGGTGGCACTGTCGCTGCCGCTGGCCGAAGGCCTGACCATCGGCGCCGACACCACCTGGTTCAACGCGCCCCTGGCCGCCTTCCTGTTCCCCTTGATCGGCCTGTTCATGGGCCCAATCTACCCGGTCATGTGTTCGACCCTGCTGTCCGCTTTGCCGAAATCCGACCATGCGCCGATGATGGGGCTGATCGTGGTGTTTTCGGCGCTGGGCGGCACCACCGGCTCGTTCGTCACCGGGCGCGTCTTCGCCGCCTTCGATGGTGCCCTGGCCTTTTATCTGCTACTGGTGCCGATGGGCATCCTGACCCTGTCCCTCTTCCTGTTCCGCCGCACTGTCGCCGTGACGGAACCCTCCCCCTCCCTGGAGCCGAATCTTGTCCATTAAGAGTGCGTCGAACGAATGGTGGCGTGGCGCCGTCATTTACCAGATCTATCCCCGTTCCTTCTTCGATGCCGACGGTAATGGCATCGGCGACCTGCCCGGCATCACCGCCAAACTGGACGAGATCGCCTCCCTGGGTGTCGACGCCCTGTGGATCTCCCCCTTCTTCAAATCGCCGATGGCCGATTTCGGCTATGACGTCGAGGATTACCAGGATGTCGATCCGCTGTTCGGGTCGCTGGACAATTTCAAGCTGCTGCTGGCCGAGGCCCATAAGCGCGATTTGAAAATCCTGATCGACCTGGTGATGAGCCATACCTCGGAGAAGCACGCCTGGTTCCAGGAAAGCAAGCAGAGCCGCGACAACCCCAAGGCCGACTGGTATGTCTGGGCCGACGCCAACCCGACCGGCAACCCGCCCAACAATTGGCTGTCGATGTTCGGCGGCTCGGCCTGGGAATGGGACACCACCCGGCGCCAGTACTTCCTGCACAATTTCCTGAAGGTGCAGCCCGACCTCAATTTCCATAATCCCGAGGTGCAGGATGCGGTGCTCGACACCGCCAAATTCTGGCTCGACCTCGGCGTCGACGGGTTCCGCCTCGACGTGGTGAATTACTATTTCCACGACGCCCGCTTACGCGACAATCCGCCGGTGCCCAAGGGCGTCACCATGAACACCGTGCCGCCGAGCAATCCCTACGGCTATCAGGACCATCTCTACGACAAGCAGCAGCCCGAGAATCTGGTGTTCCTCGAACGCTTCCGCGCTTTGCTGGACCAATATCCGGGCGCGATGGCGGTGGGCGAGCTGGGCATCGACAAGGATGTCGGCCTGATCACCGAAGACTATACCGTCGCCGGCAAGCGCCTGCAGATGGTCTACAGCTTCCAGCTGATGGCCGAGAAGATCTCCGCCAAATATGTCCGCGACGTGGTCGGCGCCATGGATGGCGACGTCACCTCCGGCTGGGTGTGCTGGGCCGTGTCGAATCATGATTTCCCGCGCGTCGTATCGCGCTGGGGCTATGGCGACGTGGCGGACAAGGCGGCGCCCATGCTGATGGCGATGCTGGCCAGCCTCAAGGGTTCGCCCTGCTTCTATCAGGGCGAGGAACTCGGCCTGACCGAGGCCGACGTGCCGTTCGAGAAGCTGCAGGACCCCTATGGCAAGGCCTTCTGGCCCGCCTTCAAGGGCCGCGACGGCTGCCGCACGCCTTATCCGTGGAACGAGACCGCGCCGAATGGCGGTTTCTCGCTGGCCGAACCCTGGCTGCCGATGTCGGACGATCATCTGCCGCGCGCCTTCGACGTGCAGGCGGCCGACGAGCATTCGACGCTGAACCGGGTCCGCCATTTCCTGTCCTGGCGCCGCACGCAGGACACGCTCTATACCGGCTCGATCCGCTTCATCGAGACGCCCGAGCCGGTGCTGGCCCTGCTGCGCGAGACCGGTGACGAGACGCTGCTGTGCCTGTTCAATCTCGGGCGCGACACGGTCACCGTCCATCTGCCGGGCATCACCTCGGCCGAGCTTCTGCCCGACAGCGGCTTCACCGCCGAGATCGCCGGCGGGACGGCGACCCTGCCGCCGCTCGGCGCCGCCTTCGCGCGGGTGTCGCGATGACGCCCGATCATCGGACTCCCGGCGTGCAAGTGCACGCCCGCGCTGCCGACAGCCGTGGTCACACAGGCGGTATAGCTTGGCGCGATAGCCCAGGCCACGGAGTGGCCGCCCGGCGCCTGAGGGCTGTCATATGACTCTTTATCCCGCACTGGTCGCCGATATCGGCGGCACCAATGCCCGTTTCGCCCTGATCGACGAGCCGGGCATGAAGCTGCGGGACATCGTGCATCTCAAGACCGGCGATTATCCCGGCCTGGCGGAGGCGATGGGCGCCTATGGCGAACAGACCGGCGAGAAGCCGCGCGCCGCCTGTGTCGCGGTGGCCGGGCCCGTGATGAGCGACCATATCAGCTTTCCCAATCAGGCCTTCGCCTTCTCGATCTCGGATACGCGCCGCCGCACCGGCCTGCCGCTCGACGTCATCAATGACTGCGCCGCCTTCGCCTATTCCCTGCCGCATCTGCCGGCCGAGGA
>JAJPHO010000039.1 GCA_021325215.1 Alphaproteobacteria bacterium
AGAGTGGTGCCCAGGAGAAGACTCGAACTTCCATGACCTTGCGATCGCTAGCACCTGAAGCTAGTGCGTCTACCAATTCCGCCACCTGGGCACAGTGCGGTTCGGATGCCTTCCGGCGTTCCGAGGCGCAGAGAAATAATCAGGTGCCGGACCTGAGTCAATGGGTTTTTTTCAGCACCGTCGATCGGTTGCGCTTCGGCCGCTTGTGAATTAGCTTCGAGCAACAAAGACTTTTGCATCGAGGAGCCTGAACCATGGCCGCACGCCAACCCACCTATCGCCTGGCGACCGTGTTCGGAGGGTCGGGTTTCATCGGCCGGCACATCGTACAGCGCCTGGCCGCCGCCGGCTGGCGCGTGCGCGTCGCCACCCGCGACCCGGAAGGCGCCACCTATCTGCGCCCGCGCGGCGATGTCGGACAGGTCGAGCCGGTCTATGCCGACCTGACCAAGGAATTTTCGGTGCAGGCCGCCGTCGAGCGCGCCGATCTGGTGATCAATCTGGTCGGCATCCTTTATGAGCGCGGCCGCCAGACCTTCAAGGCGATCCATGTCGACGGCGCCGCCCGCATCGCCGCCGCGGCGAAAGCGGCCAATGTCGGTCAGCTGATTCATTTTTCCGCCCTGGGCGCCGACGAAACGTCCGATTCCGCCTATGCGCGCAGCAAGGCCGAAGGCGAGAAGGCGGTCAGCGAAGCCTTCCCCGGCGCCGTGATCCTGCGCCCGTCCGTGGTGTTCGGCCCCGAAGACGGTTTCTTCAACCGCTTCGCCGAGCTGACCAGCATCTCCCCGGTGCTGCCGGTGTTCCTCAATGACGGTTTCCGCCCCAAGGGCTTCGGCATCGACATCTGGGGCTCGGGAGGGACGAAATTCCAGCCGGTCTATGTCGGCGACGTCGCCGCCGCGGTTTCCACCATCATCGCCGGCGACTATGCCGGCAAGATCTTCGAGCTGGCCGGACCGCGCGTCTATTCGATGAAGCAGATCATGGAGCTGACGCTGGAGGCCTCGGGGCGCAAGCGTTGCGTCGTGCCGGTGCCGATGCTGATCGCCAAGCTGAAGGCGCCGTTCCTGTCGCTGCTGCCCAATCCGCCGCTGACCCCCGACCAGGTACGCCTGCTAGGCCATGACAATGTCGCCACCGGCGCCGCCGGCTTCAGGCAGCTGGGCATCGTGCCGCAGGACGCCGAAGCGATCGTGCCGACCTATCTGGCGCGCTTCCGCAACCCCTATCTGTTCAATCGCGGCGCCTGATCCGACAGCCCGGGGACGCCCATGTATAGCGAAGCCGATCTCGATGCCGCGGTTTCCGCCGGCGTGCTGAGCCCGGAAGGCGCCGCTGCCTTCCGCAGCTTCGTCGCCGGCCAACGCGCGTCATCCCCCGCGGACGAGGAGCATTTCCGGCTGCTGACCGGCTTCAACGACATCTTCGTCTCGATCGCCCTCCTGCTGACCCTGTTCGCGCTGAACTGGGTGGCCAAGGCGGCATCGCCCTGGGCGGGAAGCTTCGCCATGGCGGCGGCGAGCTGGGGCCTGGGCGAATATTTCACCCGGCGCCGGCGCATGGCCCTGCCCAGTATCGTGCTGTTCCTGACCTTCTGCGGCTCGTTGTTCTTCGGATTGCTGATGCTGCTGGCCACGCCGGGCGCCCATCCGACGACAACCGCCGCGGCGCTGGCCCTCACCGCCGGCGGCGCTTACCTGCATTGGCGGCGTTTCATGGTCCCCATCACCCTGGCGGCGGGGGCTGCGGTGACGGTCGGCGCGGTAGCCATGCTGGCGGCGGGAGCGGTGCCCGACATCAAGCAATTGCCGGCCGTCCTGTTCCTGCTGGGCGGTTTCGCCGTATTCGCCCTGGCGATGTATTGGGACGTCAGCGACCCCGAGCGCAAGACGCGCCGCTCGGACGTCGGGTTCTGGCTGCATCTGGCCGCGGCGCCGATGATCGTGCATCCGGCTTTTTCGCTGCTCGGCCTGTCGGGGATCGGCTTTCTATTCGCGCCGGCGGCGGCTCAACAGACCCCGCCGGACCTGGGCGCTGCCATCATCGCCATCGTGCTCTATCTCGCGCTCGCCGCTGTCGCATTGATCGTCGACCGGCGCGCTTTGCTGGTCTCGGCCCTGGCCTACGTCCTTTACGCCCTGACCACCCTGTTCAAGGCGAGTTCGCTGAATATGAGCGCGGCGATGACTTGCCTGCTGATCGGCTCGGCTTTGCTGCTGCTGTCGGCGCTGTGGCACAGGGCCCGTCAGGGCTTGCTGGGCCTGCTGCCCGTCGGGCTGCGCAGCCGGCTTCCGCGTCCCTGATTTAGGGGCCGCCGCCCGGCCCGTATTTGCGGAAAGCCTCTCTGAGGCATAACCGGTCGTACCAATCCATCACTGCCGGCAGATCGGGCAGCTCATGCGGCGTCGAGCGCCAGCGATGGGCGGACAGGCCGAGCACGATGTCGGCCAGGGTGAAGTCTTTCCCCGTGACATAGGGGCCGTTGGCGGCGAGATGCCGGTCCAGCAGCCCCATCAGCCGGTCCCACTCCGCCAAAGACTTCGCAGTCTGGGCGGCATCGGCATAGGCCGGATTCTTGCGCACCAAAGCGAGGAAGGCATAGTTCCAGCTGCCATTGAGATCGGTGGCCTGCCAATCCATCCATTGCTCGACCCCGGCGCGGCCGGCCGGATCGGCCGGCAGCAGATCATGGCGGCCCGCCTTGGCAGCGAGATAACGGCAGATGCTGTTGGATTCGCGCACCACCACATCGCCATCGACCAGCACCGGGATCAGGCCGAACGGGTTGAGCGCCAGCAATTCGGGGTCCTGGGTCGACCGGAATCCGGCGCCCCAATCCTCCTGGGTGAAAGCCAGCCCGGTTTCCTCGCAGGTCCAGGCGGCTTTGCGCACATTGATCGAGGACAGGCGCCCGAGCAGCCTCACAGCAGCCAACGCATCATAGTAATCCCAGGCCGATCAGCATCGCCCCGAACAGCAGGCGATAGATCGCGAAAGGCAGCAGGCCGGCGCGGCGGATCAGCGCGAAGGCGATCGGCAGGGCGACGAGGACCAGCGCGCAGGACAGGCCGAGCGACACGACATCGGAAAAGCCGGGATGGCGCCCGCTATCGACCAGGCCGACCACCGTGTCGACCAGCAGGACGGGCAGCGAGGCCAGCAGCACGAAGCGATAGGCGGCGCTGCGCTCCATGCCGAACAGGCGGGCCATGATCAGCGCCGCCGGCACGCGTCCGATCCCGGAGACCAGGGCGGCCAGCTGGGCCACGCCGACCGCCAGCGAGGTCAGTCCGCCGATATGCTCGATGCGTTTGACGGTCAGGCTCAGGCGGTCGGCGAACAGCATGATCAGGCCGCACACCAGGGTGACCACGCCGATCCAGAACACGCTGATCAGATGGGGCAGCGCCAGGCCGCCGATTCCAGCCTCGACCAGCAGGAAGGGCAAAGCGGCTACCATCATCTTGGTGAGCAGGCGGGTTCCGGGCTCGATGCGCGCCTTGCGCAATTTCCACAGCCCCGAAGAGATCAGCGCCATGTCGCGCCAGAAATAGAGAGCCAGGGCCAGGGCGGCGCCGAGATGGAAAGCGGGAGCCAGGCCGCCGGCGCGCAGGCCGATAAGCCGGGATACGATCATCGCATGCGCCGACCCATCGATCGGCACGATGTCGGCTACGCCCTCGACAAGGGCGAGAATACCCAGATCCGGCAAGTCCACGATGATGATCCCCCTGAGGAAAGGCTTATAACACAGTGTTTACACAAAGGAAAAACTCCATATATGGCCGTTTCGGTCCAATTTCATTCGTAACCAACTCGCCTTACCGCGGATCGAGCGGCAAAATGCATACAATTTTTTGCACTTAGGTAAGTGACACTGACCAATAGGGTGATTTTCCGCTTCCAATCGCCGGCACATCTTGTTATCCCGGACTCCCTGCGTGTTCTGGGCCACGCTTTTCGACCGGGAGGTCTATCGCCATGTCTTCGTCGATGCTGCAATTCGTCCGCCTTTCGGCAGCCATGCCGGACAAGCGCGAGGCCGAGGAGCGCACCCTCGATTTCAACGAGATCTATCGCCGCTTCCAGCGCCCCGGCGCGCAAGCCCAGGCCTCGCGCTGCGAGCAGTGCGGCATTCCCTTCTGCCAGATCCATTGCCCGCTGCAGAACAACATCCCCGACTGGCTGATGCTGGCCTCGGCCGGGCGCCTGGAGGAGGCCTATCGCGTCTCTTCGGCGACCAACACCTTTCCCGAAATCTGCGGCCGCATCTGCCCGCAGGACCGTCTGTGCGAAGGGATGTGCGTGCTGGAGCAGAGCGGCCACGAATCGGTCACGATCGGCGCGGTCGAAAAATTCATCACCGATACGGCGTGGGACGAAGGCTGGGTGCAGGGGCCGAAGCCGGCCGCCGAGCGCCGCCAGTCGATCGGCATCATCGGCTCCGGGCCGGGCGGCCTCGCCGCGGCCGAGCGCCTGCGCGCCAAGGGCTTCCAGGTGCATGTCTATGACCGCCACGACCGCGCCGGCGGCCTGCTGATCTACGGCATCCCCTCCTTCAAGCTGGAGAAGGACATCGTCGAGCGCCGCACCAAACTGCTGGCCGACAGCGGCGTGGTGTTCCACCAGAATTTCGAGATCGGCCGCGATGCCTCGCTCGACGATCTGCGCCGCAAGCATGCCGCCTTGATCATCGCCACCGGCGTCTATCAGCCGCGCCCGCTGTCGGTGCCCGGCTCGGACCTGCCCGGCGTGCATCGCGCCCTGGATTACCTGATCGCCTCGAACCGCGCCGGCTTCGGCGACGATGTGGCGCCGGAATTGAATGCCACGGGCAAGACCGTGGTGGTGATCGGCGGCGGCGATACGGCGATGGATTGCGTGCGCACCGCCATCCGCCAGGGCGCGAAGAAGGTGACCTGCCTCTATCGCCGCGACCGCGCCAACATGCCGGGTTCGCAGCGCGAGGTGAAGCATGCCGAGGAGGAAGGCGTGACCTTCGTCTGGCAGACCGCCCCGGAAATGCTGACCGGCGAAGGCGCGGTTTCCGGCGTGGTCTCGGTCAAGATGCATCTGGGCGTCGCCGATTCCTCCGGCCGCCAGACCCCGACCGTGATCGAGGGCTCGCATTATACCGAGCCGGCCGATTTCGTCGTCTCGGCCCTGGGCTTCGAGCCGGAGGACCTGCCGCAGCTGTTCGGCGCTCCCGACCTCACCGTCAGCCGCTGGGGCACGCTGAAGGTCGACGCCTCGCTGATGACCAGCCTGCCCGGCGTGTTCGCCGCCGGCGACATCGTGCGCGGCGCCTCCCTCGTCGTCTGGGCGATCAAGGATGGCCGCGACGCGGCGGACTCGGTCGAGCGCTATCTCGACGCCAAATCGCCACGCCAGGCGGCGGAGTGAGCCATGCCCGTCCTCTATGACAACAAGCTCTCGCGCAACGGCTACAAGATCCGCCTGCTGGCGGCTCATGCGGGGCTGAAGCTCGACCGCGTCGAGATCGACATCCTGAAGGGCGAATCGCGTACCGCCGCTTTCGTCTCGAAGAACGTCGCCGGCCGCATTCCGGTGCTGGAGCTGGAAGACGGCACGGTCCTGGCCGAATCCAACGCCATCCTGTTCTATCTGGCCCAGGGCACCGATTTCTGGCCGGCCACGCCGCTGGAGCAGACCGACGTGCTGCGCTGGATGTTCTTCGAGCAGAACTCGATCGAATGTTCGATCGGCACCGCCCGCTTCTGGAAGAAGCTGGGCCGCGACCAGCAGCGCGCCGACGCCTTCGCCCACCGCATGGAGGCCTCGCTCGACGGGCTGTCGACGCTGGACAGCCATCTGGCCGAACGCCAATGGGCGGCGGCGGGCCGCTTCACCATCGCCGACATGGCCCTCTACGGCTATGTCAGCGTCGCCCCCGACGCCGGGATCGATCTGTCCGACTTCCCCGCCGTTTCCGCCTGGCTGCGCCGTATCGAGGCGCTGCCCGGCCACGTTTCTCCCGAACCCATGGTAGGTGTCGCATGACCCGCGGTAATCAGTTCGTCGCCGAATACCTCGCCAATCAGCAGATCCTGGAAGAGGCCGGCATCGACACGACCCCGCACGACGCCTGCGGCGTCGGCCTGGTCGCCTCGCTCGACGGCAAGCCCCGCCGCCAGGTGGTGGTGGCCGGCATCGAGGCGCTGAAGGTCATCTATCACCGCGGCGCGGTCGATGCGGATGGAAAAACCGGCGACGGCGCCGGCATCCATGTCGAGATCCCGCAGGATTTCTTCCGCGACCATATCCGCCGCCAGGGCCGCGAGCCGGTGCCGGGCCGCCTGGCGGTCGGCATGTGCTTCCTGCCCAAGACCGACCTGGCCGCCCAGGAGCGCTGCCGCGCCATCGTCGAGTCCGAGATCCTGTCGTTCGGCTACACCATCTATGGCTGGCGCCAGGTGCCGGTGAACGTCTCGGTGATCGGCGAGAAGGCCAACGCCACCCGCCCGGAGATCGAGCAGATCATGGTGGCCAACCCCAAGGGCTTCGATGAGCGCCGCTTCGAGACCGACCTCTACATCCTGCGCCGCCGCATCGAGACCCAGGTGCTGGCCGAGCATATCGGCGATTTCTACATCTGCTCGCTGTCCTGCCGCTCGGTGATCTACAAGGGCATGTTCCTGGCCGAGCAGGTGTCGGTGTTCTATCCCGATCTGCTGGATGAGCGCTTCACCTCGTCCTTCGCCATCTATCACCAGCGCTATTCGACCAACACCTTCCCGACCTGGCGCCT
>JAJPHO010000162.1 GCA_021325215.1 Alphaproteobacteria bacterium
ATGCAGAAAATCTGCATCACTCGTGCGGGGTAGCCTCCCTCCGGCCCATTCCAGACGTCGGCTACGCCGACGCCCGGAACCTTGGGGCCTTCGCCCCCGCAGACCCCCGGGGTCGGCTCTGCATTCCCTTCGGTCATCGCTTCGCTCCTCCGAGCATCCTGCGTCAGATATGGCGCGCGATGCTTTAAACCAGCACCAGCCAATGCTGGCTGCTGGCCGGGTGCTGCGCGGTGATCTGCACGTCGTTGAGAAACTCGGCGGAATTGCTGAAATCGACCAGCAGGGTGGCATGCGCCGTCAGATCGGCGGACGTATAGGCCGACGAGCCCGCGGCCGAGCCCTGGGTCAATTCCGATATCAGATTGAGGTAATAGGGAACCGCGCCGGCTTCCGGCGCCCGGTGCAGCAGATTCGTATACATATCGGTGATGAACTGGGTTTCGCCGGCGGTATTCTGCGCATATCGGTGCGCCGAATTGTTCGTATATTCCGGCGAGGAAAGGAACTTCGTCGCGAAACTGACCAGTGACTCGCCGGGATTGTTGGTCAGCTCGTTCTGGTAATAGGCCAGACCGGCCGCATCCGGCAGGCGGCCGAACACCGCGCCATAGAGTTCGGTGATATTGCCGCTGGTGGCCGTCCCCCCGCTCGCTCCCGGCGTGCTGGCGACGATCACGGTGGCGTCGGAGAATTGGATGGCGTTGATCCCGGTCAGCGTGTCGGTGCTGGTGCGGCCGGTACCGGTATCGGTAACCGTGACGCCCTGGCCGTTGGCGAGCGCCGAGATCTGATATTCGCTGGAGCTGCCGCTGAACACCACGGTGTCGCTGACGCTCAAGAGATACGGATGATATCCCTGGATCGTGAGATTGGTGCCGGATGAGGCGCTGATCAGAAGGTGGAACGACCCGATCGTCTCCCTTAGAACACCGATGTCGCTGCTCAGCTGAGCGGCGGTGATCGATAGGGTCGGAATGCCCGTATCGGTCAGCCCGACCGCTTCCAATTGCTGGTTCTGCACCAGCGTTTCCAGCGCGTCGATGTTGGCGGAGACATTCGCGGCGCTGTCCAGAACATCGGCGTAGACCGTGTATTTCTGCGCCAGGGCCGAAATCCCGCTGCTGCTGGACAGGATGTTAGCGGCCGTGTCCTCGACCTCGAGGATCTTCAGATGCGGCTGGCCCGAAAAGGCCACCGCCTCGGCGACGGTATTGTTGTAGATGCCCAGGCTGTAATTGCCCTGAAGCTGGGAAATCAGCGCCGAGTCCGCGGCCCAGTCCTGGTAATCGAGGTCGATGAATCCGCCGTCGGTCACGGTAACGGAGGTGATCGTCCCCGCCTTGGCCAGCGGTGCCAGGACCGGCAGTTCGAACGAGATGTCGGTCCCCGTATCGCTGATCGCAATCGAGGTGACGTGCTTGTTGGTGACCAGCGACGCCGTGCCATAGGCGCTGACGCCGGTGACCGCCAGATTGTAAGTGCCGGTCAGGTCATTCAGCACATCGGCATCGGCCGTATATTGGGTGGCGGTGACCGTCAAAGTCGGGGTCAGCGCGTCGGTCGGCGTGATCGAAAAGAGTTTGGAGGCCTTGGCCAAGGTTTCCAGCCCATCGATATTGGACTGAATATTGGCCGCCGTGTCGGAGATCAGGAACGGACCCGAGGACGCGCTGGCCTTGTATTGCGACAGAGCCGACTGCACCGAAATCGTCGGGGACGAGGAACTGCCCAGAGTGAGCGTGAACTGAACGGAATAGCCATCATAGGTCGCGGTGCCGACGACCTGGCCCTCGTTATTGATGCCGCGCGCAACGTTCAGCACCCAGGGCGAATTGGCCGGCAACAGCGTATTGAGATCGAGTACCGTGCCGTTCTGCCAGATCACCGCATGATCGAGACCGGAGGTGGTGGTGGAATAGCCGACGATCACGCCGCTGTCGTTGATCCCCTCGGCCTCGCTGCTGCCGCCGGTGGTCAGGTTGGCCAGCTGGGTGGCGGTATTGTTGACCCACTGGATGGCCTGCTCGACATTCGACGCATTGGTGCCGAAACCGACGATAGTGCCGGAGGCGTTGATCGCCACCGCCTCGCTGGCGGTGCCGCCCGACAGGGTGCCGAGATCGGTCATCGTGCCGTTCTGCCAGAGGAAAGCATGATCGACATCGGACGAGGTCAGCGCGATGCCGACCACCTGGTTCGCGTTGTTGACACCCAGCGCACGGCTGGCGACCGAGTTGGAGAAGCCCGAACCGCCCGGCAAGGTGCCCAGCACCGTGATCGCGCCGTTCTGCCACTCCACCGCCTCGTCGAGCCCGGTCGAGGTCTGCGCCGATCCGACGATCAGCCCGCCCTGCAGGCTGATCGCGTCGGCACGGCTGCCATAGCCGAAATCGGTCAGGGCCGTGACCGATCCATTGACCCAGCTGACCGCGTGATGAGTCCCGGCCGCGGACAGCGACTGGCCGACCACCACGCCCGAATCGTCGATGCTGTAGCCGTTGGCAGAGGTGTCGGTCGATAGCGGCGCCAGGGAAACAACCGTTCCCGCCTGCCAAGTCGCCCCCACCGTCTCAAAGCTCGAAGTGCCCGAACCGACCACGATACCGGAGTCATTAAGCGTAACAGCGTAGTTGAAAGAGACCAATCCGTTGTAACTCAAAGCAATCGGAGTGGTAACGATGTAGCTCATGGGGCGGCACCTGCTTTAGAGAACCGGACGGACATTGTGCCGACACAAAATAGAAACAATTTTATGTATTCGCGGCGAAATATCGGCAACACTTCACATCTAACAGCAAAATCGAGACCCCCACAACCACGGCGAACACAGGCTTCACCGCAAACCCGTTTTTGGCGTTGGTTGACAGCTCTCGGGCCCGGTGATGCAATCACCTGGTCATTTCATCCGGGGGTTTTCCATGTCTCTCAAGGCCAGCCGCTTTCTGGCGCTGCTTCTTCTCGTCGCTCTGCCGGCCGCGGCACAGCAGCCGCTTCCCAACGTCGTGATCCTCGCCACCGGCGGGACGATCGCCGGCACGGGCGCCACCAGCACCACGACGGTGGGCTATACGGCGGCCAAGATCGGCGTGGAGGCGCTGATCGACGCGGTGCCCGAGCTGAAGAAGGTCGCCAACGTCAAGGGCGAGCAGGTGATGCAGATCGCCTCGGAGAACATGAATAACGAGGCCTGGCTGAAGCTGGCGAAGCGCGTCAATGCCCTGCTGGCCCAGCCGGACGTCGACGGCGTCGTCATCACCCATGGCACCGACACCATCGAGGAAACCGCTTATTTCCTCGATCTGGTCGTCAAGAGCGACAAGCCGGTCGTGGTGGTCGGCGCCATGCGCCCCAGCACCGCGATCAGCGCCGACGGGCCGATCAATCTCTATAACGCGGTGATCCTGGCCGGCAGCAAGGACGCCATCGGCAAGGGCGTGCTGGTCTGCCTCAACGACCAGATCAACGCGGCCCGCGAGGTCACCAAGAGCAACACCGCCACCGCCGACACCTTCCGCACGCCGGAATTGGGCTTTCTCGGCTACATGCAGGACAACAAGGCGCATTTTTATCGCGAGTCGACCCGCCGCCATACGGCCAAGAGCGAATTCGACGTCAGCCAGCTGGACAAGCTGCCGCAGGTCGATATCGTCTATGGCTATGCCAACGCCAATCGCGTCGCGGTGGACGCCTTCGTCGCCGCCGGCGCCAAGGGCATCGTCAATGCCGGCGTCGGCGACGGCAGCCTGGCCGATCCGGTCAAGGCCGCGCTGATCGACGCGCGCAAGAAGGGCGTTCTCGTGGTTCGCTCCGCGCGCGCCGGCAACGGCATCGTCGCCCGCAACGGCGAGGTCAACGACGATCAGACCGATTTCGTGGTATCGGACACGCTGACAGCGCAAAAGGCGCGCATCCTGCTGATGCTCGCTTTGACCAAGACCACCGACACCAAAGAAATCCAGCGGATCTTCTACAGCTACTGATATACAGCTGAAAGCTCATCCTAAATAAATGTTTATTTAGGATGAGCTAAACTCAGGATCGGACTATTTTGTATAGGTATCCCTGCTTTTGGGAGACCTGCAATGAACCTTTCTCTTATTGCAAGTGCTGGAGCGGCGATCTTTCTGATCAGCGCCGGCACCGCGGCGATCGCCGCACCATCCGCCTCCGACGCTCTCGACCGTGCTTGCGCGAACGACATGCATCTGTCGCGCGATTCGCTCGACTATAAAAGCTGCGTCGCCAGCCTGAGCCGCGCCCAGACGGAAATTCGTCAACAGAAAATGCTGCAACAGGCGCGCGCCGATTGCTCTGCCGCCGGCCTGACGCCGGGCAGCCGCACATTCGCCGAATGCACCCTGTCCAACCTTCCCTATCGGGTCGGCAGGGTCGATATCGACGGGAGGTAGAGATGACTCGTCTGCTGATCGTTCTCGGCGCGGCCGCCTTGTCGGCTTGCGCCAGCCAGCCGGAACCGCAGGACACTCATCTGGCCCAGGAACAGCACGC
>JAJPHO010000127.1 GCA_021325215.1 Alphaproteobacteria bacterium
CCACATTGCCGCCGGCCAGGAAAGCCAGCAGGGCGGAGAGGTTGCTGGTCAGGTTCAGCAGCTTGGTGTTGGCGGTGGCGCGGGTCAGGTTGAAGCCCAGCAGATCGACCAGGGCGATGGCATAGAAAGAGCCGGCGCCGGGTCCGAAGAATCCGTCATAGAAGCCGATCAGTGGAGCCGCGGTCAGGGTGAAGAGCGTCGGCGACAGGCGCTGCTGGCGGTCGAGTTCGCCCAAATTCGGCTTGAACAGGAAATAGGCGGCGATTCCCATCAGCATCCACGGCAAAGCGGTGCGCAGAAAGCCGGGATCGATCGATTGCACCGCGACCGATCCGGTGACGGCGCCGACCAGCACCGCCACCACCATCCAGCGCATCGCCGCCAGATCGATCGTTCCGGCCTGGAAGAAATGCAACGTGGCGGAGAAGGTGCCCACCGCGCTTTGCAGCTTGTTGGTGGCCAAAGTCTGGGCCGGCGTCAGGCCGGACCACAGCAAAGCCGGCACGCACAGCAATCCGCCGCCGCCGGCGATCGCATCGATGCAACCCGCCACCAGCGCCACGCCGAACAAAGAGGCCAGGGTGATGGTCGGCAGCTCGCCCCAAATGCCAAAACTCATGATGTTGGAAGGATCTTTCGTCGGAGGGTCGGTTGAAAGGCGTTTTATAGCGGCTCATATTGGTGAATAGGGAATAAAACTACGTTCCTCAAATGTTTAATAACTCAGCCAAATTCAGGAGCCCATCATGAGCTTGCAGCTTGGGGACATCGTTCCCGATTTTACGGCGGAAACCACAGAAGGGACCATCCATTTCCATGATTGGCTGGGAGGCGGCTGGGCCGTTCTGTTCTCGCATCCGAAGGACTTCACGCCGGTCTGCACCACCGAACTGGGCGAAGTGGCGCGGCTGAAGCCGGAGTTCGACAAGCGCGGCGTCAAGGTGATCGGGCTGTCGGTCGACCCGCTCGAGTCGCACCATAAATGGAGCCAGGACATCGCCGAGACCCAGGGCCAGGCGCCCAATTATCCGCTGATCGCCGATCCGGACCGCCGGGTCTCCAGTCTCTATGGCGCCATCCATCCCAATGCCAACGACACTCTGACCGTGCGCTCGGTCTATGTGATCGGCCCGGACAAGAAGCTGAAGCTGTCGATCACCTATCCGGCCAGCACCGGCCGCAATTTCCAGGAAATCCTGCGCGTCATCGACAGCCTGCAACTGACCGCCAAGCACGGCGTCGCCACCCCGGTGAACTGGAAAGACGGCGACGATGTGATCATCGCCGGTTCGGTCAGCGACGAAGACGCCAAAAAGCGCTTCCCGGAAGGCTGGAAGGCGCCGAAGCCGTACCTGCGCATCGTTCCGCAACCGGGGAAGTGATTAACCTCCCTTGCCAAGGCCCGCTTGCCGGAGTAGGCAAGCGGGCATGATCTGGGGAAAAATCATCGGCGCTCTTGGCGGGCTCGCCCTTGGGCACAGTCCGCTCGGCATGCTGGCCGGCGCCGCGATCGGCCATTGGGCCGATATCCGGCTGGAACGCCATTTCCCCAGCGCCGAAACCCGCCGCCGCCGCGACGTCTTCACCACCGCGGTTTCCGCCCTGGCCGCCAAGCTGAGCAAGGCCGACGGCCCGGTAACCCGTGAGGAAGTAGACGCCTTCAAGGAGCAGTTCCGCTTCGGCAGCGACCAGATGTCGCGGGTGGCCGAGGTCTATGACGAGGCCAAGAAAGATCCTTACGGCTTCGAGCCCTACGCTCACGCGCTGGCCGACCATTTCGCCGCCGAGCCCTTTCTGCTGGCCGAGATCTTCGCCGCCCTGCACCGCATCGCCGCCATCGATGGCGGGATCAATCCACCCGAGGACCAGTTTCTGCGCAAGGTGGCGGACATCTTCGGCCTGGCTTATTTCTCGCACGAGCCGCCGCCCCGCACGCGGCCGCGCGACGCAAGCCCCTATGCGACGCTGGGCGTGCAGCCCACGGCCAGCATGACCGAAATCAAGGCGGCCTGGCGCAAGCTGACCCGCGAGCACCACCCCGACACGCTGATCGCCAAAGGCGTGCCGCCAGATTATGTGCAGCTGGCCACCAGGAAAATGGCCGAGATCAACGCTGCCTACGACAAGATCCGACAGGAAAGAGGAGAATCATGAGCACGCTTGCAAAGCGGGCGAAAGGCGTGCGACTGCACGCCCGCGCAGCGACGACGAGGCGCAGCCGAGGAGGGAAGTCGGAGCGGAGCCAAGCGGCTGGAAGCCGCGCCCGGCGTTTGAGGGACAATAAATGAGTTCCCCGCCGCTGCTGGCATTGCGCGATGCCCATGTGTCGTTCGGCGGCCGTCCGTTGTTCACCGGCGTCTCGATGCAGGTCGGGCGCGGCGAGAAATGCTGCCTGGTCGGCCGCAATGGCAGCGGCAAATCGACCCTGCTGAAGGTTCTCGCCGGCGAGCTGCAGCTCGATGAGGGCGAGCATTTCCGCCAGCCGGGCAGCAAGCTGGCTTTGCTGGCGCAGGACCCCAGGCTGGATGGCGCGACCATCGCCGATTGGGTGGCAGGTGGTTTGCCCGAGGATGAGCGCGACCAGCGCCATCGGGTGGACAGTCTGCTGGATTCTTTTCAGGTCGACGGCTCGCAGCGTCCCGAACATCTGTCGGGCGGCCAGGCGCGCCGCGCGGCACTGGCCCGCGCGCTGGTGGGCGAGCCGGACATCCTGCTGATGGACGAGCCGACCAACCATCTCGATCTGCCGACCATCCTCGAACTGGAGCGGCTGCTGATCAATTTCCGCGGCGCCCTGGTGGTGATCAGCCACGACCGCGCCTTCCTGACCAATGTCTCGCGCCAGACCCTGTGGCTGGATCGCGGCATCGTCCGGCGCAGCGAGCAGGGGTTCAAAAATTTCGAGACCTGGCAGGACGAGGTCTATAACGCCGAAGAGGCCGAACAGGCCCGCATGGACAAGAAGCTGGAGGCCGAGACCCATTGGCTGCATCGCGGCGTCACCGCGCGGCGCAAGCGCAATATGGGCCGTCTGCGCGCCCTGATGGCGCTGCGGGCCGACAAGGCCGGCAAGATCAAGGTGCAGGGCTCGGTCAAGCTGGGCGCGGATGCGGGCGAGCAGTCCGGCAAGATGGTGGTCGAGGTCAGGAATTTGTCGAAGAGCTTCGGCGACCTGGTGGTGGCCAGGGATTTCTCGACCCGCATCGTGCGCGGCGACCGGGTCGGCATCATCGGTCCCAACGGCGCCGGCAAGACCACCCTGATCAAGCTGCTGACCGGCGCGCTGGAGCCGGATAGCGGCACGGTCAGGCTGGGCACCAATCTGCAGATCGCGCTGGTCGATCAGCAGCGCACTCAGCTCGATCCCGAAGCCACCGTGTGGAGCACCCTGACCGACGGCGCCGGCGACAGCATCACCGTGCGCGGCGTGCAGCGCCATGTGATGGGATATCTGCGCGACTTCCTGTTCGAAGACCGTCAGGCCCAGTCGCCGGTCCGCTCGCTGTCGGGCGGCGAGCGCAACCGCTTGCTGCTGGCCAAGCTGCTGGCCAAGCCCTCGAACCTGCTGATCCTCGACGAGCCGACCAACGATCTCGACATGGATACGCTGGATCTGCTGGAAGAGACGCTGGCCGATTATGACGGCACCCTGCTGGTGGTCAGCCATGACCGCGATTTCCTCGACCGGCTGGTGACCAGCGTGATTTTCGTCGAGGGCGATGGCCGGCTGGAGGAATATGTCGGCGGCTATAGCGACGCCCTGCGGCAGCGCGGCGCCGACAGCGTTGCCGCCGCGCCCAAGGCCGCCGCGGCCAAAAGCGCCGCGGCCGCGCCGCGCGCGCCCAAGGCGATGACCAAGCTGTCCTATAAGGATCAGCGCGAGCTCGACGAACTGCCGAAGAAGATGGAGAAACTGGCGGCCGAGATCGCCGCGATCGAGGCCAAGCTGGCCGATCCCGCCTTCTATAACCGTGATCCGGACGGTTTCGCCAAGCAGTCGGCCCGCCTTACCGAGGCGCAGGCCGAGTATGAGCGCGCCGAGGAGCGCTGGCTGGAACTGGAAATGCTGAAGGAGCAGGTGACTCAGGGATGAAATCGCCCAACTTCCAACCGCGCCCTGCCGGCGCCGTGATCGATATGCTGGTGATCCACTATACCGGCATGCAGAGCGCCCAGGCCGCCTTGGAAAGATTGTGCGATCCCGCCGCCGAGGTCTCCGCCCATTACCTTATAGATGAGGCCGGCCAGGTGACCGCCCTGGTCGATGAGGAGGACCGCGCCTGGCATGCCGGCATGTCGAACTGGCGCGGCAGGCCCGACGTCAACAGCCGCTCGATCGGCGTCGAACTGGTCAATCCCGGCCATGAATTCGGCTATCGCCCGTTCCCGGCGGCGCAGATGGCGGCGCTGGCCGATCTTGCCCATGGCATTCTGTCGCGCTGGCCGATCCCGGCGCGCAATGTGGTCGGTCATTCCGACGTCGCGCCGCGCCGCAAGCAGGACCCGGGAGAGCTGTTCGACTGGTATTGGCTGGCCCAGCGCGGCATCGGCCTTTGGCCGCGCCCGAAGAGCTCGCTGGTCGGCGAGGCCGCGGCGCTGCTGGCCGAATATGGCTATGACACCGCCGATCCCAAGGCGGCTTTAGTCGCGTTCCAGCGCCATTTCCGCCCGCTTTCCTGCGATGGCGAGGCCGATGCCGAGACGCTGGCCCTGCTCAATGGAGCGGTGGCATTACTGTGACCGTCGTCACAGTAATCGGCAGTATTGGAATAGTTTTATTTGAGATTGCTCCCGGCCCCTCGACGCATTAGGGTGCGTCCGCGCCAGATGGCCGGATGGCCGCTCCGTGGGAAACCATGGGGAGGAAAGTCCGGGCTCCACGGAAATATGGTGCCGGATAACGTCCGGCGG
>JAJPHO010000167.1 GCA_021325215.1 Alphaproteobacteria bacterium
AACCGTCACCGTCGGGCGCCAGTTCGACAATGCCTGCGGCACCAATTCGTCGGTCGCCCGCAATTTCGAGCGCTCCGACAATAGCGTCGGATTGGACTGATAGGCCGTGGCCATGGCCTCCTGCAAGGTCTCGGCGGAGGCCGGCGCGACGGCGAGCGAAAGGGTCAGCGCGGCGGAGGCGAGCCACTGGTTCTTGGTCATCGTTCGGAATTTCCCCAAAGCAAGATCTCTTCTTTCCCAGCGTTTTCATCCACCGTATCTGCATGCACCGTGCCAGGACCAAAAAGCTAGGCTTCCCGCCCCTCTTTTCGACCAACGTGGTGAATTCGGCGACAAAGTGAGAAAAGCGCCCACCGGAATTTGGCGGGCTTCGCCATATCCGGTTGCCTCTCGGCGGCGTCCTCAATAGAGTGCCGCGCATGACCGATATCGTCCTGGGCACCACCACGTCCAAAATCGCCGTGACTCTGAATCTCGAAGAGTTATTGGCGACCCGGCTGCTGGTGCAGGGCAATTCCGGTTCGGGAAAATCGCACCTGCTGCGCCGCCTGATCGAGCAGTCGGCCCCCTATGTCCAGCAGGTGATCATCGATCCCGAGGGCGATTACGTGCAGCTGGCCGACCGCTACGGCCATGTCGTGATCGCCGCCCAGGACTACAGCGCCAAAGGCATGGAAGAGATCGGCGCCCGCGTGCGCCAGCACCGCTATTCCGCCGTGCTGAACCTCGAACATATGCAGGATATCGACGGCCAGATGCGCCAGGCCGCCGCCTTTCTGCGCGGCCTGTTCGAGGTCGAGCGCGAGCATTGGCATTCGGTCCTGGTGTTCGTCGACGAGGCGCAGATCTTCGCGCCCGCCGGCACCGAGGGATCGGACGAATCGCGCAAGGCGGTGCTGGCCGCGATGGTCAATCTGATGTGCCGCGGCCGCAAGCGCGGGCTGTGCGGCATCATCGCCACCCAGCGCCTGGCCAAGCTGGCCAAGAACGTCGCCGCCGAATGCGCCAATTTCCTGATGGGCCGCACGCTGCTCGACATCGATATGGGCCGCGCCTCCGACCTGCTGGGCATGGAGAGGAAGAAGGCCGAGATCTTCCGCGATCTCACCCCCGGCCGCTTCATCGGCCTGGGCTCGGCCATCGCGCGCCGGCCGATCGAGATCAGCATCGGTTCGGTCGAGACCGCCGGCCGCGGCGGCACCCCGACCCTGGTCCCGCCGCCGCCGATGCCGGAAGGCTCGGTCGACGAGATCCTGTTCGCCGCCCCCCAGCCGACCGTGATCGTCGAACGCCGCCCGCCGCCGCCGCCGGCCCCGCCGATGGAGCTGGTCGCCGATCTGATCGAGGCCGCCGAGCTGGCTGCTCCCCCTCCGCCGCTGACCGTCCCGGAGCCGACCGGCGACAAGCCCAGCTTCGACGACGTGATCGCCCGGGTCGCCGCCGATCCCGGCAGCCGGTTCATGTCCGCATCCGATCTCTATCAGGGATTTTTGCAGGCCTGCCGCCTGGTTTCGCTCAATGGCCGCACCTACGACCAGGCGACCTTCCGCCGCAAGCTGGCCCAGGCCCGCGTCGGCATGCTGCCGATGCCCGAGGGCGACGATGACTGGCGCCAGGCGGTGGCCGCCAGCGACCAATTCCAGGACGAGGACCGCGCCGTCTTCCTGCTGCTGGCCAAGGCCGCCCGCCAGCGCGAAGCCTGCCCGCCGGACTCCTTGCTCGCGCTGGTGCTGGGCAGCCAGTCCTCGCGCCGCGGCCGCGCCATCCTGTCCCACATCGAAACGCGCGGCGCGGTGGCCGTGCGCGAGGATCTCTCGGGCCGCCGGATCGTCGGTTTCCCGAGCCTGGGCTGGGAAACCGAACCGGGCGATCCGAACCTCTGACCTGACCGGGCGTCAGGCCGCCCGGATATCGCGCAGGAAACCGTCGACCACCGACCGCAGATCGGATGATTTGGTCGACAATTCCCGCGCCGCCGACAATACGTCGCCGGACGCCTTGCCGGTGCTGATGGCGGCTTGCGACACGCCGGAGATATTGCGGGTCACTTCTTCGGTTCCGGCTGCAGCCTGCTGGACATTGCGGGCAATTTCACCGGTCGCCGCCGACTGCTGCTCGACCGCCGCGGCAACCGCGGCAGCGATCTGGTTGATCTGGTCGATGCGCCCGACGATTCCCTGAATGGCCTGCACCGCATCGCGGGTGACCTGCTGGACCGACTGGATCTGGCCCGAAATTTCCTCGGTGGCCCGCGCCGTCTGGTTGGCCAGGGTCTTGACCTCGCCGGCCACCACCGCGAAGCCCTTGCCGGCGTCGCCGGCGCGCGCCGCCTCGATGGTGGCATTCAGAGCGAGCAGGTTGGTCTGGCTGGCGATGTCGTTGATCAGCTGCACCACCTCGCCGATCCGGTTCGCGCCCTCGGCCAGCTTCTGGACAGTGGCATCGGTCCGGGTGGCCTCCTCGGCGGCAGCGGCCGAAGCCTGCGTCGATTGCACGACCTGACGCCCTATTTCCTGGATCGACGCGCTCAGTTCTTCCGCCGCGCTGGCGACCGTCGAGACGCTGTTCGAGGTTTCCCGGGTCGCGGTATCGGCATTGCCGGCCTGCTGCGTGGTCTGTTCCGCATTGGCCGACATGCCCTGCGCCGTTTCCTCCATGACGGTGGCCGCCTCGGCGAAGCCCGACAGCAAGGACGACACGGCGCTATCGAAGCTGCCCGTGAGTTTTTCGATCATCTCGGCCCGCTTTTGGCGCGTAGCCTGTCCTGCCTTCTGCTCCTCGGCCAGACGATCCGCCTCGACGGCATTATCCTTGAACACTTGCAGTGCCGCGGCCATCGCGGCGATTTCGTCGCGCTGGCGGATGCGGGGAATTTCGACCGTGCGGTCCCCTTCGGCCAGCCGGTTCATCGCCCCCGTTATGGTCGCAAGCGGGCGGCTGATACTGCGGCCGATCACCATCGCGGCGGCGATTCCGAACACCAGCGCCATCACTCCGCCGAGGCCAGCCGTCCAGCTTGCCAGCGATACCGCCTGGTTGGCGGAAAGGGTGGCATTGGTAACCCGCGCCTCGAAATAGGCAGCCAGTTTCTCGTTGGACTCGGCATAACCCTTGGCGGCCTCGTTATTCTCGTCCATGGCCACCTTCATTTCGGGCGCATCCATCTTCGTGCCGGCGGCGCGCAGGGCGAGCATCTTGTCCGACTTGTCGATGAATTTGCTGACCGTATCGTTGAAAGCATCGACCACGGCGAGCCCGTCCGGGTGCTTGATCAGACCGCGCGTCGCCTCGAACTCTTTCTTGAATTGCGCCAGCGTGTCCTGACGCTTCGTGAGATAGATCTGATCTCCCGACGCCATATAGGACCACACCATTACCCGCCCCTGCCGCACGGTCAGCACCATGTCCTTGGCGCCCAATACGATATTCGACAGGCGCCGGGTCTCCGCCGTCGCGAAATCCACCCGATTCCCGGTGATGACGGTGCTGATCGACAGGATCAGCTGCATCACGATCATGACGCCGAAGCCCAAAGCCACGCGATGACCGATCTTCAGGTTGATGAACATTTTTCCACCTCACGATTATGCAAAGCACGGATGCTTCATAATCCATGAGAATAGGCATCGACGGATAAGCAACCCATCCTCATTCGAGGACAAATTAAATAAAAATAACTGCATGATCCTATATATTTATTGGAAAAATTCTAAAATAGGAGGCTAGTTACTATTAATACTCGCGGAACATGCAGTATATCACGGCCAAAGAAATTGACATTGATCCAGATCAAATCATCAAAGGGTGATCCAGCTCGGTCCGCTGTCATTCACCTTGTGAAATTTGATCGGTCCGACGCCACAGATGGCGATCACCGCCGGCTCCCTGTCGCTCTTCTGGCAGCCGTCGAAATGCGGCGTGTGGGCGACGCGGCGGACGAAGCCGCCGGCGGTAACGGGAACCGTGTTCCGGGAGTCAAACTTTTCGCCACTACCGACCCACCAGGTGCCGGAGACCACGACGCAGACGCGGTCGGTCTCATACCAGTGCGGCGCGCTCATGAAACCGGGATACCAGCGGGTCAGATTGAGATAGAGGCCGCTCTCCGACGATTTGCCGAACAGATTGGCGTATTCCACCGTCTTCGGCGGGCGGTCGAGACCGGTCTCCCATGTGATGTCGCCGAAGTGCTGGACGATGGTCATGTCGGGGTCGAGCACCGCGGCGTCGGCGCCCTCTCCCGCCACCAGGGCGGCAAGCAGAGGCGCCAGCAGAAGGTCGCGGCGGGACGGATCGATCATGGCTGCTCCTCGACGAAATTCCTCAGACGGTCCAGCGCATCATCCCATTGGCGCGACACCAATTCCAGATAGGCCGTGAGATCGGCCAGCGGCGCCGGGTCGAGGGCGAAGCGGCTTTCCCGGCCGACCTTGATCTGGCGCAGCAGCCCGACGCCTTCCAGCACCTTGAGATGCTTGGTCATCGCCTGGCGGGTCAGCGGCGTTCCCTCGGTCAGCCGCGAGATCGACTGCGCTTCGCCCAGCGCCAGCCGGTTCACCACGGCCAGACGGGTCGGATCGCCCAAGGCGGCGAACATCGCCGCGGCGTCAGGCCCCCCCGCCATCAAGATGCGTCATCGAGATATTTGGCGATGTTCTCGCCCTGCTCCGCCCAGCCGCTCTCATTCATGCGGAAGGCCTTGTCGCGGCGATGGGCCGGCAGTTTGTCGAAGCCCGATTCGACGATGACCAGACGGGTGCCGGCGCCGACCGGTTCCAGGGTGAACTCGACCAGGGTCGGCGTCTCCGGAGAGTAATCATACTCAGGATCGATGGCATAGGGATGCCAGGTGAAGGCGAAACGGCGCTCCGGCTCCATCACCGTCACCACCGCGTGCCAGCGCAAATGCTCATAGCCGGGATAGGTGATATGGCCCGTGGACTCCTCGCCCGGCTTGAAAGGCCCATCGAGTTTGACGCCGAACCATGCGCCGAACGCCTGGTAATCCGTAAGCGCCCGCCAAACCCGCGCCACCGGGGCCTTGAGTTCGACGGTTTTTTCGATACGATCGGACATAGGCAACCTCCTGGTTGCGGATTGATCTAGCCCGATCACCCAAAATACGCAACCAAAAAGTTGCACATGAAAGGTCCAAGATGAAGCTGATTGGTTTGCTGGGCGGCATGAGTTGGGAATCCAGCGCGGAATATTACCGCATCATCAATCAGCGGGTACGCGACCGCGTCGGCTTGCTGCATTCGGCACGCATCCTGATGTACAGCGTCGATTTCGGCCCCGTCGAACGGGCACAGCTCGCGGGCCGCTGGGATGAGACGGGGGAAATGCTGGCTGACGCCGCGAAACGCCTGGAGGCCGGCGGCGCGGATGCCGTCTTCCTGTGCACCAACACCATGCACAAGGTCGCCGGCGCCATCGAGGCCCCTTTGTCGATCCCCTTCATCCACATCGCCGATCCGGTCGGCGAGGCGGCGCGGGCCAAGGGTTGGAAGAAACTCGGGCTGCTCGGAACCGGCTTCACCATGGAAGACCGTTCGATCATCAGCGGCCGGCTGGAAGATCGCTTCGGCCTCGACGTGCTGACTCCGCCGCCCGAAGCGCGCGCCGTCATCCACCGCGTCATCTACGAGGAATTGTGCGTGGGCATCATCAAGCCCGAATCGCTGGCCGCCTATCAAGCCATCGTGGCCGATCTGGCCGCCTCCGGCGCCGAGGCGGTGGTGCTGGGCTGTACCGAGATTTCCCTGCTGATCCGCCAGGAGCACACCGATGTACCGCTGCTCGACACCACCGCACTGCATGCCGCGGCGGCGGTCGATTTCGCCCTGAAGGATTAGAAGAAAGTCTTGTGAACCGGCCATCAAGCCTAGTAAGTACACAAGATGCTCAAGCCCCCGACAGTTCCGTGGCGTTATCGCCTCGCCGCCCTCACCGTGGCGCTGATAATCGGACTATCCACGCTCTGGATCTATCAGTTCGGCGCCAAATTCGCCCATGCCGTGACGGTCTATGCCCAGATGGCCGCGCAAGAGGCTGCCCGGCAGGCGGCGCAGAAGCATAAGCCCGCCGCACCGGACATGAAGAACGAGCCGGGCGTGGTGCCGGTGGCGATCATTCCCCAGCCGCAGCAGCCTGCGCAGCAACAAGATCAGAAGAAAAACTAAGGTTCGATCAGGCGGGTCCTGGCCGCTTTGACCGCCGCCTCGATGCGGGTGGCGACGCCCAGCTTGTCGCGCGCGCTGTCGATGTGGAAATCCACCGTGCGCTTGGCGACGCCCAGGATGATGGCGATTTCGGCCGAGGTCTTGCCGCGCGCCGCCCAGGTCAAGGTCTCGATCTCGCGGTCGTGCAGGCGGAAATCGGCCGGCCAGTAATCCTGGCGGACCGAGCGCGCCAGGCGGGTGCGGATGATGCTCTCCAGAATGTCGAAATCGACCGGCTTCAGCACATAATCGTCGGCGCCGAGCTGGCGGCCGCGCAGCTCATTGTCGCGGTCGGCCAGGGCGGTCAGGAAGATGAAGGGGATATGGGCGAAGGTCGGCGCCATGGCCGACAGCTTTTCCAGCACTTCGAAACCCGACAGGCACGGCATCGAGATGTCCGACAGCACCAGATCGGGTCGTTCGCGCAGGATGGCGGCAAGCCCTTCCTGCCCGTCATAGGCCACCACGATCTCGAAACCGCCGCGGTCGGTCAGTTCCTCGGCGATCAGTCCGGCCGTTTCCCGGTCGTCCTCGATACAGACGATGCGCCGCATTTCCGTCGCCATGCGATGGCCCCCTTCTTCAACCCCGCCAGTCTAACCGCACCGCGAAGCCGGGCGGTACTGTGATAAATCCCGGTTGTCGAATGGCACAGGCCCCGCATACAGTTGATTTTTCACGATCCGGCAGAGGCATGAGGCAAGTCCGATCCATCCGGTTCCGCTTCTCGCTGGTGCTGATTCTGGTGCTGGTGCTGGTCGCGGTGATGGGGCTGTTCAGCCTGTGGCGTGTCACCGACTATCATCTGGTCGGCGGCGACATCCGTGAGCATTACCTGCCGACCACCCAATTCCTCGGCGATCTCAACAACATGATCTCCGATTTCCGCACCGCCGAGAGCACCGCTCTGCTGGCGGAAACCGACGAGGAACGCGCCGTCAACGATTCCCAGCTGGAACAGATCGACCGCCGGATCGCCGTGTCCCAGCACAATTTCGAGCATTTCTACAGCGACCCCGCCGACCTCGCCCTCTATGAGGATTTCGCCGAGAAATGGCGCGGCTACCGCGACCTCGCCCGCCAAGTGATCGCCGAAGCCCGCGCGCCGAACCATAAAGCCGCCGCGGTGCAGCTTTACCTGACCAAGTCGCACAACGCCTATGATTCCGCCGCCGATTCGCTGTGGGTGCTGTCCGAGACCAACCGCCTGGCCGCCCAGGCCGCCAGCCAGCGCGCCGACCAGGCCTATCGCCTGGCGCGGCTGCTGACCTTCGGCGCGGTCGGGCTGGCCGGCGTGATCATCCTGGGCGGACTGGCCTTCATCCGCCGCTCGATCCTGACCCCGCTGCTGAAGCTGACCGCCGCGATGCGCCAGCTGGCCGCCAACGACATGGACATCGCCCCGCTCAATCTCGAACGCCGCGACGAGATCGGCGACATGGGGCGCGCCGTCCAGGTGTTCCGCCAGAACGCCATCGAACTGGCCGAGAAATTCGCCCACGAAAAGCGCATGACCGAGCTGCAGCGCAATTTCGTCTCGATGGCGTCGCACGAATTCCGCACGCCGCTGACGGTGATCGACGGCCATGCCCAGCGCCTCAACAATATGCGCGAGCGCATCCAGCCGCCGGAAATCGCCGAGCGCGCCGGCAAGATCCGCCAGGCGGTAACGCGCATGTCCGGCGTGATCGCCAACCTGCTGGATAGCGCGCGCCTGGTCGAGGTGGAGGGCCAGCTGGTTCTGCACACCGCCGAGTTCGACCTGGCGGTGGTCTTGCGCGAGATCGCCGCGCTCTACCGCGAAATGGCGCCGCATCTGCATATCGCCGAGGAATTCGACGGCCAGGACCTGGTCATGGTGGGCGACCAGAAGCTGCTGTTCCAGGTGTTCAGCAACATGATGTCGAACGCGGCGAAATATTCGCCCGACGGCGGAGCGGTGCGTCTGACGGCAAAGCGCACCGACGACGGGATCAGCGTCGCCGTCGAGGATAGCGGCGTCGGCATCCCCGAGCAGGACCGCGAGAAGCTGTTCGACCGCTATTTCCGCGGCAGCAACGTCTCGGGCATCGTCGGCACCGGTATCGGACTCTATCTGGTCAAGACGGTGGTCGATCTGCATGGCGGCACCATCACCCTGGCCTCCCGCGAAGGCCAGGGCTCGACCTTCCTGGTCACTTTGCCGGTGCGGCCGCGATGAAGCTGCGTCCGCTCCTCGCCGCTTTGTTCGCGCTCGCGGCCCTGCCGCTCGGCCGGGCGGAAGCCGCCTGCGTGATGCAGAAGGTCGGCGTGCTGCATGTGCGGGTCGAGAACAACCGCATCTTCGTGCCCGGCACCATCAACGGGCGGAAGATCGATTTCATGATCGCCACCGACATCGACAGCCTGATCCTGCCCAACGCCGCCGAGGACATGCAGCTGCCGCAGATGCTGGGCACGCGCTTCCTGCCCTTCGTCTATTTCGAAGAGATCAAGATCGGCCCGACCCTGGTGCATGACGTCACCATCGACGGGGTGCCGGCGCGCGACACGCTGTTCCATATCCTCGGACACCGCGCGGATTTCGGCGGACCCGACAAGGTGGCGATCCTGGGGCGCGATTTCCTGCACCAGTTCGACGTCGAATTCGACCTCGACAAGCACGAGGTCAGCCTGTTCAAGCCGCAGAACTGCAAGGGATCGGACGAGGTCTATTGGAGCGACAGCTACAACGCGCTCGACATGACCCCGAACCGGCGCAGCATCCGCGTGCCGATCTCGCTCAACGGCAAGAGGGCCGAGGCGGATCTCAACACCTCCAATCCCTATACCGCCGTGGGAATCGCTTCGGCCTATGAGCTGGACGTCACCCGCACCGCGCCGGGTGTCAGCCGCACCGAGGACAGCTACGACCTGCTGGCCAACCGCCCGATCGAGACCTGGCTCGGCCGGTTCCTCAGCCTGACCCTCGACCACGAGACCATCAAGCCGGCCTGGATGCGGTTCCGGGCGCTGTCCAACGCGCCGCGCTCGACCGGCATAGAGGGCCGCGATTTTGGCGAGCCCGAGACCGGCTATGCCCGCCCCGAGCTGGACTTCATGGCCGGCGTGTGGCGCAAGGGCTCCGAGGCGGAGGTCAGCCTGGGCGTCGATTTCATGCTGGCGCACCGCGTGCTGGTCGCCTACAGCCAGGACCGGCTCTATTTCACCTATCGGGAAGGCGCGCCGTTCCTGCAGGCGCCCAGCCCGACCCTGACCGACAAGGAACGCCAGGCCCAGGTGGCGGCGCTGGCCGAACGCTATCAGGCCGACCTCAAGGACCCGGCCTTCGACATCATCCGCGACAAGGTCAGCCTGCAGGAGATCTATCGGCGCCACGAACCGTCCTGCCAGCCGGGACCGAACGATCCCTTCCCGACCGCCGCCGAAAAAACCGCCCTGCACAAATGGGCCGCCACCCGCGCCACCTATTTCCGCGAGGTGCTGTCGGTGCTGGCCCCGCCCGGCAATGTGTCCGAGAAGCTGGGATCGCTGATCGATCAATATTACACGGCGATTCAGACCAGCTCGACCCAGACCGGCCTCATCATCGACCAGCTCGCCGACGGCAAGCTCACTTATTGCCGCTTCGCCACCGATCATCGCGCGGCTCTGGAGGCGGCGGGCCGCAATTCCGACGCCATCTTCCGCGAAATGCGCAAGGTCTATGGCAACGACGTCAACAACCTGCTGCCCTGGTATCGCGGCCCCGGCTGAGCCTTCACCATAAAGGGTCCTGCTTAACCGCGCAGATTTTGGTGCGGTCGAACGGCACATCCTCGGCCCGCACCTCGATGGTGCCGATGCGCCGCAGGATATAAGCGCTCGGCTTGCTGGCCGAACTCTTCAGCGGCGACGGCAGAATGGCGGCCAGCAGCGCCGCCTCGCGCCGGCTCAGCGTCTTGGCGGAATGATGGAAAGCGGCCTGCGACGCCGCCTCGACGCCATAGATGCCGGGCCCCATCTCGATGATGTTAAGATAGAGTTCGATGATCCGCTTCTTCGACAGGATCAGCTCCAGCTCGGCCGTCAGCGGCGCTTCCAATCCCTTGCGCAGGAAGGTGCGGCCCGGCCACAGGAACAGGTTCTTGGCGGTCTGCATGCTGATGGTCGAGGCGCCGCGCAATTTGCCGACGCCTTCCTCATAGCGCTCCAGATCCTCGTTCATCGCCTGCCAGTCGAAGCCGTGATGACGGCAGAATTTGGCATCCTCGGAGGCGATGACGGCGCGGAACATCTCGGGCGAGATGTCTTCCGCACCAACCCATTGGCTATGGCGAGGATGTCCCTGCGCCGAGCGGATCAGCATCAGCGGCGTCACCGGCGGCGGCACGAAGCGATAGAGCAGGATCAGGGCCGGCGGCAACAGCAGCAGGATGGTCAGCACCCGCGCGATCCAGTTGAGAACCGTCCACATCACGCCACCATCGCCTTCCCAAGCAAATCCAGACCGCGCGCGATCTCGTCCGGATCGACGGCGCCATAGCCGAACACCAGGCCCCGCCGCCCCGGCACGCCGAGATAATAGCGCTGCAGCGTGTGGATCTTGACGCCCTGCCCGGCCAGCCGCGCCGCCACCGCCTCCAGATCGCGCCCGTCACGGGCGTAGGCGGCGACATGCATGCCATAGGCCGAGGCGACCGGCTCCAGCCGATCGGCGAAATCGCGGCGCAGACGCTCGATCAGCATCTGCCGGCGCTTGCGGTAGAGGGCGCGCATCTTGCGCACATGATGGGCCAGATGCCCTTCGGCGATGAAGGCCGCCACACCGGTCTGCAAGGGCGTCGAGCAATGCCAGTCGAGGCAGTTCTTGGCTGCCACCAAGGTCGGGCGCGCCCAGTCCGGAACCACCACGAAGCCGAGGCGCAGCGACGGCAGCATGCATTTCGAGAAGGTGCCGACATAGAACACCACGTCGGCGGCATCGGCGGCGCGCAGGCTGTGCAGCGGATTGCCGTCATAGCGGAACTCGCCGTCATAATCGTCCTCGACGATCACCGCGCCGCGGCTGCGCGCCAATTCGACCAGCGCGGAACGGCGACGCTTCGACAAGGTCACGCCCAACGGGAACTGGTGCGACGGCGTCACGCAGATGATGCGAGCCTCGGCGGGCACCGCCTCGACCACCAGCCCCTCCGCATCGACTGGCACCGGGGCCAGAAACGCCCCGGCGGCGGCGAAAGCGGCGCGCAATGGCGGATAGCCGGGATCTTCGACCGCCACCATCGTCTCGCCCGGCGTCACCAGGATACGCGCCAGCAGATCGAAGGCTTGCTGGGCACCCGAGGTAACCACCACATCGTCGGGCCGGCACGCCACGGCGCGGGTCAAGGCGATGTGGTTGGTGATGGCCTCGCGCAGATGGAAATTGCCCTGATTTCCCTGCGGGCTCTTATAGGAAGGCGGCTTCTTCTCCAGGCCGCGCAGTTGCTTGGCGCTGACCCGGCGATAGATGTCGAAGGGGAACAGGCGCGAATCGATCAGAGCCGGGCGAAAATCCAATCCCGGCCCGGCTTCGGCGCCCGGCGCATCGCGCCAGAAGCCCATCGCCGCAACGGTTTCCTCGGCCAGCCAGACCGGATTGAGCGGATAGGCGCTGGTCCGCGTGGCGGCGGGTGCCGCCGGCTTGCGCTCGGCGACATAGGTGCCCGAGCCCTGGCGGGCGGTGACATAGCCGTCATTGAGCAGCCGGTCATAGATCTCGGCCACCGTGTTGCGCGACACGCCGAACAGTTCGGCGCCCTTGCGGCTGGCCGGCAGCTTGGTGCCGACGGTCAGGCGGCCATCCTCGATGGCGTCCTTCAGCTGGCGGTAAAGGCCGCGGCCGGCGTCGCGGGACCCCGGCGCGGCACGGTCGAACTCGATCTCGAACAAGGATTCCATCGCAAATGGCCCAGTTCATTTTCCCGAAAGCGGCCCTTCAGAAAGGGGCCATTTGCGAAATACTGCAAGAGCCCTTGACCAAAAGAACTGAGGCAAATCGATGACCCGCACCCTGACAGCCGCCCTCTGCGCCCTGCTGATGACCGCCGCTTCCGCCGCAGACCCCGCGGACGGCTCGCACGATTTCGATTTCAATTTCGGCACCTGGCATACCCACATCAAGCGCCTGACCAAGCCACTGACCGGTTCGGCCGATTTCGTCACGCTGGAAGGTACGGTGACGGTGAGTAAATTATGGAACGGCCGCGGCCAGATCGAGGACTTCCAGGCCGACGGCCCCAACGGCCATGTCGAGGGGATGACCCTGTTCCTCTACAATCCGAAGAGCCGGCAATGGAGCCAGACCTGGGTCAATGCCCAGGAGGGCGAGCTGAACCCGCCGATGATTGGCGGGTTCAAGAATGGCCGCGGCGAACTGGTCTCCCAGGAAGTCGTGAATGGCCGCTCGGTGCTGGTCCGCGCCGTGTGGTCGGACTTCAAGCCCGACTCGCACCATTTCGAGGAGGATTACTCGGACGACGGCGGCAAGAGCTGGGAAGCGGTGTTCAGCGCCGACCTGACCCGCGTGAAGTAGGGATCGGTTGCCAACGGCGTGAATTCGCTCAAGATCGGAGGACGCACCCGGAGTCCTCCTGATCATGTCCAACCGTTTCCTGCGCCAAATCCAGGCCCGCCCCCGTTTCCTGATCGGCGTCGCCGTCGCCGCGATCCTGCTGTTGCTGCTGCCCACCCAGTGGCGGCAGACGACGCGCACCATCATCGCGCTCGATGGCGGCGGCCTGGTCTTCCTGGTCTCGACCTGGGTGATGATGATCCGCTCGACCGAACGCCATATGCGCCTGCGCGCGGCATTGCAGGATGAGGGACAATTGGTGGCGCTGGCATTGACGGTCGGGGCCGCGCTGTTCAGTCTGTTGACCGTCGCGATCGAACTGCACGATCTCAAGGATCTGCCGGCCGGGCGCACCCTCGATCATGTCGGGCTGGCGGCGGCGACCATCCTCTGCTCGTGGTTCGTCACCCACACCATGTTCGCGCTGCATTACGCGCACGGTTTCTATGTCGACCCCAATCCCGATAACGAGAAGGTCGAGCGCATCGGCGGCCTCGACATTCCCGGCTGCCCCCATCCGGATTATTGGGATTTCCTCTATTTCTCCTTCACCATCGGCATGACTTTCCAGACCTCCGACATACAGATCACCAGCCGCTCGCTGCGCCGCCAGACCCTGGCGCATGGGGTGCTGTCCTTCTTCTTCAACACGGTGATCCTGGCGCTCAGCGTCAATATCGCCGCCGGACTATTGTGAGGCGGACCGGCGGGGCGCACCGCTCACGTCAGATGGGATAGCGTGCCGCCGTGCAAGACCGCCTGCTCTACCGCGACGACGACATGCTGATCATCGACAAGCCCGCCGGCTTGGCGGTGCATCCCGGCGGCACGGGCGTCGCGCATCTCGGACCTTATCTGGAAAGCCTGCGATTCGACCAGCCGGAGCCGCCAAAACTGGCGCACCGGCTCGATCGCGGCACCTCGGGCTGCCTGGTGCTGGGGCGCCATCGCGAGGCGCTGAAGCGGCTCGGCCGCCTGTTCGCCCAGGGACGCGTCGAGAAGACCTATTGGGCGCTGACCTTGGGCGCCCCCCCGGCGGAAAGCGGCGTGATCGACAAGCCGCTGCTGAAGGCCGATCCCCGGCGCGGCAAGATGATCATCGATCCGGCCGGCCAGGAAGCGCGCAGCGAATGGCGCATCCTCGGGCGCCATGGCGACATCGCCTGGCTGGAGATGAAGCCGCTGACCGGGCGGTCGCATCAGCTGCGCGCCCATCTCGCGGATCTGGGCTGCGCAATCTTAGGCGACCGGCTTTACGGACCGGAAGGCGCGGCCGGGCACGCGCCCGAGCTATGCCTGCTGGCCCGCCGCATCAGCCTGCCCTATCATTGGAAGCAGCCCCCCATTATCGCAGAGGCGCCCCCTCCGCCGCACATGCTGGAAGGGCTGGCGGCCTGCGGCTTCGCGGGGTAGGTTAGCGCACTCGATTTCCACACAGTCAGGTGCTTTCCCTTGGATCTCTCCACCGCCGCTCTCGCCCCCGCCAACATCCTCTCCGATGCCACCATTCCGGAGTTGCCCAACCATTACCGCGGCAAGGTGCGCGACAATTACGATCTGGCGGACGGCAAGCGAATCATCATCGCCTCGGACCGCCTGAGCGCCTTCGACATCATCCTGACCGCCATCCCCTATAAGGGCGCCGTGCTGACCCAGACCGCGCGCTATTGGTTCGAGGCGACCAAGGATATCTGCCCCAACCATGTGATCGCCTATCCCGATCCGAATGTGGTGGTCGCCAAGCGCCTGACCATCCTGCCGGTCGAAATCGTCGTGCGCGACTATCTGGCCGGCACCACCTCGACCTCGATCCTGTCGATCTACAACAAGGGCCAGCGCACCATGTACGGCACCACCCTGCCGGACGGGCTGCGCGCCAATCAGAAGCTGCCCGAGACCATCATCACGCCGACCAGCAAGGCGGACCAGGGCGGCCATGACGAGCCGCTGACCGCGGCCGAGATCGTCGGGCGCGGCCTGCTGACCGCGGCGCAATGGGCCGAATTGTCGGACAAGGCGCTGGCCCTGTTCGCCCGCGGCCGCGAGCTGGCCGCCAAACGCGGCCTGATCCTGGTCGACACCAAATACGAGTTCGGCGTGGATGAGGCAGGCCGCATCATCCTGGCCGACGAGATCCACACCCCGGACAGCAGCCGCTATTGGTTCGCCGAGACCTACGCCGCCCGGTTCGCGGCGGGCGAGCGTCCGGACAGCTTCGACAAGGATTTCGTCCGCGCCTGGGTCACCGCGCGCTGCGATCCCTACAAGGACAAGATCCCGGAAATCCCCGGCGACGTGGTGCTGGAAGCGGCCAGGATCTATATCCAGGCCTATGAGATGATCACCGGCCAGAGCTTCGCCGCGCTGAATGTCGGCACCGCCCCGGTGCTGGAGCGCATCCGGGCCAATCTGAAGTCCTACTTCTGACGCCCCAACGTCTCGCGCATGCTCTCGGCTAAGGCACGGTCATCGAGGTTCTCGATGACCCCGGCGATGTCGCGCGCCTCGCGGTTCTGGCTCAGCTTGAATTTGCCGATCAGGCGCGTGACTTCGACCTCGATGCCGACGATCTTGCCGACCATGTCCGCGATATAGTCCCTGGGCGCGTCGGACATTTTCCAGGGCTGCGGCTGCGACGCCTCGTGGTGATGGGTCAGACGCGCCACCACGGTGCGCACGGTGCGCTCATCGTCGCGCACCGTAATCCGCCCATGGGCATGGACGACCGAATAGTTCCAGGTCGGCACGGATTTATGGGTCTCGTGCTTGGTCGGATACCAGTTGGGCGAGATATAGGCCTGCTCGGCGCGGAAGATGACCAGCACCTCGTCGCCGTCCTTGACCTCCTGCCAGACCGGGTTGGCCCGCGCCACATGGGCGTGCAGCGTGCCGGACGGCCCCTGGTCCGCATCGAACTCGAAGGGGATGTGATTGGCATCCAGGCCGTTCGGGCCCCGGGTAACCAGGGCGCCCAACGGATGGGCGGCGATCAGCGCGTGAAGTTCTTCGTCGCTGCCCGCCTTGAAGTGATCGGGGATATACATCCGAAAGCCTCCCCTGCCGCGCGGATCAGAGAACCGTCCGCATCTGCCACAGTTCGGGGAACAGTACCACTTCCAGCATGTGCTTGAGATAGGACACGCCGCCGGTGCCGCCGGTGCCGCGCTTGAAGCCGATCACGCGCTCGACGGTGGTGACATGGTTGAAGCGCCAGCGGCGGAAATAATCCTCGAGGTCGACCAGCTTTTCGGCCAGTTCGTAGAGCACCCAATAGCGCTCCGGGTCGCGATAGATCTCGGCCCAGGCGGCGATCACGCCCTCATGCGACTGATGGGGCACGCCGACATCGCGGTTCAGCACCTCGGCCGGCACGGTGATGCCCTGCCGCGCCACCAGGCGCAGCGCCTCGTCATAGAGCGAGGGGACCGCCAGTTCCTTTTCCAGCTCGGCCATCACCTCGGGGCGATGGGCGTGCGGCTTCAGCATCGCCTTGTTGCGGTTGCCCAGCACATATTCGATCTGGCGGTACTGGTAGGACTGGAAGCCCGAGGATTGGCCGAGCGAATCACGGAAATTGGTATATTCCGACGGCGTCATGGTGCGCAGCACGTCCCAGGCCGAATTCAGCTGCTCGAAAATGCGCGAGACGCGCGCCAGCATCTTGAAGGCCAGCGACGGATGATCGTCGCGGATCGCCGCGCGCGCGCCGATCAGCTCATAGATCGCCAGCCGCATCCACAGCTCGGAGGTCTGGTGCTGGATGATGAACAGCATCTCGTCATGGGCGGTCGACAGCGGCGCTTGGGCCCCCAAAATCCGGTCGAGCTGGAGATAATCGCCATAGGACATCCGTCCATCGAAGGACATCTGCGCGCCTTCGCGGGCGGGATCGTAAGGGGCGTCGGTCATGTGACGGCGGCTTTCTTGCGATAATGAGGCTGATCCCACGACCCATCGGTCAGGATCTTTTCGAGGATGGCGACGGCGCCCAGCACCTCCGCCTCGCCGATATAGAGCGGGGTGAAGCCGAAGCGCAAGCAGTCGGGTGCCCGGAAATCGCCGATCACGCCCTTGTCGATCAGGGCCTGCATGACCGCATAGCCGTCGGGATGGCGGAAGCTGACCTGGCTGCCGCGCTTCGCCGCGTCGCGCGGGCTGGCCAAAGTGACCGACGGGCAACGAGCCTCGACCTGCCTGATGAACAGCTCGGACAGCTCCATCGAACGGCGGCGGACATCGCTCATCTCGACGCCATCCCACACGTCGAGGGCGGCGTCGAGCGCGGCCAGGGCGATGATCGGCGGGGTGCCGACGCGCATCCGCTCGATGCCGGGACCAGCGCGGTAATTGAGATCGAAGGCGAACGGCGCCTCGTGCCCGAGCCAGCCGGACAGGATCGGTTCGGCGACTGCCGCCAAGCGCGGCGCCACATAGATGAAGGCCGGCGCGCCGGGACCGCCATTGATATATTTGTAGGTGCAGCCGACGGCGAAATCGGCGTCGCAGCGCTCCAGCTCGACCGGCAGGGCACCGGCGGAATGGGCCAGATCCCACACCGTCACCACACCCGCCGCATGAGCCTTCTTCGTCAGCGAGGCCATGTCGTGCAGACGGCCGGTGCGGTAATCGACCTGGGTCAGCATCAGCACGGCGACCTCATCGTCGATGGCGGCTTCCACCGCTTCCGGCTCGACCACCTTCAGCTCGTAGCCGCGGCCCAGCGCCTTGACCAGCCCTTCGGCCATATAGAGATCGGACGGGAAATTGCCGGAGTCGGACAGGATGACCCGGCGCTCGGGCACCAAAGCGGCGGCGGCGGCCAGGGCCTGGAACACCTTGATCGACAGGGTATCGCCCATCACCACGCTGCCGGCCCGCGCGCCGATCAGGCGGGCGATGCGGTCGCCGATCGAGCGCGGCCAGGACATCCAGCCGGCGGTGTTCCAGCCGCGGATCAGCTCCTTGCCCCATTCCTCGGAGATGGTGCGCGCGACGCGCGCTTCGGCAGCGACCGGCAGCGGGCCGAGCGAATTGCCGTCGAGATAGATCACCCCGTCCGGCAGACGGAAGGCGGCGCGGGTCTTGGCGAAATCAGTCATGATCAAACTCTGGGAAGTTTCCCAAAAACTTTCAACATGAAATATTTTAATTTTCAACTTTCTTGCGGTACCATCGCCCGATGAATTGGGACGATTCCTACGCCAACAGCGCCTTCATCCCCGGAGGCGATTCCTTCCCCGCCCGCTGGACCGCCGCCGCCGCCGCTTTCCGCGCCCAGGCCAACGCGCGTCTCGACCAGCGCTATGGCCAAGACCCACGGGAAGTCTACGACCTGTTCCTGCCCGAGGGGACGCCGCGCGGCACGGTGATCTTCATCCATGGCGGCTATTGGCTGGCCTTCGACAAATCGAGCTGGTCGCACCTCGCCGCCGGGCCGCTGGCCCATGGCTGGGCGGTGGCGATGCCGAGCTACACCCTGGCGCCGCAAGCGCGCATCGGCGAGATCGTCCGCCAGATCGGCCGCGCCGTCACCACCATCGCCGCCGCCCATCCCGGCGAGCTCCGCCTCTCCGGCCATTCCGCCGGCGGTCATCTGGCGACGCGGATGTCCTGTGTCGGCGCGCCCTTCTCCGGCCGCATCGCCAAAACCCTGTCGATCAGCGGACTGCACGACCTGCGCCCTCTCCTGCGCACGTCGATGCGCGGCGAACTCCGTCTCGACGAGGCCGAAGCGATGGCCGAAAGCCCGGCTCTGCTGGAGCCGCGCGCGGGAACGGTGCTGACCTGCTGGGCCGGCGCCGATGAGCGCCCGGAATTCATCCGCCAGACCGAACTGCTGGCCAATATCTGGACGGGATTGGGCGCCCGCACCAAGCAGGTGATCGCGCCCCGCCGCCACCATTTCGACGTGATCGACGACCTGGCCGATGCCGGCTCGTCGATGGTGGCGGAGCTACTGACGCCCTAGGAGCTGTGGACTCTTGGGGGATTCCCAAAGAGCGGGAAAAATGATTCAAGACTGCTTTTGGAGAGGCAGTCTTGGGCGTTTTGGATCGACTTGTGCTGAAT
>JAJPHO010000008.1 GCA_021325215.1 Alphaproteobacteria bacterium
ACTTTCGAAGAATCGCGACCCGCTACGATAAGAGGGCGGACATCTTCATATCCGCCGTCTTCCTCGTCGCCACACTCGTATGGTGGGCTAATTGAGTCCTGACCCTAGAGATCTCATTTCCGTGAACTCAATAACGTGCCTATCGCATCGGATAATTGCCTGAGCCCGAAAGGCTTCATGAGCACGGTAAACTCGGCCTCGGCGTCTGCAGCTTTCGTTGGATTGCCTGTCATCAAGAGAGCAGGTATGTCCGGGTGAGAGTGCCTCAAGCGTCTCACCAGGGCGATCCCGTCCAACTCGCCGGGCAACTCGATGTCGCTCAGGACCAGTCCGACCGGATGGGCGGTCAACGCCTCGACCCCGGTTTCGATGGAGGAGGCCAGAAGCCACTGGCTGCCCAGTTCTTCCAGCATGTCGCAGATGACCCTGGCGACCAGAAAATTATCCTCGATCAGCAGGACGGGTCCCAAGGGCGAAGGATTCGATTTGCCCGGCATGACTCACCCCATTGCGCGTCTTGTGTGCCGTCATATCTTTCGCGCCACACCGGCCAGGCGCGGCAGCAAAGCGGGTACGCGGGTCTGGTACTCGCGATAGGCCTCTCCTTTCGACTCGAGCATCGCGGCCTCCAGCGGCGGGACGCCCGAGCCGTAGCGCAGAAGTGCGGCCATGATCGCCGGCGCCGACCATGACAGCAGAGTCCAGGGCGCGGCGAGGTCGGTGGCGATCACCGGGAAGGACAGCCAGAACAGCGCCTCGAAAAGATAGTTCGGGTGCCGCGACCGCCCCCAAAGGCCTGTGTCGCATACTTTTCCCTTGTTGGCGGGATCGGCCTTGAACCGCTCCATTTGCCGGTCTGCCACGGTCTCGCCGGCCAGCGACAGGCCGCACAAGGCCAGGCCGATCGCGTCCTGCAGGGCGAAGGCGGCGTCGGGCCGCCGGGCCGCGTAGAGAATGGCCAGCCCCAGGGTCGCCGACACCGGCGCCTGGACCAGCACCAATCCGATCATGCGCCGGTCGAACCTGTCTCCCCATCGCCGCCGCAGCGCCGCGTAGCGGACATCCTCCGGTTTGCCGCGCACCCGCAAGGCGATGTAGCCGCCCAGCCGCAGCGACCACAAGGCGACCAGCGCGGCGACCAGATCGCGGCGCCATTGCGCACCGCCCGGCGCGGCGATCATCACCGCGGCGACGCAGCTCGCGCCGGTGCCGAAGCTCCAGAAGACGTCGACCCAGCCGCCATTGCGGCTGGCCCGCTGCACGAGCCAGGCGACCGTCATGACGATCGACATCGCCGCCAGGATGAGGAGGCAGGGCAGGATCATCGGAGGCTCAGCCGCCACAGTCCGACATCGAGCGCCGCAGCCCTGAAGCCCGCTTCGCAATAGCACAGATAATAATCCCACAGCCGCTTGAAGCGCGGCGGAAAGCCCTGCAGGGCGATGTCCGGCCAGGCTTTCTCGAACCGCTCGCGCCAGTGCGCGAGCGTCAGGGCATAACTCCCGCCGAAGGTTTCAACCGTGTCGACGGCCAGGCCGGCGTGCTCGATTTCGGCGCGCAGCCGCGAAGGACTGGGCAGCATTCCGCCCGGGAAGACATGGCGTTGGATGAAGTCGGTGCCGCGGCGATAGGTGGCGAACCGCTCGTCGGCGATGGTGATCGTCTGCAGGACCGCTATTCCGCCGGGCGCGAGTTTCTGGCGCAGAGTTTCAAAGAAGACCGGCCACCATTCCTCGCCGACCGCCTCCAGCATCTCGATCGAGACGACGCGGTCGAAGCTGCCGTCGATCTCGCGGTAATCCTGCAGGTGAAGATCGGCGACCAGGCCTTTCTGACGCAGGCGCGCGGCGGCATAGCCGAGCTGGGATGGCGACAAGGTCACGCCCGTCACGCGCCCGCCCGACCGGATCAGGCGCTCGGCAAGGCCTCCCCAGCCGATGCCGATCTCCAACACCGATTGTTGGGGGTCCAGCGACAGAAGATCGAGAATTCGCCTCTGCTTGGCGGCCTGGGCCGCTTCGAGACTGTCGGTGGGCGTTTGGAACAGGCCCGAGGAATAGCTCATTCCTTCGTCCAGCCATTGGGCGTAGAAGGCGTTGCCGAGGTCGTAATGGCTGACGATGTTGCGGCGGCTGCCGGCCGGCGTATTGGCCCGGAACAGGTGGTAGAGCCGGTTGAGCAGCCGGGCCGGCCAGGCGCCGCCGTCGGCGCCCGGAAGAGCGGCCTGGTTATAGGCGGCCACCTCGATCAGCGCGACCAGATCGGGGCTCGACCAGTCGCCGTCGATATAGGCTTCGGCGAAACCGATGTCGCCGCCGAGCACAAGGCGGCGCAAGGTCCGCCAGCGGTGGATGTCGATCACCCCTGCCGGACCGTCGACGGCTCCCCGCGCGGTGATGCGCCGTCCATCGGGCAGATTTATGGCCAGAGATCCGCGCTCGATATCGCGCAGCGCCCGCTCGATCAGCGCGACGAAGGGCCTGGGCGGACGCCAGCCGGCGCGCGCCTGTCCGCAGGTGGCGTCGGTCATGGGAGTCTCCGCGGCGGCGCCAAGGTTACCGGATCGGCGGGCGGCGCGGGCCGGGCCACCGGCCGCAGCCCCTTGGCCCATAATTTGAGGGCTTCCCAATGAATTCCGCCCAGGACCTGCAGCGCCAGAATGGGATAGCGCGCGAATATGCGCAGAAGGTTGGCGGCGGTCAGAGGCTGGCGCGATCCGGTGAAACAGGCGGAGAGCACGGGACCGTCCCGGTCCCGCGCCTCGATCGCGACGAATGTCCGCGCGGCGGGAACCGCCAGGCGGAAATGGTACTGCATGTCCATCTCCATGAAGGGCGAAACGTAAAAGCGCTTGTCGCACCGATGGCGCAGGACGGCATTTCCGTCCGGCTCGGCCGGCATCAGATAGCAATGGCGTTGGCCGAAGGTGTTGTTGACCTCGTACAGCACCGCGGACAGCCGGCCATCCGCCGCATGACAGAAAAATACGCTCAGCGGGTTGAACGCGAAGCCCAGCACGCGCGGCATGCAGAGGAGTCGGATCGGCCCGCCGGCCTCCAGCCCCGCCTTCGCCAGATGCGTTTCGATCTGGCGGCGAAGCGGCTCGCCGGTGCCGGCCAGATGATCGCGCTCGACGAAACTGAAAAGGCCGAAGCGGCGCTGCGAGAACCAGGGTGTGCCGCGCGACAGGGCCGGCAGCTCATCGAGGTCGAGCCACATCATCGGCACTGGATAGCGCAGCCGGTGGCGCACCGGGCGCAGGCGGGTATGCACCACGGCGCCGGCATAGAGCGCGGAGACGAAGCCGGTCATGCCGCGACGACCGCCGGATAGCGGCCGATGCGGATTCGGCCGGATTCGTCCGGAACCGACCAGGGCCGGCGTACGCCCCCCAGAGCCTCGGCCACCGCCAGCCCGGCCTGCAGGCCGTCCTCGTGAAAGCCGGCGCCGAAATAGGCGCCGCAATACCAGGTCCGCCGCACGCCTTGCAGGGACCACAGGCGCCGTTGCGCATCGAGCGCCGCGCCGTCGAATTGCGGATGCTCGTAATGCTCGCGGTGGATCACCGCCGCCCTCTCCGGCTCGCGGTGCGGATTGAGGGTGACGAAGATGGGCGCCCGCGTGGGCAGTTTCTGCAGACGGTTCATCCAATAGGTCACGCACATGCCGGACTCGCCGCCCTGGTCCAGATAGTTCCAGCTGCACCAGGCCCGGCGGCGGCGGGGCATCAAGGCGGAGTCGCTGTGCATCACCGCATCGTTGCCGCCATAGCGCAAAGCGCCGAGAACCGTCCTCTCCGCGTCCGACGGATCGGCGAGCATGGCCAGCGCCTGATCGGCATGGGCCGCTATGACGATGTGATCGAAAAGGGATGTCTCTCCTCTATCATCGACCACCTCGACGCCGGCCGGGCCGCGTCTGACCGACCGCACGCCGGTGCCCAGGCGCGCCCGATGCATCAGGGGCCGGCTGATCCGCTCGACATAGGCGCGCGATCCGCCGGTCACGGTTCGCCAGATCGGGCGGCCGGTGAGCCGCAGCAGCCCATGATTGTCGCAAAAGCGGAGAAAGGCCGAGGCGGGGTGATCCAGCATCTCGCCGCAGGGGGTCGACCAGATCGCCGCGGCCATCGGCAGCAGGTGATCCCGGATGAACGGTTCGCCATATCCGCCGGCGGTGAGGTAATCGCGCAGGGAACCGCCGGGCTGAGGCGCGGAACCGGCGTCCCGCGTGGCTTCCGCGTAGAATCGGACCAGATCGCGCAGCATCGACCAGAAACGCGGCCGGAATAAATTTCGCCTCTGCGCGAACAGTCCGCCCAGATTGGTTCCGGCATATTCCAGCTCGCCGGCCCGCAGCGAGGCGGCGAAGGACATGTCCGACGGCTGTGTCGGCACGTCCAGCACGCGAAACAGCGCCGACAGGTTGGGATAGGTTTCCGGATTGTAGACGATGAAGCCCATATCCACGGGCAATCCGTCCCGCCCATTGTCGACGTCGATCGTGTTGCTGTGGCCGCCGAGCCGCCGCGACTTCTCGTAGATCGTCACCTCATGGCCGCCGCTGAGCAGCCAGGCCGCCGACAAACCCGATATGCCCGACCCGATGACGGCGATTTTGAGGCGGTCGCCCGGACGTTCGGGCATCATCTGATCTCCTTGATCGTGTTCGCTTTATTCCTTACGAGCGTCAGCCCAATCTGGATCACCGGGATTCTTTGTGATCCAATTCCCGCCGCAGACCGTATTGGGGATATGCATGTTTCGCCGAAATCGACCGACAGCCATGTTCCCAGCCGGTGGACACCCCATGCGGGTACTCTCGCGCCCATGACGGCCGGCGTGGAGCCACTGTCCTTCGAGGCGCTGATCGTCGCCGTGGCGGAACGGCGCGACAAACAGGCGTTTACGACTCTATTCGGCCATTTTGCCCCGCGGGTGAAAACCTACCTGCAGCGTGGCGGACTGTCCGGGGCGATCGCAGAGGACATGATGCAGGACGTGTTACTGACGGTATGGAACAAGGCGGAGCAGTTCGATCCCGGCCGGGCCAGTGCCCAGGCCTGGATTTTCGGTATCGCGCGCAACCTCAAGATCGACATGCTGCGCCGCTCCCGCCTGGTGCTTCAGGACGGGGCGGCCACCGAGGAGGCACCGGTCCCGTTGGCCGACGCGATCGTCGAGGCCGAGGAGACCTCCCGCTCCATCCGCCGGGCCATCGAGGACCTGCCGGAGGATCAGTTGGCCGTGCT
This sequence comes from Alphaproteobacteria bacterium, assembly GCA_021325215.1. Taxonomy (GTDB): domain Bacteria; phylum Pseudomonadota; class Alphaproteobacteria; order Rhodospirillales; family Magnetospirillaceae; genus JAJPHO01. The sequence continues at coordinate 5,252 of JAJPHO010000008.1, forward strand.
GCGGCTGGCCTTTTTCGAGGATATGTCGCATGGCGAGATCGAGCAGGCGATCGGGGTTCCCCTCGGCACCGTGAAATCGCGCCTGAGATTGGCGCTGACCAAGCTGCGCCGGGCGCTGGGGGACCTGGCATGATCAGGCATCATCCCGGCGAGTCCACTCTGGTTGGGTATGTTTCCGGGTCGCTGCCCGCCGCGCACCGGCAGGTCGTGGCGATCCATGTGTCCTGCTGCGCCCTGTGCCGGGCCGATGTCCGCCTGCTGGAGGAAGCCGCCGGCGCCTTGCTCGATTCCTTGCCGCCCGCGCCGCTGGCGGCCGGATCACTCGCCCATATACTGGCGCGGCTCGATGAGCCCGCGCCACCGCCTCGGCCGGCGATTTCCCCCCCTGCCTCGCCGGCCGAGGCGCTCTCTTCCCTGGCGACCGGACGTTGGCGCTGGACCGGCCCCGGCATCGCGATGATGCCACTCATGCCGCGCGACGCCACCAATACCCGCCTCGATCTGATCCGGGTGTCGCCGGGCGTCGGATTGCTCGATCATGGCCATAACGGCTTCGAGAGCACGATCGTGCTGCAGGGGGCTTTCGATGACGGCCTCGGCCGCTATGAGGCGGGCGATTTCGGCGAAGCCGACGGCGGGCTGGATCACCGGCCGACGGCCCAGCCCGGCCCCATCTGCATCTGCCTGATCGCGACCACGGCGCATCTCAAGCCGCATGGTCTGCTCGGCCGGCTGGTCCGGCCTCTCCTTGGAATGTGACCTGATCGAGGGAACCCGGATGGATCTGATTGCCGCGACGACAGGCGCCGTGGAGCGCCTGCCTCTGCCCGACGCCATCACGCGAGCCGGCATTTCGGCTCTCGTGCGGCGCACCGCCCATCGCCTGGACCGCGCCGATCCCGTCCTCGAGCGCCGCTTCGTCCACGACATGGCGTCCTATCCCATCGCCCTGAGCCCGCAAGCAGCCAACCAGCAGCATTACGAGCTGCCGCCCGACTTCTTCGCCCTGGTGCTGGGCCCCCGCCGGAAATATTCCTGCTGTCTCTACGACCACCCGGCGGCCACCCTCGCCGAGGCCGAGGAGGCCGCGCTGGCCGCGACGGCCGGGCATGCCGAGCTGAGCGATGGCCAGGATATCCTCGAATTGGGCTGCGGCTGGGGGTCGCTGTCGCTGTGGATGGCGGAACGCTTCCCGGCTGCCCGCATCACCTCGGTTTCCAATTCCCATGGTCAGAGACGGCACATCGAGGAGGAGGCCGCCCGGCGCGGCGTCGGCAATCTTCGGGTGATCACCGCCGACATGAACGATTTCGACACCGGCGACCGCTTCGACCGGATCGTCTCGGTCGAGATGTGGGAGCATATGTCGAACTGGGCCGCGCTGATGGAGCGGGCCCGCCGCTGGCTGCGCCGGGACGGCAGGCTTTTCCTGCATGTGTTCAGCCATCGCCGTGCCCCGTACCGGTTCGACACGGCGGACCGGTCGGACTGGATCGCCCGCCATTTCTTTACCGGGGGGATCATGCCGAGCCATGGCATGATCCGGCTGCTCGATTCCCATTTCACCGTCGAGCGCGACTGGCGCTGGAGCGGCGCGCATTACCGGCGCACCGCCGAGGATTGGCTGGCCAATTACGATGCCAATTCCGATCGGATCGGTGCCATCCTCGAGCGTGTCTACGGAGCCGACGCTGCCCTGTGGCGGCGCCGCTGGAGATTGTTTTTCCTCGCCACGGCCGGTCTGTTCGGCGCTTATGAAGGCGCCGCCTGGGGCGTCAGCCACTATCTGCTGAAGCCGAAATGAGGCTGCCGGCCTGGATCGGGCGCTATGCCGGACATGGCGACCCCCTGGCCGCCGCCGTCAATCTGCTGGCGCTTTCGATCGCGGCCGACCAGCCATTCTACCCCGCGATGGTGGGTATCGCGGCGGGGCATTTCATTCCCGCCGCGCTGTGGACCTTTCTATCGACGCCCGGCTTCGCCGCGGTGCCGGCGCTGACCAGGCGGTCTTCGCTGGCCGGCCGGTCGCTTCTCGTCGTCACGGGCATCGCCAACACCCTGCTGTGCCTGGCGCTTTATGGCGAGGAGTCCGGCGTCGGTCTGTTCCTGCTGCCGTGCGGCCTGATCGCGGCGCTGGCTTTCCGGGCCGGGGAAAGACGAGTTCAGCTGCCCCTGCTGGGGCTGTCGCTGGCCCTGTTCATCGGCCTGCATCACCGCATCCCGGCCCGGAGCGGCGCGATCGCCCCCGGGCTCTATGACGGATTGTGGTCCCTTCATGCCGGCAGCGTGGCGATGCTGATCGCGCTGATCGGCCTGCTGTTCGCCGGCGCTGCGTCCGGCGCGCCCCGGTCAGAGGGCGCGCACCACGATCCTCGCCAGGCCGACGCCGAGCGTGGCTGAAATCCCGCTCAGGGTCATGCCCCAGGCGAGATCCGCGCCGGTGATCAGCCAGGACCAGCCGCGCAAGGTCGCCTGGTTGGTCAGGTCGTAGGTCGCATAGGCGACCAGCCCGAACAGGGCGCCGCGCCACAGCGGGGTGGTCCATCGCGTGCTCTCCCACGCCGGCACGCCCACGAAAGTGACGATCCCGGCGACGAACACCACATAGAAGATGACCGCCGCCAGCGGGTCGAAACCGTCCCGCATCAGCGGGCCGATATAGGGGCGGTAAAGCCGCCCGGCCATGACGTAGAGCCAGACGGCGTCCATGACGAGCATGACGAGGGCGGTGGCGAGGTAGGTGGAGGCATAAAGCGCCATATCGACGGTCCTTTCAGCGGGGGTGGTAGTCGATGACCGAGCCGTCCGAGGCGATGGCGCGCAGGGCGCACCATCTGTCCGACTGGTCGTACCAGAGATCGAGGGTGGCATAGCCCGACAGGCCCACATGCCGGGCGACGACGGCGGGGGAGAGCTGCTCCTGGCCGAAATCGCGGCGTTCGAACCGCATCAATTCGCCATTTTGCGGATTGATCATGGGCCGGGTCAGTTCGGCCGGGTTCCAGTGGGTCGCGGCGATCGATCCGGGAGGTGCCGCATAGCGGCCCGTCTTCGAGCCGGTGACCACCAGCCGTCCGTCTTCGAGCCGCATCTCGGCGAAGTGCGCTTCGCCATCGTCGTCGGTGTGCGCCGAGACGGCCTGCAGCGTGTCCCCCAGCCATGTCTCGGCGGCGCGATAGCGGTAGCGATAGAGGGCGAGCGGACCGAAGCGGACCACGAAATCGGCGGCGCTGCGGACGATCGTGCGCTCGCCCGACTGCGCGAAATCGACGGTGTGCGAGCCGATCTCGCTGCCGTTCCGCCAGACCGAGAAGGACAGGCCGCCTTGGGCCGCGGGCAAGGCATAGGCCCGCCTGCCCGTCAGTCCGGTGACGGAAGCCGCCGCGAGGAGGGCCAACGCCCGCCGGCGGGGGATTCCGTCAGCCGCCCCCGTCATGGCGCCCTGTGATCGAGCAGGCGGCATTCCTGCAGGAATTCCTGCTTGAGGGACGGGTCGTCATTCAGGCTTCCCAGCCAGGCCGTGTTGACCATGCGGCTGGCCCGCGACGCCCTGACGCCGCGATGGGTCTTGCACATATGCACGGCGCTCACCCGCACCGCGACGCCCTGGGGCGCGGTCTGCTCCATGATGAAGGCGGCGATCTGGGAGACGAGCTCCTCCTGGATCTGGAAGCGCGCCGCGAAATGCTCGACGATCCTGTCATATTTCGACAGGCCGATGATTTTTCCGCTGGCCGAGGGATGGATGGCGATGAAGGCCTCGCCGACGATCGGCATCAGGTGATGGGCGCACAGGGAGCGCACCTCGATCGGGCCGGTCACGATCAGTTGCTCGCAGCCGTGAACATTTTCGAATTCGGTGATTTTGGGCGGCGGGGTGAAGCGGCCGCGCAGAAGTTCCTGCACGAACATGCGCCCGACGCGGTCCGGCGTGTCGCGGGTATTGTGATCGTTGAGATGATCGATCTGGAGGATTTCCAGCAACTCCGCCACCTTCTGCGACGCGGCCGCGATCATGGCGCTTTCCGCCGCCTCGGAGAGAGGTGTATCCAGCGCCTCGTTGGCGCGGCGGGGAATGAGCAATTGACGAATCTGCGCTGTCATGAGGGCTCTCGAAATGGTTCAGGCGCCCTAGATACGTTGGCCGTCGCCGATTGGATCAGGGGGGTGCCCTCCTTTCGCCCGGGATTTCCGCACCGGCGTCGAGGGCGGCCCGCGCGCACGCTTTGAGGGGCCTCAATTAAGGTTATAATGCTGCAAAATCACGGGATGGCCGTTTGAGGTGATGATGAGCGACAGAGAAGGCTGCGAAGGTCAGTGCCTGGAGCAAAACGAGTTCGCGATAGCGATGGCGTTCCAGCCCGTCGTCGATATTTCGAGCCGGACCATCGTTTCCTATGAAGCCCTGGTGCGGGGGAAAAACGGGGAATCCGCCGGCCAGGTCATGTCGGCGCTGACCGATGAGACGCGATATGGCTTCGATCAGGCCTGCCGCGTGAGAGCCATCGAGACCGCCGCGAAGCTGGGGCTGGACCGGCGCCTGAACATCAATTTCATGCCGAACGCGGTCTATCATCCCGAGGCGTGCCTGCGGTTGACTCTGCAATGCGCGGCGGCCAGCTCGTTCCCGCTCGACAAGATCACTTTCGAATTCACCGAGGATGAACGCGTGATCGATCGCGATCACCTGCGGTCCATCGTCACCACCTATCAGCGGTTCGGCTTCAGGACGGCCCTGGACGATTTCGGCGCCGGCTATGCGGGCTTGTCGCTGCTGGGCGACTTTCAGCCGGATTATGTGAAGCTGGACCGGTCGATCATCATGGACATCCACGAAAACAAGGCTCGGCGAGCGATCGTGGCTGGTTTTATGACCACGGCCAGGATGCTCGACCTTACGGTCGTCGCCGAGGGCGTCGAAAAAGCGGAAGAAGTGTCGGTTCTGGCCGGCCTCGGCGTGACCCTGTTCCAGGGCTATTATTTCGCCCGCCCGCAATTCGAGGCTCTTGTTCCGGAAGAGGCGATCGTCTGGCCCTGAGAAGAGGGCGTTTGGCGGCCGCCGGCGCGGAGAGACGCGCGGCGGGTACGATCGTTTTCGAGGGTGATTTGGTTCAAGCCATCACAGCGAACTCAGATAGGCGGCCAAAGCGTCGATCTCCGGCTCGGTCAGGTTGAGGGCGTTGTCGTGCATGGTTTCATTGGCGCGGGCGTTGCTGCGGAACAGCCGCAGCTGGTCCGCCAGATAGGCCCGGTGTTGTCCCGCGAGGCGGGGGAAGGCGCCCTGGCCCTCCGCCTTCTCGCCGTGGCATGCGACGCAGGCGGGTACGTTCCGGCTCTCGATGCCATCGATGAAGATGGACTTGGCCGTGGCGGCTGTCTTGTCGTCGACCGGTTCGCCCCGGCTGGCCGGCTGGGCGGAGAAATAGGCGGCCAGTTTGGTGATCGCCGCATCGTCCAGATGGGCCGCCATGCCCCACATATAGGTATGGGCGTGCGGGTCGGCGCGGCTGTGGTCCCGGAAGGCGTGCAATTGGGCTTCGAGATAGTCCGCCTGCTGCGCCGCCAGGATCGGGAAGGTCGGCGATACGCTGTGGCCGGTCACGCCGTGGCAGGACGAGCATAGATGGACATATCCCTCGATGTCCTGATGCTGCGCGACATCGGCACGCTGGGATTCGCAGGCGGCGAGGCACAGGGCGACGGCCAGCACGGCGGGAATTGGGAATGTGCTCATGATGCGGCCTCCGGTCAGAATGCCAGCCAGGTGAACAGATAGAGCGTGTTGTTGGCGGAAGCGTTGGTCCCGTTGCCGTCATAGTTCTTCGACGCGCCGTCGTACTTCAGATAGTAATTGTACTGCAGTCCGAAGCGGATATTGGCCCACGGCCAGATGCCGGGCCCTCCATGATTGAACGGCGTGTAATCGATCTCGCCGATCAGGCCGTCCGAATTCGGGCTGTTATTGGTGGATATGCCGTTATACAGGCCGGCGTCGGCGCTGCCGATCACCCTGAAATAGCCCAGCGTCACGGCATAGGTCTGGTCGTAGGATACGCTCGCCTTGATGTGGCTGCTGGATACCGAATCGTGCAGGTTGCTGGCGTTGCCCTGCGCGAAGCTGGAATTGAGCGTCGAACTCTCGAAGATGTGGCTGGCTTGCAGGCTGAGACTGTAGTCGGCGGCCAGGAACTGATATTGCGTGTCGATGCCGACATCGGTGGTGTCGTCTGTGCCGAAGCCTGCGACCCGCCCCGGTAATTGGGACGCCGTGAGGCCGAACGTGCCGACCTCCCAGCTATGCCGTCCCCAGGTCGGCTCGACCGCGAGCCGCCAATAGAGGGCGGGGCCGCTGGTCGAATTGCTGCCGGTGGGATCGACGCCCAGCGTGGTGGAAAGGCGGGGCGACAGGGTGTGATAGAGCCCGATTTCGCCATAGATCAGACGGTCCCAGAACAGATAGGCGGTGCCGCCCAGAGACGACCCCGCGAGCGCGCCCTCGATCAGAGTGGCGGTCTCCGGGGTCGGCGCCAGTCCGGACGATTGGAACGGATAGCGCCAGGCCGGTGTACTGTTCCATAGATCGGTGACGCTGGGATTGTTGTTGAGGGAGATGCCGTAGACCCATTCGCGGTCGCCGATGATCGAGGAATGGGCCCAGCGTATGTCGGTATTGTCCCAGCTATAGCGGCCGGAGATGTGGTTGTAGGTGCTTTGGATGAAAGCACCGATGCCGAGCTCGCTGCTGATGGCGCCGCCATAAAACAGGCTGGCGAGCTCGAAGGCGAAATTGTCGTTGGCGCCATATCCCGGCGCCGCACCGCCTGGCTGGGGCTGCTGCGTATGGGTATAGGAATTCACCGCCATCGCCGAGACGGCGGGAATGTCCGAGGTCGAGCCCGGGAACACATACCCGTTTGCCTTGAACAGGCGCCCATAAGGTGTGAGTTCCGGAAAGCCGTTATGGCAGGCGGCGCACTCCTGTCCGGTCTGCCGGGCATAGCTGGGTAATGCTTTTGCCTCATGCGCGGACGCCAGAACGGCCACCAATGCCAACCCCAAAAGAAAGCGTAGCGCCAACATGGCCTTGTCCTTTGTCATTCGGGAGACTGGCTTAGTGTGGCGCAAAGGCCGATGCGATCGATTGACCTGGATCAAACCAAGCATCGCTTGACACTTCGTGCGCCCGCACGCCATTACTCCGCCAACGATTGAGGCTGCAAAATAGCTCCCTGGCATGCACTGCGACCCTATTCTCTCCCCGGAGACTCGGAAGGATCTCCTGGATCTATTGGGGGAACGGAACGGCTCCCTGATCGGCCAGATCGAACAGATCCTCAGATCCGCCAGGATGCGGGAGCAAGGCGGGCCCGCCGTCGAGTTCAGCGCCATGAAGGAATTGAGCGCCTATGAGAGCGCCCTGCGATCGGTGCTCGACAGCTACAATGCCCTCAGCTTCAAGGCGCACCGGACGCTGGCCGAGATGTCCGGCCGGCAGCCCGGCGGATTGCCCGCCTTGTATGGAGAGGCGCAGACCGAGCTGCGCCGAATCAGGGCCGCGAAGCAGGCGCTGGTAAGGGAGCCGCAACGCGGTGCTCCTCAAGCAATTACCCGCGGCCAGATCTCGGGGATGCTGGCCCGCATCATGGATGCGGCCGGACAAGGCGGCGATGAGACAGCTCTCGCCCGATTGACGGACATCGTCGTTCCGGCGGCCATCGGCGAGTTGCGGGCGGAGCCCGACCCCGAGCCGGTGCCTGCGGGCGCAAGCTTCGGTTTGGCCGTGATCGAGCCCTTCGACACATACGGCCCCGGCAAAGTCATCGCCGACCCCGCCGAAATGGCCTATGCCGAGCAGGAACACCCCGGGAAGACCGTCCGTATCACGCTGAAGTGAGAGGGCTTACCGGCGAGCCCGCGCGCCGGAAGTCAAAAAGTCCCGAAAATGCTTGATTTGATTGGTGCCCCAACACGGAGGTGGCTGGGTACCGGGAGATTGAGTTTGGCCTCAGTTGATACGTCATTGGGCCGCTCGGTAACGAGGCTGGCTGGAAGTCGTGACTATTCGACAGAAAGTTCGCGCCGCAGTGCGGGTGTCCACCGCGCGATCGATCCAGGGGACGAGGGTGTTCACAATTCTTCGAGCTCCCTCGCCGTTACCACCGTGGCGATGCGGCGCAGCAGCCCCAGGGAGGACTCATGCTCTGCCTCGGTCGCGGCGGAGCACAGGTCCTCGACCACCACGACCTGATAGTCGCGGTCATGGGCGTCGCGCGCGATGGCCTGCACGGCCCAGGCGGTGCTGACGCCACCTACCACTACGCGCTCGATCCGACGTGCCCGCAGGGCCGCTTCCAGATCAGTACCGTAGAAGGCGCTGACCCGCGGCTTGATCACCACCAGATCGGCGAGATCATCCCGGATGCCGGGATGAAACGCCGTGCCGGGGGTGTCGAGCGCCAGGGCCCCGGCCTCGTGGGCGCCACCGAAGAGAGGCGAGGTCTTCGGCTGGTTCACGTAGCCGGGGGCGAAGCCGACCTTGACCAGGATGGTGAGCCAGCCCTTGGCGCGGGAGAGGGCGAGGGCCTGGTTGACCCGGCCGATCCTGGCCTCGTCGAGGACCATCCCTGTGCCCTTGGCCAGCTTGCCATCCGCATGGGTGATGTCGACGATGTAGTCCAATCCGATGAAAGCTGTGTTCATATCCGGCTACTGTTCTGCTGGGGTGAAGGGGACGCGTCCCGGTGGGTGGTATATTTCCGCTCCAGGGCGTCGAAGCCCGGCTTGTCGACCAGGCGCTGGCGCTCGGTGAAAGAGGCGAGCAGCCCGTTCGCTTCGTCGACGGCGCCGTGGTCGCGCAGCGCCGTGAGGGCATGCTGAATGCCGAGGACGGCGCCCTGGAGTGCTGCATTGGCGTAGAGCAGCATGCTGAAGCCCATCTCCGCCGCCTCAGCCTGGCCGATGACTGGGTCTTGCCGCCGACGACGATGTTCAGCAACTGCGGCACGCCCAGGGTCTTGGGCACCTGCCGCACCTCCAGCAGGGATTGCGGCGCTTCCAGGAAGGTCATGTCGGCGCCGGCCTCGATATAGCGCTGGGCCCGGTCGAGCGCCGCCTCGAAGCCTTCGCCGGCGCGCGCATCGGTGCGGGCGATGACGACCATGCCGTCGCACCGCGCATCGACCGCCGCCTTGATCTTGGCGACCATTTCCGCGGACGGGACGAGTTCCTTACCCTCGAAATGGCCGCAACGCTTGGGCGACGCCTGGTCCTCGAGCTGGATGGCGCTGGCCCCCGCGCGCTCCAGCATGCGCACCGTGTGAGTGACGTTGACGGCATTGCCGAAGCCGGTATCGGCGTCGACGATGAGCGGCAGGTCGGTCACGTTGCGGATCGCCATGGTGTGGGCGACCGCCTGGCTCAGATCCATGAAGCCCAGATCCGGCAGGCCCATGCTCATGTTG
>JAJPHO010000069.1 GCA_021325215.1 Alphaproteobacteria bacterium
ACTTTCGAAGAATCGCGACCCGCTACGATAAGAGGGCGGACATCTTCATATCCGCCGTCTTCCTCGTCGCCACACTCGTATGGTGGGCTAATTGAGTCCTGACCCTAAATCGCGGTCTGATGCCGCGGCGCTCCATCAACGCTGTCGAGACGGAAGAATGCGGAGATCTTGGCGATGAGCTGCGTCACGATCGAGCTCTTCGCTTTTTCCAGCTGGGCGCGCGTCCTGGTCTTTTCCTGATTGGCCAATTGCCGCACGGCCAGGACTTCGCCCATCAGCGCCGCGATTTCCGGACGGCCGCGCATGACCGGCTCCAGGGCCTCGCGGGTGATCTCGTACAGCACGCTGTCCACCAGCGGACGGACGGTGGCGGCGCGCGGGGCGCCGGTCAGCAACGACATTTCACCGAAGAACTGGCCGGGAACGATCTGCCCGACATCCGTGTCGAAACCGTCGACCTCGATCGTGACCGAGAGCAATCCTTCCCGGGCGATATAAAGGGAATCCCCCATGGCTCCCTGCCGCACCACCGGTTCGCCGGCATTGACCAGACGGCGCCGCATGGTCGAGCTGATCGATTCCAGTTCGCGGTCGGTCAGGGCGTTGAACAGATCGACGCAGGACAGGAACGTCATCTCGTCGCTCTCGTGCGCAGCGATCGCCTTGGGCGCCTCGGTCCGCATCTGGATGATGTTTCCAGGTAGCGAAAGCCGTGAGAAATAGAGATTTCTCAATATGTTACGGCTGACCCGATAGCGCAGGCGCGAGGCGGCCTCGGCATTCGGGACGTAATAGCGCAGCTCCCATTCGACGCCCCGTTCGCAATAGCCCAGGATGCGGACATCCGGCGGCTTGTGCATCGCCGCGATGGCATCGACCTGCTGGGCGGCGGCGATCAGATTGCGCTCGACCTGATAGGCCGTCGCCTCCTGCGGCAGGGTGATCTTCACCCGGTCGCGGAAATAGGCATGAGGCTGGCTGAGATTGCGGATCGGCTTGGAGACCAGATAGGAGTTCGGCACGATCACCATGACCTGCTCCTCCAGCAGGACGCGGGTCTCGTGCCAGCTGACCTCGACCACCTCGCCCAGCTTGCCGTCCAGCTCGATCCAGTCACCGACCTTGACCGGCATCGACAGGCCGTTGAACAGATCCGAAATCATGTTCTTGAGCGAGATGCCGACCACCGCGACCAGCATGCCCGAGGTGGTGACCAGGCTGCCCAGCGGCACGGTCAACATGTCGCCGGCGACGAAGGCGGCGGCCACGATCCAGCAGAGAAAGGCGATCAATTGCCGCATCAGCTTCGGCGTGGGTTCGCCGCGCCAATGGGCCGCGGCGAGGGTCAGACACCAGGTCGCGGCGAGCGCGCCCGCGGCGCAGGCCAGCAATTCGGGCAGATTCGCCATCAGCGTCCCGAGCCGCGACGGCGCGGCCCCGGGCGATTCATCTGCCAGCAGTCCGATGCCGACCGCCAGGCCGGCAAGGATGATCGAAGCCGTCAAAGGACGATAGGAGACGGTGAAACGAAGAAAGCGCGCCATGGCCACACCCCGTTTCGATTAAATTTTTATGACACTTCACTGTAGCTGGGATTGGCCGAGAGAGCGAGAACAGACCGCTAAGCCGGCCCTCCGTGGCGTTTCATCGCCATCGCGCCGCACTCGCGGCATAGACGGCCCCGCGTGCCCGATTGAGATTGCCCAATGGCCGGAATTCGGCTGGAGCATTCCACGGATTGAACGACAATGCGTCGATGCCGGCCGCCGTCGCGGCGTCCATGCGCGCCTCTGGCGGGATAATGAGCGTAGCGAGCCCGATCGAGGGTGAAACGGCTTCGGTCCACTCGACCGCGCCATCCTCGATGGGCGTGCGGATTTCGTCGACGAACGGCTGAACCGACAGCCGAAACCTGACGTCACCCTGGCGTAGCCGCTCGGCAAAATCTGCGTGAAGGTCTTCCGCCTCCACCGTGGCCGCCGGCATCTGTGGAGTGGCGGATAAGGGGCGCAGATTGAAGCGCACCGGACCGGCGCCGCCCCACAAATACGCCCCTCGGCTCCAGAAGCTCTCAAGCGCGAGGCCTTGCGACTTGCGAGCCCCCTGCTGGATATTGCCGAGCATCCGCTGCGCTTCAGCCTCGCCGAAATGCTCGATCAGGCGCGGCACCAGGGTCGCCCGGTCGCCGCTCGAAGCGATGACCGCGAAGTCGACGAACTGTCGGGCATTGCGGGCATGGGAAACCGGATAATTGGTCATCAGCAGATCATGAAAGCCACCCGACGGAAGCGTCACGCGAAGGGCGATTCCGCGCATGTCGGGCGCGGTGTCGGCCTGGCACAGGGCGCTGGCATTGGAAAAGCGGATGATCGTCGGATAAGTCTCCCCGGCGTCGATATAGCCTTGACGGAAGGCTATGGGCAGATCGGCGTCGAAGACCAGGCGCGCACCGACGATTCCGACCGTGAGTTTCGCATGCAGCGTCCGTTTCGGATGATCCCAACCCGCCTTGGCCCGTGTGCTCTCTTGAATGGCCTCGATTGCCTTTGCGAGGCGCAGGAAACTCTCTTTCTCGGCCTCCGGCGATCCCCCCTCATACGTCTCGGCCCAGATCTGGTCACCACCCGTCATACTCTGCCCCCGTTGCTGAAATGAGCCTCTGCACTCTATCTTGGGGAGCCGCTCCGGGCTAGACCGCCGCGTCCTCCCGCGCGGACCGGCGGATCGCCTGGGGCGGCTGTCCGAAGGCGCGCAGGAAGGCGCGGCGCATGCGTTCGCGGTCGGCAAAGCCGGTTTCGGCGGCCACCACATCGATCGGATGACGGGTCTGTTCCATCATCAGGCGGGCCGCCTCGACGCGCAGATTTTCCACCGCCTTGGCCGGCGACTGGCCGGTCTCGGCACGAAAGGCGCGGCTGAACTGGCGGGGACTGAGATGCGCCGCTTCGGCCAGCTGCTCGACCGACAAGTCGCTGCGCAGATTGCGCTTGGCGTAATCGAGCGCGTTCTGGATGCGGTCGGATTTGGCATCCATCTCCAGCAGCGCCGAATGCTGCGACTGGCCGCCGGCCCGGCGGTGATAGAGCACCAGCTTGCGCGCCGTCGAGCGGGCCAGCTCGGCGCCGAAATCCTTCTCGATCATGCCCAGCGCCAGATCGACCCCGGCGCTCATCCCGGCCGAGGTCCACACCGGACCATCGATGATGAAGATGCGGTCCTCCTCCATCTTCACCCGGGGAAAACGCTTCTGCAGGTCGCGCGCGTAGAACCAATGGGTGGTGGCGCGGTGCCCATCGAGCAGTCCGGCCTCGGCCAGGACGAAGGCGCCGGTGCAGATCGCGGCGACACGGCGGCATCCGCCCAATGCCGAACGCACGAAGTCCCGCATGGCCGGCGAGGGAGGCTCGGGCTCCAGCGCGCCGGTCACGATCAGCGTGTCGAACGCCGCATTGCCGATCGGCACCGTCTCCAACCGGCTGCCGATCGAGCTCTTCTCCGATCCGCCGGCTTCGGACAGCAGCGTGACGTCGTAAAGCGTCTCGCCCGCCGACTGATTGGCCAGCTCGAAGGCCGACAAAGCGGCCAGGGCCATCATCTGGAACCGGGGCGACAGCAGGAAACCGATCGAAATCATCGCATCCTCATCATCACATCCAGGGCGTGTCTCAAAAAGTGGTATATATGTCATTTAGGACAAAGTCGAGTCGGCCTAAAGTCCTCCTCAGCCAAACTCAAGGAGGCCAATATGACCACCACCGTTTCCAAAGGGACTGCTCTCATCACCGGCGCCAGCTCGGGCATCGGCGCCGTCTATGCCGACCGCCTGGCCCGCCAGGGTTATGATCTGATCCTGGTCGCCCGCAATATCGACCGCCTGCGCAGCGCCGCCACCCGCCTCACCAGCGCGACCGGCCGTTCCGTCGAGATCGTCGCCGCCGACCTGACCAAGGCCGCGGATCTCGCCAAGGTCGAGACGCTGCTCAAGCAGGATTCCAGCATCACCCTGCTGGTCAACAATGCCGGCGTCGGCGCCACCGCGCCGCTGCTCAATGCCGATGTCGACAAGATGCAGGCGATGATCGACATCAACGTCACCGCGCTGACCCGGCTGACCTATGCGGCCGCGCCCGGTTTCGTGGCGCGCGGCACCGGCACCATCGTCAATATCGCGTCCATCGTCGGCATCTATCCCGAACTGCTGAATGGCGTCTATGGCGGCAGCAAGGCCTTCGTCCTGGCCTTCTCGCAGTCGCTGCATCACGAGCTGGCCGCCAAGGGCGTGCGCGTCCAGGCCGTGCTGCCCGGCGCCACCGCAACCGAATTCTGGGATATCGCCGGAACCCCGGTCGCGCATCTGCCGCAGGCCATCGTGATGACCACCGAGACTATGGTCGACGCGGCGCTGGCCGGCCTCGCCCAGGGCGAACTGGTCACCATCCCGTCCCTGCCCGAGCAGAAGGATTGGGCCGCCTACGAAGCCGCCCGCCAGGCCCTGATGCCGAACCTGTCGCGGTCCGAGCCCGCCGCCCGTTACAAGGCGGCCTGAACCCGATCGTCGAACACCATCCGGGCCAGCAGGCCCGGATGGTTGTCGGCCAGATCGAGGCGTCCGCCATGCAGGGACGCGATGGCGCTGACCAGGGTCAGGCCGAGACCGACGCCGGGCGTACTGCCGCGGCTGCGGTCGCCGCGGTAGAATCGCTCGACCACCCTTTGCTTCTCATCGTCGGGAATGCCCGGCCCGTCATCGCCGACCCGCAGTTCGACGGCTTCGCCTTCGCGCACCGCCTCGACCCTGATATGGCCGTTGGCCGGGGTGAACTTCACCGCATTGTCGATCAGATTGAACACCGCCTGGGACAGCAGCAGCGGATCGCCCGCCAGCACCGCACCCTCGGCGCCGTCACGGAAATCGAGGCTGATGCCCTTCAGCTCGGCGGCGGGGCGGTAGAATTCGGCGGCGCGCGACGCCAGCTCGGCCGGATTGACCTCGACGAAGCCCGAGCGCTGGGCACCGGCATCGATCTCGGCCAGGCGCAGCAGCGCGTTGAAAATGCCGATCACCCGGTCGACATCCTCGACCGCGTCGGCCATGCCCTCATGCAGCTCTTCGCCGGTCGGGCGGGTCACCACCATCTCTTCGAGGCGCGAGCGCAATTCGGCCAGCGGCGTGCGCAGATCGTGGGCGATCGAGTTCGAGACGTTGCGCACCCCATGCACCAGCTGCTCGATCTGATCGAACATGCGGTTGATGGTGATCGACAGGCTGTCGAATTCGCCGCCGCGCTCGCTGACCGGCAGACGATGCGACAGATCGCCATGGACGATGTTGGTCACGCTGCGGCTGATGGTGTCGATCTCGGACAGCACGGTGCGGCGCACCAGCCAGCCGCCGAGCAGGCCGAGACCGCACAACAGGGCGGTGGAAATGGCCAGGCCGACCCAGAAGCGGTTCTCGATCGGCGCCAGATGGGTCAGGTCGCGCCCGACCAGCAGGGTATCGCCATTGGGCAGCAAAGCGCGCTGCACCAAGGTCCGGGTCGGGCGGCCGCCGACGTCCAGCGTAAGGGTGTAAAGTCCCGGCGCGTTGGGCACCGCGCTCGGCCAGGCCGGCAGATTGCCGGCCAGCGGATGCAGCTGGCGGTCGGCCATGAACAGCAGGCGGTCGCCGGCGATCTGCAGCGAGACGCGCTGGGCGATGAATTCTGCCAGGCCGCTCTCGCCGCGCCGGTCATAGACCTCGACGAAGCGCTGCACATCGTCATGGATCATTTCGATGCGGCCATCCTCGATGGTCACCTGCCAGGCGTACCACAGCGGCGCCGCGAACAGAGCGAGCGCCACCACGCCCAGCGCGACATAGCCGATCGCGAGCGTCAGGGCCGAAGAGCGGGTGACCTTGGTTAACATCATTCAGCCGTCATCATATAACCGGCGCCGCGCACCGTCTTCACCAGCGGCTTCTCGCCCTGGATTTCGATCTTCTGGCGCAGATTGCTGATATGGACGTCGACGATGTTGGTCTGCGGATCGAAGTGATAATCCCAGACATTTTCCAGCAGCATGGTGCGCGTCACCACCTGGCCGACATGGCGCATCAGATATTCCAGCAGCTGGAATTCGCGCGGCTGCAGCACGACGGAACGGGCGCCCCGCGTCACCTTGCGCGAGCGCAGATCCATGTTGAGATCGCCGACGGCGAGCTGGGTGGTGTCGGCCTCGACCTGGGTGCGGCGGATCAGCGCGTCGAGGCGGGCCAGCAGCTCGCCGAAGGCGAACGGCTTGGTCAGGTAATCGTCGCCGCCGGCGCGCAGGCCCTTGATCCGCTCATCGACCGAGGACAAGGCCGACAGCACCAGGATCGGCGTGCGGTTGCCCTGCTGGCGCAAGGTTTCGATGATGCCCAGCCCGTCGATCTGGCCGGGCAGCATGCGGTCCATGATGATGGCATCGTAGGATTCGCTGGCGGCGTAGAACAGGCCGTCACGGCCGTTCTCGACGTGATCGATGGTGTGTCCGGCCTCGCGCAGCCCCTTCACCACGAAGCGGGACACGCGCTCATTATCCTCGACGAGCAGTACCTTCACGGGCGACCTCCTCAGCCGACCTTAATCATGGCCGCCGGCATGGACAAGCTGGGGCTCTTTCTTCGGCTTGTCATGGCCGCCATGGCCATGCGGACGGCCGCGCTGGGTCAGACGATCGAGATAGAGATAGATCACCGGGGTGGTGAACAGGGTCAGCATCTGGCTGAGGATCAGCCCGCCCACCATGGTGTAGCCCAGCGGCTGGCGCAGCTCGGAACCGGTGCCCTGCTCCAGCATCAGCGGCAGGGCGCCCAGCAGCGCCGCCATGGTCGTCATCATGATCGGACGGAAGCGCAGCAGACAGGCCTGGCGGATCGATTCGACCGGGCTCATCCCCTGTTCGCGCTCCGCCTGGATGGCGAAATCGACCATCATGATGCCGTTCTTCTTGACGATGCCGATCAGGAGGATGATGCCGATCAGCGCCACGACGGAAAGATCGTAGTGGAACGCCATCAGCATCAGCAGCGCGCCGACGCCGGCCGAGGGCAGGGTGGAGAGAATGGTCAGCGGGTGGATGTAGCTCTCATAGAGCATGCCCAGGATGATGTAGACCGCGACCAGGGCGGCCATGATCAGATAGGGCTCGCTCTTCAGCGAACTCTGGAAGGCCTGGGCGGTGCCCTGGAAGGTGCCGGCGATCGAGTTCGGCATGCCGATAGCCGCCGCCTGGGCGTTGATGGCGTCGACCGCCTGGCCCAGCGCCACGCCGGGCGCCAGGTTGAAGGACAAAGTCACCGCCGGGAACTGGCCTTGATGGTTGACCGACAGCAGCGCCGTATGATCGGTGTCGAAATGCACGAAGGTCGACAGCGGCACCTGTTTCCCGGTCACCGGCGAGGTGATGTAGATCTTGTTAAGTGTATCCGGATCGGCCTGCATCTCCGGCAGGATCTCCAGCACCACATGGTACGAGTTGGTCTGGGTGAAGTACTGCGTCACTTCACGCTGGCCGAACGCGTCATAGAGGGTGGTGTCGATCAGCGACGGCTGGATGCCGAAGCGGGCGGCCTGGTCGCGGTCGATGGTCATCGACAGGGTGGTGCCGCTGGTCTGCTGGTCCGAGGCGACGTCGCGCAGCTCGGGCAGGCCCTGCAGCTTGCCCAGCAGCTTGGGCGCCCACTCGTTCAGCTCGTCGAGATTGGAATCCTGCAGCGTGTACTGATACTGGGTGCGCGAGGTGCGGCCGCCGACATTGAGATCCTGGCTGGCCTGCAGGAACACGGTGCCGCCGGCGACCTGGTTCAGCTTGGGGCGCAGGCGGGCGATGATCTGGTCGGCACTGGCCTTGCGCTCGTTGCGCGGCTTGAGGCCGATCACCACGAAACCGGTATTGAGCGGACGGTTGCCGCCGATCGAGGTGGCCCAGCCGGAAATGTCGGGGTCCTGGGCGATCACGTCGGTCAGCTTGTGCTGGATGCGCACCATCTCTTCGAACGACACATTCTGCGCCGCGTCGGACAGGCCGGCGATGATGCCGGTATCCTGCTGCGGGAAGAAGCCCTTGGGCTCGGCGGCGTAGAGCAGTCCGGTCGCCACCACCGTCGCGATGAAGGTCAGCAAGGTGGGGAACTGGTGGCGCAGCACGAAATCGAGGCCGCGCTTATACTGGTTCACCAGCCATTCGAAAGCGTTCTCGACCGCCATATAGGCGCGGCCATGCTTGACGTGATGCTCGTTGCGCAGGAACAGCGAGCACATCATCGGCGACAAGGTCAGCGAAACGAAGGCCGACACCCCGATGGTCATGGTCACGGTGATGGCGAATTCGCGGAACAGACGGCCGATGATGCCGCCCATCAGCAGCAGCGGAATGAACACCGCGACCAGGCTGATCGAGATGGACATGATGGTGAAGCCGATCTCGCCCGCGCCCTTGTGCGCGGCTTCGAGCGGGGTCATGCCGTCCTCGATGTGGCGGTAGATGTTCTCCAGCATGACGATGGCGTCGTCGACGACGAAGCCAACGGCAATCGTCAAACCCATCAGCGACAGATTGTCGAGGCTGTAGCCGACCACATACATCAGCGCCAGCGTGCCGAACAAAGCGAGCGGAACGGTGATGCCGGGAATGACCGTGGCCCAGAAATTCCGCAGGAACAGGAAGATCACGCCCACCACCAGGCCGATGGTCAGCAGCAGGGTGAATTCGACGTCATCGACCGAGGCGCGGATGGTGGTGGTGCGGTCGATCACCTTGTCGACGGTGATCGAGGGGGGCACCGCGGTCATGATGCCGGGCAGCTTCTTCTCGACCTGATCGACGATGTCGATGACGTTGGCGCCGGGCTGCTTGTAGATGATCAGCAGCACGCCCGACTTGCCGTTCTGCCAGGCGTCGATCTGGCTGTTTTCCGGCCCGTCCACCGCGCGGCCGATGTCCTTGATGCGCACCGGCGCGCCGTTCTTGTAGGCGACGATGACGTCGTTCCACGGCGCCGCCTTCAGCAGCTGGTCGTTGTTGTAGATGGTGTAATTGTGCGAATGGCCGAAGATCGCGCCCTTGGGCGCATCGGTGGTGGCGATGTTGATCACCGAGGCGACGTCTTCGAGCTGAAGCCCGATCGCCGCCAATTTCACCGGATCGACCTGGACGCGCACCGCGGGCTTCTGCTGGCCGCCGATGACCACCTGGGCGACGCCGGTGATCTGCGAGACCTGCTGCGAAATCACGTTCTCGGCGTAATCGTCGACCTGGGTGATCGGCAGGCTGTCGGAATGGACGGCATAGATCAGCACCGGGCTATCGGCCGGGTTGATCTTGCGCTGGGTCGGCGGGGTCGGCAGGTTCTTCGGCAGCTGGCCGGCCGCCGCGTCGATGGCGGTCTGCACGTCCTGCGCCGCGGCATCGATATTGCGCCCGAGATCGAACTGCACGGTGATCGAGGTATTGCCGAGAATACTCGTCGACGTCATCTGCGAGACGCCGGGAATTTCCGCGATCTGATATTCCAGCGGCGTCGCCACCGAAGACGCCATGGTCTCCGGACTGGCGCCCGGCAGATTGGCGCTGATCTGGATGGTCGGGAAATCGACCTGCGGCAGCGGCGCCACCGGCAGCATCGGGAAGGTCACCATGCCGATCAGGCAGATCGCCGCCATCAGCAGCGAGGTGGCGATCGGCCGTTCGATGAACGGGGACGAAATGCTCATTTGTTTGTGCCCCTCAGGCGCCGGGCGCGGCTTCCCGCCGCTGGGCTACCGCGCCGAATCGAAGCGCAGCGAAGATGAACGCATAGCGGACAAACTATGTTGCCTGTGTGATCGACGCTGTCGGCAGCGCGGGCGTGCAGTCGCACGCCGGACAACAAATCGTGCGTCATTTCGGAGCCTTTATCTTGACGCCGTCATGCAGACGGTACTCGTTGTTGGTGGTGACCGTGTCGCCGGCTTCCAGGCCGCCTTCGACGATCGTGAATCCGTCCGTCTCGGGGCCGGCCTTGATCGGCCGCATCTCGACGGTCTGGTCGTCCTTGACCAGGAACACATAGAGCCCCTTGGGACCGCGCTGGACCGCCGAAGCGGGGATCGTCACCGCATTCTTGCTGGTCTTCAGCAGGACGCGGGCATTGACGTATTCGCCCGGCCACAATTTGTTGTCGGCATTGGGGAAGGTCGCCTTGAGGCGCACCGTGCCGGTCGCCTGGTCGATCTGGTTGTCGAGCACGGCGATCTTGCCGCGGTCGATCTCGCCCTTGCCGTCGCGCGACAGGGCCGACACTTCCACCGCGCCCTGATGCAGGGCCGGGCCGATCTGGTCGAGGCTTTCCTCCGGCAGGGTGAAGATCACCGAGATCGGCTGGGTCTGGGTCACCACCACGATCGGCGTGGCGTTGGCGCCATGCAGGTTATTGCCCGGATCGACCTGGCGCACGCCGGTCAGGCCGTCGATCGGCGAGGTGATGTGCGCGTAATCGAGCTGGGTCTTGGCATTGTCGATGGCGGCCTGATCGCCGGCCACCTGTGCTTCGAGCTGCGCGACCAGCGATTTCTGGGTTTCCAGGATCTGCTTCGAGGCCAGTTCCTGCGGCGCCAGCTCATTGTAGCGCTGCAGATCGGCCCGCGCATTGGCGAGCTGGGCGGCGTCCTTGCCCTTGGCGGCGACGGCCTGGTCGTAGGCGGCCTGATAGGGGCGCGGATCGATCTGGGCGAGCAGGTCGCCCTTCTTGACCGCCTGGCCTTCGGTGAAGCCGACCTTTTCCAATTCGCCATCCACGCGGGACGTGACCGTGACGGTGTAGAAGGCCTGCACGGTGCCGAGGCCCTGCAGATAGATCGGCATATCCTTGCGCTCGGCCTTGGCGGTGGCCGCCACCACCTCGGCGCCGGTCTTCGGAGGAGCCGCCTTGGGCGCCGGCGAACCGGACCAATTGACCAGCGCCACTGCCGCCAGGGCGATAGCCGCCACACCGAAAATCAGCCGGGTCTTGCCAACACGCGCGATCATGTTCGTCTTTCTCATCGTCATGCTTTCTGCCAACCGCCGCCGAGGGCGCCGTAAAGATTGACCAGGGCCTGCAGATGCGCCGACTTGGCCTGGACCAGCAGGTCCTGGGCCGAGAACAGCGCCGTCTCCGTGTTGAGCACGGTCAGGATGTTGATGGTGCCCGCCTTCATCTGGGCGCGGGCGAAATCATAGGCGCGCTGCGCCGTCGCCACGGCCTGCGCCTGGCGCTTTTCCTGATCGGCGGTCTGCTGCACGGCGACCAGCGAATCCTCGGCATTGGCGAAGGCCGACAGCACAATCTTGCGATAATCCGCCAGCAGCTCGTCATAGCGTCCCTGGGCCAGGTCGAACTGCCCCTCCAAGGCGCCGCCCTCGAAGATCGGCTGGGTCAGCCCCGCCGTCAGGTTGAAGATCGCGTTCGATGGCTTCAGCGCAGTGCTGAGCGCCGAGCTGACGAAGCCGCCATCGGCGGTCAGATTGATGCTGGGATAGAAGGCGGCGCGCGCCACCTGGATATTGGCATTGGCCGAGATCAGCTGCGCCTCGGCATTGGCGACGTCGGGGCGGCGCTGCAGCAGGGTCGAGGGCAGGCCCGGCGTCACGTCGGGATGCGACAGGCCGTCCAGGGTCTCGTCGCCGCGCTCGATCTGGTCCGGGGTGCGGCCCAGCAGGATCGCCAGGGCGTCGAGCGCCTGTTCATATTGCTCGCGGATTTGCGGGACGGTCGCATCGACATTGGCCACCACCGTCTCCTGCTGGGCGACGTCCAGCGCGTTGACGATGCCGGCATGCTGCTGCTTCTGCAGCCCGTCGAGGGTAGAGCGGGCACTGGCCAGATTGTTCTCGGCGACGGCCAGCCGGTCATGCAGCTCCAGGGCGCGGAAATAGGTAGTCGCCACGCCGGTAAGCACGGTCAGCGACACTGTCTCCTGATCGTAGCGGCTGGCCAGCAACGTGGCTTCGGCGGCGTGCGCGGCGGCGGCGTTCTTGCCCCAGAAATCCAGCTCGTAGCTGGCGGTCAGGCCCGGGCTGTAGGAGGTCGAGGTCTGCGACAGGCCGGTGCGCGCCGAAGGCTGGCGTTCATGGGTCGCCGAGGCGCCCAGGCCGACCGACGGCAGCAGCGGAGCGCCGGCGATGCGCGCCTGGGCGTCGGCCTCGCGCACCCGCGCCATGGCGGCGGCGAGGTCGGTATTGGCGGTCTGCGCATCGGCGATATAGCCGTCGAGGCGGGAAGAGCCGAAGCCGCGCCACCAATCGGGCGACGGCCAAAGGTCGGTCGTCTGCGGCTGCGGATTGCGCCAGGCGGCCGGGGTGGGGTTCTCCGGCGCCTGGTAATCGGGGCCGAGGCTGCAGGCTGCGAGCAGCACCGGCAGCAGCAGATATGAAAGTCGTCGCGCAGTCATGATCCGGACAGGAAGCCTCATAATGGGAGCGCACCCTACAGACCCCCCGATTGACCGGCGATTAAGCCAGGATTAATTCCCCTTAATCTTCGGACGCGGGGAATATTTACCGGGGCGTTGCCGTCTCAGCGACATGCATCGCCGACACCTGACTCCGACCCTGGTCTGCGCCCTGCTGACCATCGCCGCCGAACCGGCCGGGGCTTCGCCCTGGGCCGAGGTGGGCGACAATCAGCTGCGCGCCGACATCGAGACGGTCGCCGCCGCCGGCCTGATCGACGGCGTCACCACGCAATGGCCCTTGCCGTGGAACTCGCTCTATCGGCATCTGCGCGACGCCGACATGACCAATGCCTCGCCGGAAGCGCAGGCGGCGGCGGCGCGGCTGCTGACCCGGGCGCTGGGCGACAACAAGCCCGGCTGGGCGGGCTCGACCGAGCTCGACGTCACCAATTCCCCGTCGGTGGTGCATGGCTTCGACAGCCTCGACCGCGGACAGGCACAGTCGCAGGCGTCGCTGTCTTACAGCTCGGGCGATTTCGCCGGGCGCCTGTCGCTGGGCACCTATTCGGACGCCTTCGGCAAGGGCGCCAAGGTGATGCCCGACAATTCCTACGTCGCCGCCAAGCTGGGCGACGAGGCATTGGTCTATGGCGGCTGGCTGACCCATTGGTGGGGACCCGGCTGGATCTCGGCCCTGTCGCTGTCCAACAATGCCCGCCCCATGCCGCAAATCGGCATCCAGCGCCTCGACACCAGCGAATCGAGCTGGCCGATCCTCGATTGGCTGGGTCCGTGGCAGGGGGAATTCTTCGTCGGACTGCTCGACGGGCCGCGTCTGCAGAAGAACACCCTCTATGACGGGTTGCGCTTCACCGTCAATCCGGCGCCGGGCCTGGAAATCGGCCTGGCCCGCACCGACGAGATCTGCGGCGAGGGCCATCCCTGTTCGCCGGCTTATTATTTCGAACTCAATAATTCGCCCAATAACGTCAACAAGACCAACGACGAAGGGCTGATCGACGTCAAATACAGCCACGATATCTTCGGCGTGCCGGTGCAGGCCTATCTGCAGCTGATGAACGAGGACACCTCGCCCTTCACCCATTCGGGCACCAGCCATCTGTTCGGCGCCACCGCCTTCGTTCCCACCGCCGGCAATCCGCTGCGGGTGACGGTCGAATATACCAGCAGCCTGTCGACCACCGACATCTTCAGCTTCGGCAATTACATCTACGGCTTTTCCTACACCAATGGCGGCTATCCCGACGGCATGCGCTATCGCGGACGCACGCTGGGCTTCAGCCTCGACGACGATTCCAAATTGCTGTCGCTGCAGACGGCGTGGACCGACCAGTCCGGGCGTTTCTACGAGCTGAGCCTGCACCATGCCGAGATCGGCACCCCGCAGACGCCGCCCGGCAACAACATCATCAGCACCCAGCCGGTCAAACTGGACATGGCCGAGGCGCGGGTCACCCTGCCCTTCCAGCATTTCAAGCTCGATCTGGCGGCCCGCATCCAGGACGACCAGCCGCGCCCGCAGCATGGCATGACCGGCGCGCTGGAAGTGGCGCTGAAGGTGCCGCTATGACCAAGCGCCTGATCGACCTCGTCCTGGGCAGCCTTTTGCTGGTGGCCATCCTGCCGCTCTGCCTGCTGATCGCCTTGCTGGTCCGCCTCGAAACGCCGGGACCGGCTTTGTTCCGCCAACGGCGCATCGGCTATGACGGGCGGCCCTTCCAGATCCTCAAATTCCGCACCATGCATGTGCTGGAGGACGGGCCGGACGTGATCCAGGCCTGCCGCCGCGATCCGCGCGTGACGCGGATCGGCGGGGTCCTGCGCAAGACCGGCCTGGACGAGCTGCCGCAATTGATCAATGTGCTGGCCGGCGACATGTCGCTGGTCGGGCCGCGCCCGCATGCGGCGGTCCATGACGATTATTACGGCAAGCATATCCCCAATTACGCCTATCGCCGCCGCGTCCGCCCCGGCATCACCGGCTGGGCGCAGATCCACGGCGCGCGCGGCGCCACGCCCAATCTGCTGGACATGCAGGCGCGCGTCGATCTCGACGCCTGGTATGTCGACCATGGCTCGGTCGCCCTCGATCTGCTGATCCTGGCCCGCACCCCGGTCGAAATCCTGCGGGACGGCCGTGGCTAAGCGCCTGCTTACCGCCCTGCTGGCGGTGACGCTGCTGGCCGCGGCCACCATAGCGTGGACCGAGCGGCCGCGGCCGGGCGGCGAGCTGATCCGCCGCGCGCTCGACGCCAGCACCAGTCTGCGCCAGGCGCAGACCCTGATTACAGTCAACGGCGTCGCCGAAGCGCGCCGCTTCCAACAACCGCTGAGTCTCGCGGCCGGCGCGCCGATCGCGGTGCCGGACCTGGACAATCTCGGTTACCGCCTGACCGCCCTGCGCTTCGGCGAAGGCGGCGCGGAGCTGTTCTATCAGGGCCGCGACGGCGAAACCCTGACCCTGTGCCTGCATCCCTCCGACGGCTCGGTCCATCTCGACCGCTATCAGCGCGGCGCGCTGCGGCTGGTGTTGTGGCAGGACGAGCGCCTGACGATGACCGCTTCGGCCGAGTTGCCCGCCACCCGGCTGCAAAAGCTGGCCGCCCATGCCTACGCGGCGTTGCAGCCTTAATAATTTTCCCAATCCGGGAATAGCCGGCCCCCCGTCAGCGTCTGGACCAAAACACCCTTGGCGGACATAACGCATGACGATCCGATTCCGATTCCTTTCCCTGATCGCCATCGCCTTGGTGGCGCTGCTCGCCCGCGGCGCCTCGGCCGATAGCTCGCCCTTCCAGGGCGGCCTGCCGCTGCCGGTGTTCGACACCGCCTCGGCGCCCGCCACACCAGCCCAGGCAACGCCGGCCACGCCGCCCCAGAAGGATGACGGCCGCTTTTATGTCGGCCAGGAGACCTGCTCGACCTGCCACCAGCAGGAAGCGGGCAATTGGGCGCACACCGCCCACGCCAAGGTGTTCAATCTGCATCCGCGCGACGCCAAGGAAGAGAAGAATTGCGAGGCCTGCCACGGCCCCGGCTCGGCCCATGTCGAGGACCCGTCGGATTTCACCAAGATCATCAGCTTCTCGCACAAGAGCAAGACGCCGATCGCCGAGCAGAATGAGCAATGCCTGTCCTGCCACAAGGGCGGCCAGCGCATCTTCTGGCATGATTCGATCCACGATCAGAACAAGCTGGCCTGCAGCGACTGCCACAATCCGATGGGCACCTTCGCCGCCCATGGGCTGACCGCCCGCGAATCGATCAGCCAGACCTGTTTCTCCTGCCACAAGGAGCAGCATGCCGATTTCGCCAAGCGCTCGCACATGCCTCTGCTGGAAGGCAAGATCACCTGCACCGACTGCCACAATCCGCACGGCTCGGCCACCGCGCCGCTCTTGAAGGCCGACAGCGTCAACGAGCTTTGCTACACCTGCCATGCCGACAAGCGCGGCCCGTTCCTGTTCGAACATGCGCCGGTGCATGAGAGCTGCCTCAACTGCCACAGCCCGCACGGCTCGAATTTCGAGAACCTGCTGACCACCCCGCGTCCGGTCCTGTGCCAGCAGTGCCATTCGCAGGACGGCCACCCGGCCCAGCTGCTGACCAAGGGCAACCTGCCGCACGGACCGATGCCCGATCCGCGCCTGATCTCGACCAGCTGCCAGACCTGCCACGTCAATATCCATGGCTCGAACGACCCCTCAGGATCGAGGTTCGAACGATGAGTCGCCGTTTTCTCCTGCTGGCCGCCACCTTCCTGGCGACGCCGGTTCTCGCGGATACCGCCGGCACCGGCTATAGCGGTCCCGGCAATGTGCTGAACCCGGCCGGTCTCGCCCCCGACCGGCCGCGCGATCAGGATGGCTTGTCGCCGCTGACCGACAGCAATTCGCGCACCCCGACCGGCCTGTTGTATCCGGTGCCGTTCCGCGTGCCGGAGATGCAGCAAAGCGAGAGCGATCCCGACTGGTGGTATAGCGGCTGGGTCGAGGCCGGGTTCCTCGGCACCTTCGGCAGCGACACCAAATCGGCCATGCTCAACGAATATGGCAGCTGGCGGACCGGCGGCGTGCTGTCCAATCTCGGCTTCCTGGCCGAGAACCGCGCCACCGCGCTCTATGTGTCGGGCCTGGCCGAGAATATCGGCCGCCCTGACCAATATTACCAGGTCAAGGTCGGCCGCTATGGCGTGTTCGACGTCACCAGCTATTTCGATTCGATCCAGCATGTCTATGCGACCGACGCCAAATCGCTGTGGGATGGCATCGGCACCGACACTCTGACCCTGCGCGGCGGATTGACGCCGGGCGCCTCGACGCCATCACAGGTTTCGGCGGTGGCCGCCGCGGTGGGCGACAGCACGCTCTCGATCACCCGCGAAAAGGCCGGCACCAACCTGACCTACACGCCGACCAAAAGCCTGGAATTCTTCGTCAAGGCGTCGAACGAATGGCGCACCGGAACCCAGCCGATCAGCGCCACCTTCGGCTATCCCTTCCAGAACGGCGCGACCCAGATCATCGAACCGATCCACTACCAGACCGTCGACGTCTCGTCGGGCGTGCGCTGGAAGGGCGACACTATTCAGGCCAATTTGACCTATGCCGGTTCGTTCTTCCGCAATGGCTCGAACGAACTGACCTGGCAGAATCCGGGCCTGGGCACCTTCAGCGCGGGCTCGTTCATCCCCACCGTCGGGCAGCTGAGCCTGCCGCCCGACAACGATTATCACACGCTGAAAGGCGATTTCGCCTGGACCCCCGCTCCCGCCTGGCGGTTCACCGGCAGCCTGTCCTACAGCCTGCTGCGCCAGAATGACGATCTGCTGGCGCCAACCGCCGATTCCGGGGTGATCCAGGGCGCGGCCGGCCGCATCAACCTCAATCAGTGGAACACCACCGCCGCCCTGGTGCGCCCCAGCGCCGACGCCGCCGTCGACGTGTTCAACGCCTTCGCCCAGGCGCACTACACCGTCTCGCCCTCGGTCAATGTCACCGTCGAAGTGCGCGACCGCGACGACAAGAACCTGACCAATTATCTGGCCTACAATCCGCAGACCGGGCAGCTGGGCTACATCGCCATCGATGGCGGCCTGGCCGGCTCGAACCCTCTGATGAACGGCGTCTACGAACCGACCGCCGCGGGCAGCAACGTGCAGATCCGCAACATGCCCTTCGCCAACGACAATTTGCAGATCACCACCAGCGGCGCCTGGCGCCTCGACAATCACCTGAAGCTCGATCTGTCGCTGTCGCAGAACCAGATCCACCATTCGGTGCGCGAAGTGCCCGACGCCGACGACAACATCGCCAAATTGTCGCTGGCCGCCACCGGCTATAGCTGGGGATCGGCGCGCATTTCCTATCAGTTCGCCCGGCGCACCGGCAGCGACTATGACTCCAATCCCTACACGCCCTATTACTCGGCCGGCCTGCCCGGCTACATCCCCGGCCCGTCCAATACCGACACCGCCTTCGCCCTGGCCGATCTCAGGAAATTCGACGTCGCCAACCGCACCGAGCACAAGGTGCATGCCCAGACCAACGAGATCCTGGCCGATGACCTCGATCTGCAGGTCGGCGGCGACGTCACCATCGAGGATTACGACGCCCAGTACGGCCTGCAATCGACCACCCAGTGGAACACCACCACCTCGCTGAATTACCAGGTCTCGGCCGCTACTTCGCTGACCGGCTTCGTCACCTGGCAGACGCAGAATCGCGGCGTCGCCAACATCAACCCGACCGGCGCCGGCTCGAATCCGGCCGCCGGCGGACCGGTCTATCCGCTGAACGCCGCCTGGACCGAGACGGTGGGATCGCACGACGTCACCTTCGGCACCACGTTCCGCCACAGCTGGGGCGCCTGGCAGCTCGACGCCGATTACAGCTTCACCCACAGCGACACCGGGGTGAATTACGGCTTCGCCAGCACCAGCGCCTTCTTCAATACTCTGACCGCCGCCCAGGCGGGGAACAGCTTCCCCGACATCACCTTCGACGCCCATACGCTGCAGACCACTTTGCGCTGGCAGGTCACCGACAAACTCTCGACGCAGCTGCTTTACCGCTTCGATTACGAGCATCTCGACGATTTCCACTATACCGGCCTGACCGCCGGCGCGCTCAACAACAACACCTATCTCGGCGTCGTGCCCGAGAACTTCGTCGCCCATACAATCGGCATGTTCGCCCAATATGCTTTCTAAGCTGGCCTGGTTTCTGGTCGAACCCAGCCACCTGCTGGTCTGGACGCTGATCGCCGCCGCCATCCAATCGGCAAGACGCAAGATCAGCGGAGCCATCCTCGCCGCCCTGGCGGCGGGCTGGCTCCTGACGATGCTGCTGATACCCTTGGGCAATTCGGCGTTGCGTCCGATCGAGGACCAGGTGCCGCGTCCCGCCTGGCCGGCCCATGTCGACGGCATCCTCGTGCTGGGCGAAGGGCTCAATCCCGACATTCCGAGAACGCGCGGCGGCGCCGGCGGCATCGGTTCGGACGGCGGCACGCTGATCGCGGCGCGGGTGCTGGCGCAGCATTATCCCGACGCCAAGATGATCTATAGCGGCGACGAAGGCGAAGTGGTCATCGCCAAGCCTCTGTTCGCCGAGATGGGCATGACCGGCCCGATCCTCTTCGACGGACGCTCGAGCAATACCTGGGAAAATCTGCTGCTCGCCCGCCAGATCGCCAAACCCGCCCCGGGCGAGGTATGGCTGCTGGTCGCCGCCGGTTTTCATCTGCCGCGCGCCATGGCGGTCTCCCGGCAATTGGACTGGCCGATGATTCCCTGGGCGTCCGATTACCTCTCCACCGGAAACGGACGCCAGTCCGGCGCCTCGCTGCCGGCCAACCTCGCTCATTTCGACCTCGCCGCCCATGAAGCGCTCGGGCTGCTGGCCTATCGGCTGAAGGGCGAAGCGCGATGATGATGGAGCCGAACACCTTCACCTTTCCCGGCCTGATCAATTCGCACGACCATCTGGAATTCAATTGCTACGCCCCGACCGGTTTGCCGCCCTATCAGGATTTCCGCGGCTGGGCCAGGGACGTGCAGGCGGCGCGGGAAGTGCTGAGCGCCGTCGAGGCGATTCCCCTGAAATTACGCCGCCGGTTCGGCGTGCTGAAGAACCTGCTGTGGGGCGTGACCGCGGTCGCCGATCACGGCGGCGAGACCGCCAGCTCCCGCGACCCCGTTACCGTGCTGACGCCCTTCAAGGATATGCATTCGCCGGAATTCGGCCGCAAGCGCAGCTGGCTGGCCGGCCGCACGCCGGTGGTGATGCATCTGGCCGAGGGCGCCACGCCGGACAGCCGGCGCCGCGCGCTCAATTACCTGCGCTGGAATCTGTGGCGCCGCAAAGTCGCCGGCGTCCATGGCGTCGCTCTGCAGGGCCGCGATTTCGACCGGCTCTCGGCGCTGGTCTGGTGCCCCGCCTCGAACCATTTCCTGTTCAACCGCACCGCCGACGCGGCGGAAGCGGCTCGCCGCACCACTCTGCTGTTCGGCACCGATTCGACGCTCTCCGCACCCGGCACCTTGTGGGACCATCTGCGCGCCGTGCGCGGTTCCGTCAGCGACGAAACCCTCATCGCCGCCATGACCAGCTCCGCCGAACGCTTCTGGAACCTGCCCGGGCGCAAAGACTACGTCGTCGCCCGCCGCCGCCACGCCGATCTCAACGAGGCCTTCTTCGCCGTAACGCCGGAAGACATCCTGCTGGTGGTCAAGGACGACGAGCCGGTGCTCGCCGACCGCCCGCTCGGCCCCGACTTCCATCCGCTGGGCAGCAAATATGTGCGCTTGCCCATCCCGGCGATGCTGGAAGAGGTCAGCCGCTATATCGATCCGGACGCGCTGATCGGACGCTTCACGGGAGCGTGCAATCCAGTGCCAAGCGGCAGCGCCAATGGACACCTTAGCCAAAGAACGAGATGATCCGATCACCTGAGTTTCAGGTGGGAGGTCCGGGTGAAGGCCGTTCGGGAGTTTTTGGCACAAGGGCTCGTCACAGCCTACGGCTTCATCGTGGGTGGTTTAATCGGGGAAGCCGACATGCATGGACTTTATAAAGTCCTTGAAGATCAGGGCAGCTTGATCGCGGGGGGGCTTGCTATTATTGCAGCGGTCATGACGGTAAAAGCGACCCAGGCAAGCGCTGATCGCGAGGTTGCTGCGGCACAACACCAAATCAAGACAACTCTAATTCTCGAAAAAAGGCGCCTGGCTCGGGAAGGCCATGCGGTAAATGTCTTGGTTCATCAAGCCGCCTGCATCGTGCTTCAAGACCTAGACGACGCGAACGATCACATGACGCGCTATCGCAGGCCCCAAACAGAGAGCGCATGGTATGCACGACACGCCTTTTCGCGCTCGGGTTTCGATGAAGTGCCGACCCTCTACACGTACCTTCATGGTGAGGTCGTCAGTCTCTTCCTGAACTTGAAAAGAGCGACCGATCGATTCGAGTCCAGAAGCTATATTCACGGAAATGGCGATCGGATAGGCGAGATTCATAGCTTGCGATCCGAGTTGGCCATAATCCAGGACATTGCAATCCGGCTCCGAGACCTTTCACAAAGCCACATAAAGCTGTGCCTTGAGGAACTCGCGGCAACGCAAGACCTAATCGAAATCGATCCCCCTCTCTCACCACCTTCCAACCTCAAAGAGGGGACAGAAGGTATACAGGCTTGAAGTTACGGGTGTGTCGCTTTCGCGCAATAAACCGCCAGCGTCTCATTGCCGAAGTGACGCCACATCAGTCGCTCTACCGTTAGCCCGGCTTCCGCCAATCCATTCAGCATCCCGTCGCAATCGCCGTGATTGGTCAGCACGAAATAGGCCGCACCCTGCGGCGCCAGCATGGCGGGCAGGCCGGCGCAGAGGCGGTCGATGATGTCGGGGCTGCGCCAGGTGATCTCGAAGGTGCTTTTCGGGGCGCCGCGGAATTTCGGCAGGGAGAACAGGATCACGTCGAATGTGCGGCCCTTTACCGGCTCGAACAGGTCGCCCAGCAGCATTTCGACATCGGCCTTGTTGAGCGCGGCATTGGCCTGGGCGCAGGCGACGGTTTCCGCGACCACGTCGATGGCGGTGGTGCGGTGGCCGCGCAGGGCGGCGGCTACCGCCAGCACGCCGCAGCCGGTGCCGACATCGAGCGCCGTGCTGCCGGGAGAGCGGGGTTCCAGCAGCGGCGAGGACTCGATGAAGTCGGCGAGGAACTTGCCGGTGCGGAAGATCACCGGATTGAACACGCCGGGCCACACCGCGAAATCGCGTCCGCCGACGCGCTCATGCACGGCGCGCCGCAGGCGCGGCCGCAGCATGGCGCGCTTGACCGCCATCCAGGGCTCCCACAGAAGGCGCAGCGCGTTCGGAACGGCGGGCGGCGGCGGGGCGGTAATCGTCACGGGGGACCTCATAATTTCAGAGAGCAGACGCAGGAGCGGCAGATCGGATCGCTGCGCATGTCGAGCAGGCTGCGGAAGGCGCGCGCCCGGGGGGAGTTGACGATGTCCGGCAGGCTGTCCTCGGCCAGATTGCCGATCGGCTCGTGGAAGAAACAGGGCCGCACCGTACCGTCGGATTCCACCACCGCCGACACCCACGGCGCATTGCAGGAAACCGGCGGCGGTTCGCCCAGACCGTTCGCGGCGCGATAATGCGCGACGATGCGGCGCAGACGGGCCGGGCTTTCGCGGACGAAGGCGATGTCGGGGCTTTTGATCAGCGCCTCGACCACCGCGGCCAGTTCCTCGGTCTCGGCGGCGTTGAGGCCGACCTCGCCGGTGCGTTCCTCGTCCCAGCCGCCGGGCCGGTTGAAGGCGGTGGTGGAGAGATCGGCGGCCAGGAAGGACACATGGTCGAAGCCCAGGCTCTTCGCCGCCGCCACCGTCGCCGGCAATTCGCGGAAATTACCGCGCTGGATCACCGAGCGCGCCGTCGCCGGAAAGCCGGGCTTGGCGCGGCGCAGCGCGGTCAAGCCGCCGCGGGTCGCGTCGAAGGCGCCCTTGATGCCGCGGATACGGTCATGGGTCGCCTGAGGTCCGTCCAGTGAAACGATCACCTCGTCGCACCAGCGCACGATGTCCTTGGCATGCCGTTCGAGCAGCAGCCCGCTGGACAGCAGCGAGATCGTCAGCGGCAGGCTCTTCAGCCGCTCGCACAGATGCCAGAGATTGGGATGCATCAGCGCCTCGCCGCCCGACAGGGCGACCAGCGACACGCCGAGCGCGCGGAAATCCTCGACCAGCTTTTCCACGGTCGCCTCGTCGATCGAGGTGCCGGCCCGGTTGGCCTTCCAGATGTCGCACATCACGCAGCGGCAGTTGCAGCGGCTGTGCGGCATCAGGGTCACTACGGGAACCCGTTTCAATCGGCGGCCCGGGCGCCAGGAAGAGAGCACACCCATCTCAGAACCCCTGGATTTCCGGACGCCGATAGGGGAACAGCCGTTCCAGCACCTTCAGCTCCAGTGGAAAATGATAGAAGCGCGCGGCATAGCGCCAGGTGGCGATGCTGCGCAAGGCGATGCGGCCGAGATTGCTCAGGCCGGGATCGGTGACGGTCGGATAGGCGGCGTGCAGCACCTTCTGGAAATTGCTGATCTTGCGGCGCACGCGGTCGGTCATCCAGGGCAGATCGGACGACAGGTGCTGGGCGAACTTCTCCCATTTCGCCTGGGTCCAGGTGTCGAGGTCTTTCGGATATTCGAAGCCGAACGCCTTGGCCTCGTCCTGCATGCCGCCTTCGACCGGCACCGGGCTGTAGAGATAGAGGATCACCTCGACGTCGGGGTTCACCTTCTTCAACAGCCGGATGAAATTGATGGTGCGGTCGGTGTCGGCCTCGGGGTCGGGCGGGCTGCCGATGATGAACGACATTTCCGGCACGATCTTGAAGCGGCGCATCTTCTCGGCCACTTCGAGGATGACGTTGCCGCTCTGCTTGCCGCCCTTGTTCATGCGGGCCAGGGTCTCGGCGTCGCCGGATTCGGCGCCCATGAACACCATCTTGAGGCCGGACGCTTGCAATTTGCCCCAGGTCTCGTCGGACCAGCGCACCATGGTGTCGGCGCGGCCATAGCCCCACCAGCCGATGTTGAGCGGGGTGATGCGCTCGGCGAACTCGGCGCAGCGTTTCTCGTCGACGAAGAAATTGTTGTCGAAGAATTCCAGCGCGGTGGCGCCATGGTCGCGCACCAGGCGTTCCACCACCTGGGCCGCCTTCTCCGCCGTCTGCGCCGAATAGCGGCCATTCACCATATTGACCACCGCGCAGAAGCTGCAGGTGAACGGGCAGCCATAGCTGGCATGGTGCGAGAAGGTGCGGCTGCCGAGAAAAGTACGGCGCGAATAAGCCGCCATGTCGAGGCGCCCGTAATTGAAATCGGGCAGCGTGTTGATGTCGGGCACCGGCGGCTTGCGGTTCTGATGGATCTTGCCGTCCGCGTCGCGCCACACCAGCCCGGGCAGATGGGTGATGTCCTGGCCGCGGCGCACCTTCTCGACGAATTCCGGGAAGGTGAGCTCGCAATGGCCCTGGAAGGCGTAATCGACGTAAGACTCGCGCACCACCATCTCGCCATGCATGGTGGGGAAATAGCCGCCCCAAACGATGATCAGATCGGGGAATTCCGCGCGCAAAGCCTTGCAGATCGGCACCACATTGGTCAGCTGCGGACCGGGCATCACGGTGGCGCACAGAATGTCGGCGCCGGTTTCCCACAGCGCATTGCGCAGCGCGGCCAGCCCGTCCGGCACCAGATTGCCGTCGATGATCCTGTATTCCTCGCGCCCTTCCAGCACGGCGCCGACAGCCAGAAGCGACAGCGGCATGACCGGCTTCTTCGAGTGGGTGGAGACGGGGTTGTAGAACAGGATCATGATACGCGCCTGAACAAAGTGAGGTGGTGGTCGGCGAAATAGGCGGCCCTGGCCGAAGACGAGACCTTGCCTTCCCACCGCGCCAGCGTCGCGAACAGACGCGGGCGGCGTTCGAGCATCGGGAACAGGTCCGAGGGCGGCAGGAACGAACCGATCGGATGGATCGCCTCGATGTGGAAATCCGGCCCCATGGCACGGGCCAGGTCGCCCGGCTGCCAATAGCGGATCGGGATGCGCTTGCCGCCGATATTGGCGGAACTGCGCCCGGTCCAGCGCCGCCAGGCGGTGCGCTTGACCCGAGCCCCGTACCACAGCGTCTCGAAGGCGCAGAAACGCCCCATCACCACCGTCGCGATCACGCCGCCCGGCGCCAAAATACCGCGCAGCATTTCCGTCAGCGGCGCCAGATCGACGACGCAATTCAGCGCGCCGAAATTGGACAGGATCAGGTCGAATTGCCCGTCGATCTCATGCGGTGCATTGAGGTCGAACAGCCGGGTCTCGATGCGATCGCCGACACCCTCGTCCAGCGCCTTGCGCCAGGCCGTATCGAGCATGGCGGGCGAGGCGTCTACCGCCGTCACCGCGCAGCCATTGGCGGCCAGCCACAGCGCATCCTCGCCGGTGCCGCAGCCGAGATCGAGCGCCCGCGCCCCCGGCCGCACATGCGGCGCCAACCTTTGCCAGACGGATTCGCGCAGCAGGCGGCCGGGACCGGTGCGGGCGAAATTGCCGTCATAGTCGGAGGCGAAAGCGTCGAAAGCGTCGGAGCGCGGACGGATGTCACCCATGTTCCACCTCGTGGCGGGTGGCGTACATGACGAGGCGGCTGAGCAGCGAGCGGGCGAGCGTCCTGGCCCGGCGCACCGGACCGCCTCGGCCGAGGCGGCTCTGCGCCGACAGCCAATATTGCGCATGGCGGTAAAAGCGCTTCGAATGGCGGCCGCGCACGGTCAGATCGCGGTCGTTGCTCTCATGCCAGGGTCCGCCGCCGGCGATGCGGTCGGCGACCAGATCGTAATAGGCGGTGCCCTTGATCGGATGCACCACGGTGGTCAGCACCTCGTCGGCCTGGGCCAGGCGCAGATGGCGGGCGGTCTCGTCGATATCGTCCCAGGTCTCGCCTTCGTAACCGAGCATGACGAAGGTGCCGGTGCGGATGCCGCGCGCCTTCAAAAGCCCGATCATTTCGCGCATGCGGGCGGCGTCGGTGCGGCGCTTCATCGCATCGAGGATGCGCTGCGATCCGCTTTCCGCGCCGATCCACATCCGGTGGCAGCCGAGCTCGGCCAGCAGATCGGCCATCCGGGCATCCAGCCGGTCTTCCCGGGTGATGGTCTCGAAGGGATAGCGCAGCCCGTGGCGCTTCATCTCGGCGGCGAATTCCTCCAGCCATTTCGCATTGATGGTGAAGACGTCGTCGGCGAAGAACAGATGGTCGGGGCCGTAGGTGTCGCGCAGATGCAGGATCTCGGCGACGGCATTCTGCGGCGAGCGGCGGCGATGGCTGCGGCCATAGAGACTGTGGCTGCACCAGGTGCATTCATAGGGGCAGCCGCGGGCCATCATCATCGAGACCGAGCGCACCCCATGGATGCTCTGCCAGGTATCGAGATAGCGCGTCATGTCGACCGCCTCGCGGTCGGGAAAGGGCTGCTGGTCGAGATCGGCGATCAATGCGCGCGGCGCGGTCTTGCGCACCTGCCCGTCGCCGTCGCGGAAGAAGATGCCGTCGATCCTGTCCAGCCCGGCCAGATTATGCTGCGCAATATGCGACAGCAGCGCGGCCAGAGTCTGTTCGGCCTCGCCATTGATGACGATGTCGGCACCATGGCCGAGATAATCTTCGGCATAGCCGGCCGGCTCCTGGCCGCTGACCGCCACCACCGCGCCGCTCAGCTTGGCCGCGCGGGCCAGGGACACCGTGTTGGGACGCGCCATCAGATTGGCGTGCACCACGATCAGCGAGGCCTGCGACACCCGGAGTTCCGCGATGGCGTCGGCCTTGCTCATGAAGGTGGTGTCCATCACCTGGACCTTGAAGCCGAGGCTTTTCAGATAGGACGAGGCATAAAGCAGGACCAGCGGCGGGTAAGGCCGGATCACCTTGCCCCTGGCCAGGTCGCCTTCGGCGAAATAGCTGTGGGTCAGCAGAATATCGGTCATGGCGTGTTCAGGCGCAGCGCCTGCAATTTGATCCAGGAGAGCGGGATCGCCACCGCGCAATAGGCGACGAAGGCGAGACCCTTGAGCGTGGGTTTGCGGGCCAGGGTTTTCCGCAGGCGGAAATCGCGGTGCACATATTTGTGCAGATGCCGGTAGAAGCGCGTGGTGAAGGTGCCGCGATAGAGCATCGCCATGTCGGAGGAGACCTCCCAATTGCGCTTCTCGCGCAATTGCGCCTGCACCCGCTCGTAGAACACCGTGCCGGGCAGCGGATAGGACACCGAGATGCCCATCTCGTCGGGACCGGTTTTGCGCAGCATGGCAAGCGTCTCGCCGATCTCGTCCATGCCCTCGCCGGGATAGCCGAACTGCAGGAAATGGCCGACCCGAATGCCGGCGCCCTTCAGCGCGGCGGTGGCGTCGGCGATCTCGCCGGTGGTCAGGCCCTTATCCATGGCGTCGAGGATCTTCTGGCTGCCGGATTCGGCGCCCAGCCAGACGATGTCGCAGCCGGCGCGGGCCAGATCCTTGGCCGCGCCCTCGCGCAGCACCAGATCGGCGCGCGACAGGCACTTGAACGGCACCTTGATGCCCAGCCGCTCCAGCTCGTCGGCGAACTCGCCCCACCAGCGCGGCTTCAGGCCCATGATGTCGTCCATGAACCAGATGTAGTCGGGGGCCGCCATCGCGACCAATCCGGCCAGTTCCTGGGCCACGGCGACGGCGGAGCGTACCGCATAGCCCTGCCCCCAGATCGGCTTGGCGCACCAGTTGCAGCTGTAGGGACAGCCGCGCGAGGTCACCAGATTGAGGGCGAAATGGCCGTGATGGGCCAGCCAGACCCGGCGATAGGCCACCATGTCGACCAGATCCCAGGCGGGCGGCGGCAGGCTGTCGAGATCGCGGATCGGTTCGCGCCGGGGCGCATTGGCCAAGCCGGTGATGCCCGACAGATCGGTCTCGCCCGCGGTCCAGCGCGCGGTCAGCTCACGCAGGGTGTGCTCGCCCTCGCCGGTGATCACCGCATCGGCGCCGGCGGTGAGATAGAGGTCCGGATGGTCCGAGGCGTCGGCGCTGCACACCGCCACCTTGAGGCCGCGCGCCTTTGCCGCCCACACCATGGCCAGCGCCGCTTCGCGCATGGCGGACAGGCACATCTTGGACAGGTAATTGAAATTGTCGTCATAGAGGACGGCGATCTCGGGACGGATATGGTCCAGAGCCGCGCTCCAGTCCTCGACGCTTTCGGCGATCATCGCGTCGAAGAAGGAAACCTCGTGCCTCTGGCTGCGCAGCATGCCTGCGGCATACAGCGTGCCGAGCGGAGGAAAGGGCTGCCGCTCGGCCCAGCGCACGGGGTCCAGGCGGAGGAAGTAGACACTGCCGACGATGATGCGCGCCATTCTGATTCCGATAGTCAAACTCGTCTGTCGGAAGACGAAATGGCGCGCATCCTTATTCCGTGTGTTACCGCGAAATGATCGCCAAAGACGCCGCGGTGATGGCCAGCTGGCTGCCGACCTGCACCACGTCTTCCAGCACCGTGTCCCAGGTGAAATGACGCAGCATGCGCGGCACCACCACGACCGAGCCGGGCTCCAGCTTGGGCGGATCGGACAACCACGAGCTGCCATTGATCTGCTGCGCCGTGCCGTCGGGCTGGATCACGAAGATGTGGTCGTCGTCGGCGATCTCGGTGGCGCCGCCGGCCAGGGCGACGTAATCGGCGACGGACCGGTCGGCGCGGAACTGGATGCCGCCCGGCGACATCACCTCGCCCGCCACCACCACCGAGCTGGGGCGGCGCGGCACGAAGACCTGGTCGCCCGGCTCCATCACCAGATCCAGCTCGGGATGGGCCGCCAGTTCCTTGGGATCGAGGGTCACGGCGACACGCCCGGTCGGATCGCCGCCCGAGCGCAGACGCGCGATCATCTGGGTGACATAGCCGATCTCGGCCTGGTTGATCTGCGCCTTGTTGGTCACGGTGCCGACCAGCCCGACCACTTCGCGTTCCAGAGCGTCGGCCTCGCGCTGCATCACGCCGCGCTCGGATTCCGCCACCGATTTGCGCAGGAAGATCACGCCGGCCGGATAGGCCGAGTCGGTGAACCCGCCGGCGCGCGCCAGCACCGAGGACAGATGCTCGCCGCGCAGGATCTCGTAGCCGCCGGGGAATTTGATCTCGCCCACCATCGCCACGTCGCCGGCATCGCGGTCCGAGAAGACCGGATTGAAGCGGATGCGGTCGAACGGCCGCAGCGCGATCTGGGGGAATTCGCCCGGCGGCAGGGTGTAGTTCTTGCGCACGGTGCGCGACAGGCCCGAGCCATTGTCGATCTGCGCCGAGGTCACCTCGAAGGCATGCAGGTCGACCTTGGGGGTCAGGCCGCCCGCCGCCTGGACGATGCGGTCGAGGCCGGTATCCGGCATGGCCAGGAAGTCGCCGGGACTATTGACCTCGCCGACCACCGTCACGGTGTAATTGCCCAGCGTGCCGACCAGCAGGCGGCGGGTGTCGTCATCCAGCCCGGTGAACAGGCGCTGCGGTTCGCGCCGCGGCACGCGCATCTGGCCGTTGAGCGGACGGGCGGTCGGATCGTCGCCCTCGATATGATTGTCGGGATCGTCGACCGCCAGCGCATCGGACGGGGCGCGGATGCCGGGATAGAGGCGTTCGGCGTCGGTCTTGGGCGGACCCTGGTCCTGCGCCTCGGGCTGAGCCGCCTGAGTCTGGCCCAGACCGCCCAGACCGCCGAGCGCCGCCGCCGCGACATAGGGCGGAACGTTCAGCTGGCTGAGCAGGGCCGAGGCGCCGCCCCCCGCCGGAGCGCCCGCACCGCCGCCACCGCCGAGCAGCTGGGCCGCGGCAGCCGCGCCGCCCGGCAGGCTGGCCAATTGCGCCAGACGCGGATCGGCGATCGGAACCGCCGCGGCGGCGGCATTCTCCACCGCCTGAGTATTGGACCCGGTGCCGGCCACCGCCGAGGCGATGGCGGCTTCCGGCGACGACGCTTTCACCGCCACGGCGCCGGGATGGTCGTTCACCTGCCTGGCCGGAGTGCGCAGGGCATCGGCGGCGCGATGGGCGATGTAGCGCATCTCGGCGACATTGGTGATGTAGACCTGATCGTTGCTCTGCAGCGCCAGATCCGACTTGCCCTCGAGCACGTCGAGCGCCGAGAAGGGGATCACGCTGCGCTGCAAAGTGGCGGGGTCGAGGCGGATCACCGCGTCGGCCAGCATATAGGGCAACGGCTTGCCGATCACCGGCGTGAACATGTCGGTGGAATTCAGCAGGCCATGCAGGCTGCGCACCGTATTGAGCGGATAGGTGCCGTTGACCGCCGTGCCGCCCATCAGCTCGACCTTGGCCAGCGAGACGTCCGAGGCCGAGGCGACGAACAGGATGTCGCCATCCTGCAGATTGGCCGGAGCACCCGACGCCACCTGGATCATCTCGCGCTTGCCGTCTTCGCGGGTGCGCAGGATCGAATAGCGATAGGCGCCGCGCACTTCGTTTCCGCCGGCCAGGCGCAAAGCGTCGAACATCGAGATGGCGTTCTGGCCCGGCGGCAATTCATAGATCGCCTGGCGCTTGACCTGGCCGACCACGGCGATGGCGCTGGTCTGCAGCGGCACCACGATGCGGTCGCCCTCGGCCAGACCGAGATCGGCGCCGCTGGCCTGGGCCGACAGCAGGGAATAGAGATCGAGGCGGATGGTCTTGTTGCCGCGCACCAGCTCGACGTCGCGCAAGGAACCGGTGTTCTTGATGCCGCCGGCCAGGCTCAGCGCGTCCAGCGCGGTGGCCAGGCCCGACACGCTGATCAGGCCGGGGGAATTGACCTCGCCGGCCACCCGCACCGAGATCTGCCGCACCGTGCCGACCGAGACGATCGCCTCGGTGCCGGTCATCGCCTGACGCGCCGCCGCTTCGAGATCGGAGCGGAATTCGCCGAAATAGCGCCCCGCCGCCGCGATCGGCGGCAAGGACGGCAGCACCGCCCGGCCGTCGCGGTCGATCTTGGTGCGGAAGCTGGAATTCTGCTGGCCATGCAAGGTCAGCACGATCTCGTCGCCCTCGCCCAGCACGTAGTCGTCGCGCAGCGAACCGCTCTGGCGCACCACCACCGGGGCGCCGCGGCCGAACACGTCATAGCCGAACTGGCGGACCGGCACGCCGGCGCGGGCGCTCATCAGCCGCTCGATCGGCGACAGCGAGGCGGTCGACACCACCGAGCGCTGGCCGTTGCTCTGCGGATAGGTCATCGGATTCTGCACCGACACTTCCGGCGCCAAAGACGGCACGCTCTGCTGGCCGGTCAGGCGCTGC
The DNA here is from genome assembly GCA_021325215.1 of Alphaproteobacteria bacterium. Taxonomy (GTDB): domain Bacteria; phylum Pseudomonadota; class Alphaproteobacteria; order Rhodospirillales; family Magnetospirillaceae; genus JAJPHO01. The sequence goes on from JAJPHO010000069.1 coordinate 30,856, forward strand.
TGCAGCACGCGGAAGATGTCGCCGGTCAGGTCGCCGCTGCCGCCACCGCCGCCGAGCAGCTGCGAGAGGCCTTGGGCCGCCACCGGTTGGGCCGTCGCGGCGAGGCTGGCGATCGTCGCCAGCAGGAATAATTTCTTACGCATCATCTTATCGGGCCTCCACCCGCCAGGGGGTCTTGAACAGCGCCTGACGCCAGGGCAGCGTCGCCAGCCACGGAAGGGATGGCGGCGCGCCTTGCGTCAGAGTCTTGGATTGGGTCCAGGCCGCGCGAAGGCGGCCGCGATTGTGAAAAAGGCCGCGCAGCAACAGGCTGCTCCGGATGCGGGTATAGTCCGGCGCCACTTTCGCCGCGCGGCAAGCGGCTTCGATCACCCGCAGATCGCCGATCAGGCGGGCCTGCTCGTCCATGCCGGCATGGAACCGCCCGGCACGCTGGCGCCAGCAGGACAGCGGCCAGTCGTGATAGACGATGCTGGCGGCGTTCTGCTGCGCGAACGCGGCGGTCGCCATCTGGTCGGTATGGGTTTCGTCGGACGGATCGAACCGCAGCGGAGTCTTCTCGCCCAGGCGATAGAGATTGGCCCCGAGCGGTCCATACAGCAGCGCGCCGAACGCCAGCGATTGCTGCGCGAAATTCCGGTAGCCGATGGCGCCGCCCTGCCAGCGGATGCGCCGCGCCACCCGCAGCGGCGTAAGCGAGTCGTCGACGATGCTGTAGGGCGCGATGCCTAAGCTCGCATCCGAGCGGATCATCAGCTCGCGCAGGGCGATCACCGAGACATCGGCCAGATAATCGCCCGCCATCAGGAACAGCGCATGCGAGAAGCCGCGCACTTCGGCGGCGGCGATGGCGCAGTTCCAATTGGCGACGCGGCCGAGATTGGTTTCGTTGCGGCACAGGATGATCGGCGCACCTTGGGCGTCGTGCTCGCCCAAGGCAGCGGTGCTGCCGTCGGTCGAGGCATTGTCCGACACCAGGATGGCGTAGGAGTCCGGCGGCAATCCGGCGCGGGCCGGCGACGCCACCGTCTCGGCGAGCAGCTTGCCGCTATTGAAGGTCGGCACCAGGATGGCGATGCGGTTCTTCATGACGCCAGCCTTCTGCCGATCTCGGCCGAGGCCAGCACCCGGGCATATTCGTCGGGCGTGCCGCAGAAGATCACCTCGGACGGATCGATCATCTGCAGGCCGATGGTGAAGCCGCATTCGATCAGCGAATTATAGAGCGGCGCCACATAGCGCTCGCGCCGTTCGGCCTCGCTTTTCGGCAAGGCCGGATTGCGATAGGCCCAGCGGAAATCGCCGGCGCGGCGGAAATGATAGAGGCCGGTGCAGCACAGATCCGAGATCGCCTTCTTCTCGGCCACCTCGGCCACGGCACCCGCGCGGGCCGGATCGGGGGCGACGAACGACCAGCCCTCGCCGCCGCCGCGAAATACTTCGAGATAGCCGGCGACGCCCGGGTCCTTCACGTGCGGCGGCTTGCGATAGGCGGGCCGGAAGGTGTCGATATTGAAGATGGCGATCGATTCGCCGTCATCGACACTCGCCCCGTCGAGTCCGAGCAATACCGTTTCCGCCTGCCCCACGGTCAGGCGGTCGAGCCGCACGATGGAGGCCTGAGCGATGCCAAGCGCCTCGCAGCGCCGCGCCACGAAATCCTCGGTCTCGGCGCCGCGCACCACGAAGAGGAAAGCGTCGGTGGCGAAATAGGCGGCGAAGCTGTTGACCGCGTGATCGAACACCGGCGCGCCATGCGCCGTCAGGCGGTATTTCGGATCGGTGAATCCGGCCTCGCGGAAGCGGCGGCTCTCGCCCGCCATCGGAATGACGAACATCACGCCGCCCCGCCGAAATAGCGGTCATAGAGGCGATAACCATTGGCCAGGAACGCCCATTGCCGATCGCGGTTCTCGGCATGCAGCGGCAGCATCGAGAAGAACAGCAGCACCGAGATGGCGGCGGCCAGGCGTTCGCGTTCGCCGTCGCCGTGGCAGATCACCTCGCGGAACTGCGCTTCGACGGCATCCTGCGCGGCGCCCTGGGCGAGGCGGAATTCCAGCGCGCCGGGCGCCGGGCGCTCCAGCTGGTAATAGCCGGCGACGATGAAATCGTACCGCCCGACCACCGAATGATGCAGCTTGCCGAGATCGTAGCGCGTGTCTCCATAGATGCCCGGCCGTCCCGGCTCGGCATAGCCGCGCGGATCGATCATCTTCAGACCGCCGCGGCGGAAATCGAACAGGATGTTGGAGAAGCAGAAATCGCCATGCAGCACGCCGGCATCCTCTTCGCCGGGCTCGCCGATGCGCTGCGACAGCTCTCCGATCAGCGCCAGCGGCGAAGGGAAGCTGCGGCCATTGACGGTCCAGCCCCGGGCCGGATCGAAACCGGCGTCGCGGGCGAAAGCGCGGTAACGCTCGATCGCCTTGCCTTCATAAAGGTGGGCGAACCAGCCGGCCTCGACCGAGTCCGGTTTCCAGCTGCGCATCAGCGCCAGCGTCTCGCCGCAGGCCGACAGGATGCGGCGCCACATGGCGGGGGCGAAGGCGCCGAACACATAGAGGTCGGACAGCGGGCAAAGATATTCGTACGCCAGCGAATAACCGGGGCGGTTGGCGCCCGGCTCGACGCGGCCGAGATAGGCCGGCACATGGCCGCGCAGACCGGCCGGCAAGGCCTCGTACCACGCTGCTTCAGCCTCGATCTTGTCGGGCTGGCTGCTGGTCTTGCAGACCGAATCCTTGGTGATGGTCAAGCTGTTGAAGGCGCGCTCGGTGGTGAGCGCCCGGCGGGAATCGTAATAGGTGTTGAGATGGCCGAGATCGAGCCATTGCCCTTCCTGCTCGACGGCGCGGAAGCCGGGTTTTTGCGCGGCATAGGCATTGAGCGCGGCGAGGAAATCGGCCTTATGCGCCGCCAGGCATTTCAGCAAAAGCACCCCGTGCGAGAAGCGGAACAAACCGCTGACCAGATCGCGGTCGCCGTCTTCCGCCGGCGCGAGACTCATCGGCGAACCGCCGCGCACGGCGGCCCAGGGATAGGGATGCTCGCCGCGATGCGCCGACAAGGCGTCGAGCGGAAAATCCGTCAAGCCGAGGAACAGCGTGTCGCCATGCAGGATGGTCAGGGATTCGTCGCCGGTCAGGCTGTGAATCGCGGCCAGCATCAGCGATTCGGCCAGCGGCAGCCCGTCGGGAATAAACAGGGTCTCGATGCAAAGCTCGGCCAGCAGGCGGCGGTCATGCTCCGAGGGCTCGAAGGATTGCGGCAACGTCAGCACGATATGATCGGCTATGTTGCGCAGCAATTCAGCCTGCAGACGGAACAGACGCGCGTTCCCGACCGGCAGGAAAGCGGGCGGCAAGGGGCCGAATTCGGCCGCCATTTCGGCATTCACGTAAGCAGCCGAAGCGATGATAGCGACGCTCAATTTGTATGCCCCTCAAGCGCCGGGCGGGCGCTAAGGCGCCCTGGGCTACCGCGCCAAGCTATGTTGCCTGTGTAACAACGGCTGTCGGCAGCGCGGGCGTGCAGTCGTACGCCTGCACCGAATTTGAACAAGCCGAGAGTTCTTAATGCGAGCCCATAGCGATCAAATTCGTTGCTCATGATGCCTCCGCAGCCAGCAGCGCCTGCACCGCTTCGGGCTCCATCGCGACGAATTCCGAGGGACGGATGGCGCGGTCGTCGACATAGAATCCGGCCAGGCCGCACCAGGGCTTGCCGACATGGATCTCGTCGAAGGGAATTTCGTGCTTCCGCAGCCAGTCGATGGCGATCGGCAGGGTATGGGCATTGATGCGTCCGATCGAATTCTCGAAGCTGCGCATATTGCGCGAGGTCATCACCGCGATGCGGTAGCCTAAGCCGGCATAGCGCCGCAGCTGCGCCACCACCGCCGGATTGGGCTGCAGGCTGGCATAGTCCTCGCCGCTGCCCGGGATGGTCAGCGTGCCGTCGAGATCGATGACGATGGTGCTCATGACCGCTTCATCCGGTCGCGGATCTGCACCACCGGCACCGACAGCAGCAGGCCGAGCAGCAGCCCGAGCGCCAGAAACACGCTGCGCTTGGGGAACACCCGCTCGCCCTTGTCGGGCCGGGTCGGCGGATCGATGATGCGGAAGGCGTAATCGGTCTGGCCGCTGGCATACATGTAGCTTTGCAGCGCGCGTTCATAGGCATTGGCGAGGGCGGTGCTGAGGGTGTTGCTCACCCCGCCGGACTGCGCCTTGGCGATCGCGGTCTGCAGATAGGCCATGTTTTCCTTGGATTCGGCCAAGGCGTGCTGGCGCATCTGCTCGTTGGTCAGAGCGATCAGGTCGCGCGACCATTTCACCGCCGCATCGCGGTCCTTCCAGGTCAGCGCCATGGTGACGATGCCGGTGCGGCGATCCAGCGTGATGTCGCGGATCTGGCGGCTGAACAGCTTGTAGCCGGTGCGCAGGGTGGGAACGCGGTCGCCGCTGACTTTCCAGCGGTTGGCGTCCTTGTCCCATTTGCTGTCGAACAGCAGCGGCAGCAGGTTTTCCTTGGTCGCATAGGTGTCGAACAGCTCACGCGAGGCGAGAACGGCCAGCGCCTCGTCCTGATTGCCCGAGCCGCTCCGCCCGCCCAGCAGCGACGAGGCGGCGCCGGCCAGGCCGCCGCCCAGCAGGCCGGAAATTCCGCTGAGATCGAGATTGCCCAGTCCGGCGCTCGGCTTGACCGGCATCACGGTGATTTCGATGCGCCAATAAGACGGCAGGGCATAGGCCAAACCGACCGCGCCGCCGCCGCACAACAGGACGGTAATGCCCGCCGCCAGCCAGTTTCGCCGCATCCGCGCAAGGAATTGCGAAAGCCGGTCCTGGTCATTGCCGGCCGTCCAGGCCAAATCTGTGGAATTCACTCCCACCGGTCGCACTCCCATGCAGAAAGACTTCCGGTGGGACGCCGTGAAAACCCCAGATATTCCGCCAAGTCGAAAAAATTAAATGCTTCCCAGATACTGCTGGAACCGACCACAATTAGGGCGTTCTCAATAGTATTGGACGGACCGGTGAAGAGACTGGACAGAGGCCTGATTGGCGCGGTTGCCGATCAAGCGATCGTCAGCTTGGGCAACTTTGCTCTGAATGTGATCCTGGCGCGCAGCCTGCCGGCTGCCGGTTACGGGCTGTTCTCGGTCGCCCTGTCCTTCATCCTGTTCTTCAACAACCTGCATCAGGCCCTGGTCAGCTATCCGCTGTCGGTCAAGAACGCCGCCGCCGCGCCCGCCGAGACGCCGCGCCTGCTGGCGGTGGCGATGCTGCTGACGCCGCTGGCCGCGCTGGCTTGCGCGCCGGTCCTGGCCGGCGGACTGGCCAGTGTCGGCGATCTGCGCTTGGCCCCGCTGGCCTTCGCCGCCCTGCTGGCCTGGCAGCTGCAGGAAGTCGCGCGCCGCGCCGCCCTGGCCCGCGCCGACTATCGCGCCGCCATCGTCACCGACGTGATCCGCTATATCGGCCCCGCCGCCGCCCTGCTGGCACTGACCGGCTCGATCGGGGTAGAGGGAGCCTTCCTGCTGATCGCCGCCGCGTCGCTGGCCGGCCTCGCGCCGTTCCTCGGCACCTTCGTCAAGGGCGCCGGTCCGGCCCTGCGCGGCCTCAAGGCCGAGCTGGCCGGCCATTGGAAACTGGCCGCCCCGGTGCTGGGCGCCAATCTGCTGGCCGCTTTGTCGGTGCAATGGTTCCTGTGGCTGCTGGCCTGGCGCGGCGATCCGGGCGGCGCCGCCCTGCTGGTCGCGCTGACCAACATCGTCGCCATCGCCAATCCGGTGATCTTCGGCGTCGAGAATCTGCTGGTGCCCGAAGTGGCCCGCGCCCAACCCCATCTGACCTTCGCCGGATTGCTGCGGCTGATGGGGCATCGCGGTCTTTTGTGCGGCAGCCTGATCGCGCCGCCCTTCCTGCTGATCCTGGCCTTTCCCGAACGCGCGGCGCGGCTGTTCTATGGCGCGGCGACGCCCTATGCCGAGCACGCCGCCGATCTGAGGCTGCTGGTCGCCGCCTATGTCTGCATCCTGGCCGCCTTCGTCTTCGGCGCCGTGCTGCGCGGCTACCGCGCCAGCGGCTCGGTGTTCCGCATGCAGCTTTATCCGGCCCTGTTCGGCCTGACGGCGGGCAGCTGGCTCACCTGGAATTACGGCGTCACCGGCGCCTGCCTGTCGGCCCTGCTGGCCGGAGCGCTGCGCGCCGGGGTGGGATTCCAATCGGTCCTGCGGCTGCGCCTGCCCGGCAACCAGATCCTGGCGGCCTCGTGATGGAACGCCTCGACCGCATCCTGTGGCGCTGCACGCTGCTGTTCGTGCCGGTCTCGGCGACTCCGGCCCTGCCGTTCGGCAACGGCACGCTGGCCCGTCCGCTGGCCATCATCCCCGCCGTGCTGCTGCTGCTGCTCGGCCTGTTCCGCATGACCATTCTCGGCCAGCGGCCGCGCCTGGCCGGACGCGGCTTCGCGCTGCTCGGCCTGTTCACCCTTTATGCGGCGGTGGGCGGCCTGCTGGTGGTTTCGGCGACCGGGGACGAGGCTTTCAAGGGCCAGACGCCGGTGGAAAGCCTGGTGCGCGCCCTGCTGACCTGGGCCGCCGGGCTGATCTTTTACCTGGTCGCGCGGCTGCAGATCCGCACCGCCCGGGATATCGGCGAGACGCTGCGCTTTCTGTTCATCGGCATGACCGCCTCGATCGCCCTGGCCGGGCTGCAGGTGGTGGCGATGATCCAGGGCGGCGAATTGCTGCGCGCGGTGCAGCTGATCACCGATCTGTTCGCGGTGCATTATGACGGGCTGGTCACCCGCGCCCAGGGCATGACCTTCGAACCTTCGTGGCTGGCTACCCAGATCATCGTTCTGCTGATGCCGGCCCTGGTTGCCGGCACGCTATCGCGCCAGAACCGGATCGGCATGCCGCTCGCCCTGGGTTTCACCATCGCTGTATCCGGCATGCTGTTTTCCGGCTCGCGCTTCGGGCTGGCCGCCATGGTCGCCATGCTGATGCTGGGCGGATTCCTGGCCGCGCTGCGCGGGCGCCTGATGGTGGCCGGCCTCTTCCTGGCCGTGCTGCTGGGCGGCGGCGGCGGAATCGCGGTGCTGAGCGGTTTCGGCTCGGGCGCCGGCGCATCCTACGTCACCGATCCGATCGCCGCCGTCACCGGCTCCGCCGACCTGTCCGCCGCCGCCGATCCAACCAGTGCGGTGACCGACGCGCTGACCCTGGCCGGACGTGCCGCCGCCGCCGAAGCCGCCGCTTTGACCTGGTTCGACCATCCGCTGTTCGGCGTCTCGCTGGGCAATAATTATCGCTATTTCGCCGAATACGCCCCCGATTGGGCCTTCGCCACCCAGCTGTTCCAGGGCGCCAAGGAAGGCGTCGGCTGGCTCGACCCCAATTCGCCGGAAAAGGGCAACGCCAAGAACATGATCCTGCGCCTGCTGTCCGAGACCGGGCTGGTCGGCTTCGCCCTGTTCGGCCTGTTCTTCCTGCGCCAGATTTTCCAGGGCAAGCCGCAGGATTCCTTCCATGGCTATTTCCGCCTGATGAGCGCGGTGGCGCTGGGATTCTCCTTCCTCAACCAGGACAGCTTCGTCGATGCCGGGCTGTGGATTCCGCTGGCGCTCTGTTTCGCGATGAACCAAGGGAATAGAGAGAGCGTTCACACCGTCTAAACCCTGAACCTTGTGGTCAGGACGGACACATGAACGCTACTTCCCTGCCGCATCAACGCATTGCCTTCGTCTCGACGCGGGATCTGAGCCAGCTGAATGGCCGCACCCAGATCCTCGGGCCGGTCATCCGCTCGCTGCGCCGCCATAACCGCGTGGACATCGTGCCGCTGCGGTCGGTGATGCAGACCAAGACCCTGCGGGACGCCGCCGGCGCCGCGCTGAATTGGGGCCTGAGCCTGCTGCGGTTGCGGCCTCTGCCGCTGCAATGCCTGCTCTACGCGTCGCCCTCGGAGGCGCGCAAGCTGGCCGAGCACATCGCCCGGCACCGTTATGACGCGGTCTATCTCGACACCGTGCGCTGCCAGGTGCTGCTGCGCGCCCTGCGGCGTGCGGCGCCCGACATCCATGTGGTGACCGATTTCGACGATCTGATGTCGCGCCGCGCCGCCTTCCTCGCCCGCAACGGCATGCCCTTCCTGTCCGGCCATGTCGGACCGCAGATGCCGCGCTGGCTGCGCTTTCTGATCGAGTCGCCGCTGGCCCGGCTGATCACCGCCTACGAGGCCGCCACCCTCCCCGCCGCCGAGGATGAGGTGGTGCGAAATTCCGACCTCACCGTGCTGCTGTCGCCGGTCGAGCAGAAAATGCTGCAGGCGCGCAACCATGCGACCGTGATCTCGATCCCGCCGCCGGTGCCGTTGGAAGCGCCGTCGTGGGCCGCGGCCGAGACCCTGCGCTTCGTCTTCATCGGCAGCGACCGCCAGCTGCAGAACCGTACGGCGATCGATGCCCTGCTGGCCGTCTGGCGCCGCCTGAAACCCGCCACGGAATTGCATATCTATGGCCGCCAGGGCCGCCCCGCGATCGACGTGCCCGGCGTGGTCTGGCATGGCTTCGTCGAGGATCTGGCCGAGGTCTACCGGCCCGGCAGCATCGCTCTGGTGCCGGCCACGGTGGCCGGCGGCATCAAGACCAAGGTCGCCGAGGCCTGGGCCTGGGGCTGCCCGGTGCTGGGCAACGAGATCGCCTTCGAAGGCCTGGGCATCGAGGGCTATCCGCTGCTGCGATGCGTCGATCATTGGGACGCGCTGCTGACCGATCCCGCCGCCCATGCCGCCCTATGGGCTCTGGCGGCGCGGCAGGGCAGCGCATTCGTGCGGGATCAGCTGGCCCCCCGGCTGTCGGAACGCGCCTGGGACCGGGCGGTCACGCCCGGCCTGGTGACGTCATGCATGTGAGAGCGCGGGCGACCGCCCTGGACCGGGCCATCTATTCGACGGTGGCCTATCGCGACATGTTCCGCTTTCCCGTCACGGCGGCGGAAATCCATCGCTATCTGCACAATGTACGCTGCGGCGAAGACGAGGTGCGCGACGCTTTGTCCTGCAGCGCCTTCCTCGACGCGAATCTCGAAAGCGACGGCGAGTTCTGGTGCCTGAAGGGGCGCGGCGAAAGCTTCGCCATCCGCCGCGAGCGGCGCGCTTTGTCCGAGGCGCAATGGCCGACGGCGCGGCGCTTCGCCCGCTTCCTGGCCATGCTGCCCAATGTGCGGATGGTGGCGATGACCGGTTCGCTGGCCGCCGGCAATTTCCCCAAGGATGGCGACATCGATTTCCTGCTGGTCACCGAATCCGGCACCCTGTGGCGCACCCGCGCCTTGTGCCGGTTCCTGGCCCTGCTCGACGACAAGCTGCGGCGCGGCCTATTCTGCCCCAACACCTTCCTGTCCTCGGCCGCGCTGACCCTGACCCGGCGCACCCTCTATGACGCGCAGGAGCTGAGCCAGATGATCCCCCTGCATGGCCGGGCGGTCTATGAGGCGGTACGCGCCGCCAATGACTGGACCGCCGCCTGGCTGCCCAATGCCGAGGGACCGCCGCCCAACAGCGTCGATCTGGCCGCCCTGTCGCCGGCCCTGAAGCGGAGCGGCGAATGGCTGCTGTCCAGCTTCGCCGGGCGGGCGCTCGAGGATTTCGAGGCCAACCGCAAGATCCGCCGCTTCAACGAGACCGATCATCTCAAGGGCGCCTGGACCCGCTCGACCCGCGAATCGCACAGCATGTGGGACGGCATGCGCCTGAGGATCGAACAGGCCTGGAGCGATCGCATGAGCGAGATCCCCGACCTGGAGAGCTGAGCGGTGCGGGTAACCCAGGTCAGTCTCGTCCGCCCGCCCGGCAAGCCGACGCCCGAGGCGCTGCTGGAGGCATGGCCGACATTGCAGGACGTCGCCCTGGCGACCGGACGCGCCGGCGCCGAGGTCACCGTCGTGCAGCCGTTCCATCGCGACGCCGAGCTGACCCTCGGCGGCGTGCGCTTTCTCTTCTCGCCGAAGCGGCAGACCCGGACAGTCGCGGCCTCGCGGCCCGAAATCATCCATGTGCACGGTTTGGAATTCGCCTGGCAGACGCGGCGCCTGTGCCGGCTGGGCGTGCCGGTGCTGGCCCAGGACCATGGTTCCGTGGCCGATTGGCGTTCCTGGCGCCGGGGCTGGGGATTGCGCCGCGTCGCCGGCGCCGCTTTCACCCATGCCGACCAGGCCGCCCCCTTTCTCGGCAATGGCAGCCTGCGGAACGGCCTGCCTGTTTTCTCGGTGCCGGAATCCTCGACCCGCTTCACCCCCGGCGACCGCGGCCAGGCCAGGGTGGCGTGCGGCATTTTCGGCGATCCCGCCGTGCTGTGGGTCGGGCGCCTGATCCCCGGCAAGGACCCGCTGACCGCCTTGGCCGCCATCGAACGCGCCGCCGCCAGCCTGCCCGGACTGCGCTTATGGTGCTGCTTCCACGAAAGCGACCTGCTGGCCGAAATTCGCAAACGCATCGCCGCTTCGCCGAGCCTGTCCGGGCGCGTCTATCTGCTGGGGCCGAAACCGCACCGGGAGATCGAAACCCTGTGCCGCGCCGCCGACCTCTTCCTGGCTTGCAGCCATGCCGAGGGGGCCGGCTTTTCGCTGCTCGAAGCGATGGCTTGCGGCGCCGCGCCGGTGGTCAGCGATATTCCGCCGTTCCGGGCGCTGACCGGCAATGGCACGGTCGGGGCCCTGGCGCCGGTCGGGGATGCGGAGGCCTTCGCCCGCGGACTGGTCACGGTGGCGAACCAGCCGGCGGCGGAGCGGCGCGACGGCGTGATCCGCCATTTCCAGCGCCACCTCTCCTTCGACGCGGTCGGCGAACGGCTGCTGTCCGCCTATCGGAGCCTGGCATGAAGATCGCCTTCGTGCTGCCCGGCGGCGTCGACCGCAGCGGCGACAAGCGCGTCATCCCCTGCCTGCTGTGGCTGATCGAGCGGCTGGTGGCGGGCGGCGACGAGCTGCATATCTTCGCCCTCAATCAGGAACCGCGGCCGGCGCGCTGGCCGCTGCTGGGCGCCACCGTTCACAATGCCGGCGCGCGGCCCCGCCAGTTGCGTGCCTTCTCCGACCTGGTCGCCGAGCACCGCAAGGCGCCGTTCGACGTGGTGCATGGCTTCTGGGCGACCGGACCCGGCGTGGTCTCGGCCGCTTTCGCCAAGCTGACCGGCCTGCCCGCCGTGCTGACCGTGCCGGGCAGCGAACTGACCGCCCTGCCGGAAATCGGCTATGGCGGCCAGCGCAGCTGGTTCTGGCGGCTCTGGACCCACTTCGCTCTGGCCGGCGCGGACCGGGTGATCGCGGAAAGCAACTGGGTCGCCCAGCGCGCCGCCGGCTTCGGCGTCACCGCCACCCATCTGCCCTATGGCGTCGCGCTGGATCGCTGGCCGCCGCTGGCGCCGCGCCGCCGCGAGCCCGGAAAGCCTCTGCGCCTGCTGCACCCGGCCAGCCTCAATCTGGTCAAGGATCAGGAGACTCTGCTGCTGGCGATGCGCGCGCTGAAAAATCGCCGGGTCGCTTTCACTCTCGATTGCATCGGCGGCGACACGCTGGGCGGCGCGGTGCAGAGACGCTGCGCCGAGCTGGGCCTGAACGATGTGGTGACTTTCCACGGCATGCAGACCCATGCCGGGCAGCGCGGATTTTTCGAGGCGGCGGATCTCTTGGTGATCAGCTCGCTCCATGAGGGCGGTCCGCTGGTCGTCCAGGAAGCCGCGGTGGCCGGTGTTCCAACGGCGGGAACCGCCGTCGGCCACATCGCCGACTGGGCGCCGGAGGCGGCGAGGGCGGTGGCGGTGGGCGATCATGCGGCCTTGGCCGATGCCATCGCCGGCCTGGCCGGCGACGAGGATGCGAGGCTGCGTCTGGCCCATGCCGCGCAGAAAGCCGCGCTGGCGGTCGATGCCGATCTCACCGCGCGGACATTGCGGGCTCTTTACGACGATCTGAGACGATCCGCCCCTCGGCGAACTCGATGATGCGATCGCACAGCGCCAGGCTTTCGGCGCGGTGCGCGATCAGCAGGATGGCCGGACGCCAGGGCAGCGCCGCCAGTCTTTCCAGCACCGCCCGCTCGGTCGGCACGTCGATGGCGCTGGTGGTCTCGTCGAGGATCAGCAGCGGCGCCTTGCGCAGCAAAGCCCGGGCCAGGGTCAATCGCTGACGCTCGCCCCCCGACAGAAGAGCCCCCTTATCCCCGACCACTTTATCGAGCGCGGCAATAAACTCCCCAGCCCCGGCAATGCGCAGAACCTCGGCCATCTCCTCTTCGCCCGCCGCCGGATCGGCCCAGAGGAAATTGTTGCGGATGGTGTCGTGGAACAGGAAGGCTTCCTGCGGCGCATAGGCAACCACCGAGCGCCAGCGTGCGCGCAGGCCTTCGGTCATCGGCCGCCCGCCCAGCGAAATCGCGCCCGAGTGCGGCTCCAGCAGTCCGACCGCGAGATCGGCGAAGGTGGTCTTGCCCGCGCCCGAGGCGCCGGTGATGCCGATGAACTCGCCGGGTTCCAAGGCGAGATCGAGCTCGCGGACGCCCTTGTCTCCCTCGGCATGACGATAGGTCACCTTGTCGAAGCGCAGCGTCCCCCCGGCCGGCAGATCCGCCGCGGCGACAAGCGCGCCGGCTTCGCCTAGCTCGGTCTCCAGCGCTTTGATCTTTTCGTAGGAGGGCAGGAAATTGGCGAATTGCTGGGCGCCCTGCTGCAATTGCGCCGCCGGCGCGCTCATCCGCGCCAGCAGCAGCACGAACACGATCAGCAGCGGCGGCGGAACATCGAGCAATGCCACTCCCGCCAGGATCGCCGCGGCACCCGCCAGCGACGCCAGGGTCGTGAAGGCCAGCTGCGCCCGGCTCTGCGCCCGCGTGAACGCCACCTGCCGGCCGGCGAGCCGGCGCAAGGTGGCATTGAATTCCTCGGCGAAGCGGACTTGCAGGTTCTGGCTCATCGCCAGCTTCAGCCCGCCGAGAAATTCCGCGCCGCTGGTCGACAGATGCAGATAGGCCTCGGCCGATTCCTTGCCCAGCTCGCGCGATTTGGCCAATTGCGGCAGCAGGCCCAGGCTCGCCACCGCCAGCATCCCGCCGATCAGCGCCGCCAAATAGGGCGACAGCAGAAAGGCCAGACCCCACTGCATCGCCAGCATGCAGAGCGAAACGCCGCCCTGCAGAAGAAAATGGACGCAGGTGCCGGTCAGCACGACGTCATTGCCGAGCAGATGATTGATCCGCGCCTGCTTCATGCGCGACAGGGTGGTCCAGGGCGCCGCCACCAGGCGCTCGACCAGCCGGCGCCGCTGCCGCTCGACGAAACCGACCCGCAGCTCCGCCAACAGGACGTCGCGGCGCCACAAAACCAGGGCGCGCACCGATATCAGGACCGCGAAGCAGGCCAGCAGCACCGTCAGCCTGCCGACGCGGCCCTCGACGCCCGGGATGGCCGGCAGATGAGAAACGATCCAGTTGGACGAAACGCCGGTCTCGGTCACGACCCCGAGCATGGGGATCAGCAGCGTCAGCCCGACCCCTTCCAGCACCGCGCCGAGCCCGATCAGCATAGCGGCCTGGGCGCCCAGACCCCGCGCGTCGTTGCAGAAATCGAGAAAGAAGTCCCACGCCGAGCGCAGGGATTTCGTCGGAAGGCCGGTCATGCTTCGGGCAGAGCCGCGCCCCGCCGGCGGCGAAAGGCCTGATAGATACCCGAGACGTGGTGGAGCTGTTTCCCGTCGGCGATCCGTTCGTCGGATAGGATGTCGGCGACGAAGAAAATATGCGATCCGATCTCCTCCGCCTGCCGAATGGCCAGTTCGCGCAGACGCAACGCCGCCCCCACGGCGGGAACGCCCAGGCCGGACGACGGACGGGTGGCGAAAGGCAGCGACGCGGGGTCTTCCAGCGGCGCCTTGTGATGCCGCCCCAAATCGTAGGCGGCGGCTTTCATGCCCGCGGGCAGACAGGAGAGCGCCACCCGGGCTCCCTCCCGCAGGAGCGGAATCGAGATGTTGGTGCTGCGCAGAGCGAGGGTAAAATGCCCGCCGACCGATCCGATCAGGTCCATCGGGAAAATGTTGAAATGGCCGGGACCGCTCACCGAGACGAGAACGACCGGGCGGGGATCGATGTAGCAGACCATCAAATGCTGGAGCGCCGCCGGGTCCATGCGGAAATTATGGTCCCCCTTGCTGCGCCGTGCCGCTCGGCTGTGCAGCCGCCCGTTCCAGGCACGCCATGGCCAGGGCAGGCAGCGATGCCCGCCGGCCTCGACGCGATAGAGCGACAGCGACGAAAGAGTGCCCGATTTCACCAGGCGCAGGCTGCCGAGACTGCGTCCGTCTTCGCGGTAATCGAGCGTTGCGGCAGCGCCTGCATCGGTGCCCGTGGCGATGGTCAGCGGCCTGAGCGACGCGACGGCGTGATCGTCGGTGACATCCCGTGATCCGCCCTCCCAGGACAGATGGACGGTGACCGAGCGCTGCGGCGGGGCGATGGCGACCGCCGTCCATTGCGGCACCGGGCGAATAAAGGGAATGAGCCGTTCGGGCAGCATCTCAAATCCGCCGCAACAGCAGAAACGCATATTGCCGCATCCACGATGCAGGCCCCGGCGGGAGGGTTTTCTCCAACCGGAAATGAGGCGCGGCGGCTCGTGCCACCGACCTCGGCGCATAGCGGACGATGCCGCTGGCGCTGTCGATCGCGTAACGGCCTTCGCGCAGCAGCGTGACGAGATTGGCGCGCCACCAGCCATAGCGGGCGTCGCCCAGATAATAGGGGTTCAGCAGGCTGGCGAGGACGAAGCCGCCTTCTTCCAGGATGTGCGCGAAGGATTGGAACAGCGCCGCCTGATCGGGAACCAGATTGAGGACGGCGAAATTGGCGGTGATCGCGTCGATCTTTCCGCTCGGCGGGAATTCGGTGGGAATGATGGTGCCGGCGCTGATTTCGTCCCGGCAATGTTCGGCGAGATAAGCGCGCTGGACAGGGTCCGGTTCATGGACCCAGGCGACATGCCCGGCGGCCGCATATCGGCGGGCGTCGATTCCCGTTCCCGCGCCGAAATCGAGAATGCGGCTGCCCGGCGCGACCAGGCCGAGCGCCATGCGCAGGAACCGGTCACGCGTCCGCCGATCGCGCGGCGAGGCGCTGATGAAACGGTGATATTGCTCGCCTCTATGCATCTTTGCCCTTTTTCCCGGCCCGAATCAGGGACGATAGGCGCGCGCTTTTATTCCCTGCGCTTGACTCGCGGCTGCCGTTAAGTTGATATCAACATATAACGATGGAGCGGAACGACGAAATGAAGCTGTTCTATTGCGATACCCTGATGCCGCGCAAAGTCTGCGCTGCCGCGCTTTATCTCAAGGCGCCGGTCGATTTCATCTATGTCGATCTGGAAAAAGGCGAGCATGTGCTGCCGGCCTATCTGACCCTCAATCCCAACGCCAAGGTGCCGGTGCTGACCCGGGGCGACAAGGTGGTGTGGGAATCCGACGCCATCCTTTACGAGCTGGCCCTGGCCACCGGCTCCGAGCTGCTGCCGGACAGCCGCGAGAAGCAGGTCGAGCTGGTCAGATGGTTCAGCTGGAATTCCCAGCATTTCACCCGCGCCGGGGGATCGCTTTATTTCGAATATGTCGTCCGCCCCCGCTTCGGACTGGGCGACGTCGATCAAAGCGCGGTGGCGGAGGCGCAGCGGGATTTCCGCAAATATGCCCGCGTGCTGAACGACCATCTCGACGGGCGCCGCTGGCTGCTGGGCGACCGGCCGAGCCTGGCCGATTTCTCGGTGGGAATCGCCCTTCCCTATGCCAAAGAAGCGCATCTGCCACTGGAGGAATTTCCCCATATGCGGCGCTGGCACGGGCGGCTGGAGGAACTGGACGGCTGGAACGCGCCCTGGCCGGCGCGGCTTAATTAGCCGCCAGAGCTTTTTCCTGAAGCTGCTTCTTATAATTGGTCAGGATCGATGGGATCAGCCCGGGGAAACGCTGTTCGATTTCGGGGCAGCGCGAGACATTATGCATCTCGACGCCGCGCCGCTCCGAGCGGATCAGTCCAGCCTCACGCAACGCCTTGAAATGCTGCGACAGGGTCGATTTGGGAATCGTCCTGTCGATGATCTGCGAAAAGGCCGTACAGCTCTGCGAGCATTCCGAGAAGGCAATGTTGGCGAAGATCGCCGCGCGCGCGGGATCGGACAAGGCATGGAAGATGCCCTCCAGGGTGATCACGTCGAGCGGCGGGTGAAAGATCGGCTTCATGATTTCTTTCATATACGCCACTTGACGTCGAGTTCAATAGTTCCAAATTACCGAACTATCGAACCAACGCGGTTTCGGCCGCAGCAAAAGGACCCACCACCATGAGCAAGCTTTCCGGCAAAGTCGCTATCGTCACCGGCGCCTCGAAGGGAATCGGCGCCGCCATCGCCAAGTCGCTGGCCGCCGACGGCGCCAGCGTCGTCGTCAATTACGCCTCCTCCAGGGAAGGTGCCGACAAGGTGGTCGCCGCCATCACCGCCGCCGGCGGCAAGGCCGTCGCGGTCGGCGGCAACGTCGCCGAGGCCAAGGACGCCCAGGCCATCGTCGACGCCGCCATCAAGACCTATGGCAAGCTCGACGTGCTGGTGAACAATGCCGGCGTCTATGACGTGAAGCCGCTCGAAGAGATCACCGAAGAGCATTACCACCACATCTTCGACATCAATGTTCTGGGCCTGCTGCTGGTCAGCCAGGCTGCCGCCAAGCACCTGCCCCAGGGCGGCAGCATCGTCAATATCGGCTCGCTGGTGTCGCGCATCACCCCGCCCGGCATGGCCGTCTATAACGGCACCAAGGGCGCGGTCGACGCCATTACCGGCACGCTGTCGAAGGAACTCGGCCCCAAGGGCATCCGCGTCAACACCGTCAATCCCGGCATGGTCGAGACCGAAGGCGCCACCTCGAAGGGCTTCATCGGCGGCGATTTCGAGAAGTGGGCGGTCAGCACCACCCCGCTCGGCCGTATCGGCCAGCCCAACGACATCGCCACCATCGTGAGCTTCCTGGCTTCGGACGATGCCGGCTGGGTCAGCGGCCAGCAGATCTTCGCCAGCGGCGGCTCGATGTAAGCAAAACAATCCACCGAGGGGCTTCGGCCCCTCGGATCGGAGATCCATCATGAAGCTCGTAAGTTACCTTCTGTTCCTGCTGGCGTTCCTGAGCGCGTCGCACTCCTAGTCACGCAAACGCCGCGGCATTCGATTAATTTGCCCGGGCATAAGACGCTAAGCCCCACCGACCTCTTCCGCCAGCCAGCCGCGGAACGCCGCCAGCGGCGGGTATTTCTCGCCCGCCTGGGGCCAGACCAGGAAATAGCTTCCTTCGCTGAGCACCGGCTCGCCCCAGACGGTGACCAGCCGTCCGTCGGCCAGTTCGGGTTTGGCGAGGAATTCGGGCAGCAAGGCGATGCCCAGACCGTCGATCGCGGCCAGGATCATCTGGGCGAACTGGTCGAACATCATGCCGAGCGGCGCCCGCTCGGAGACGCCATGCTTGGCGAACCACGCCGCCCAGGCCATCGG